>JBHELO010000030.1:0-8923 GCA_046263055.1 Acidimicrobiales bacterium | reverse complement strand
CACCAGGGTGGGGCCGAAGCGGAAGGTGACCTGCAGGGGCAGTGGCCGGGGCGGCGGGAAATGCCGGCCGAAGCGGAGGATGTTGGCCAGGTGGGCGCCCCGGAAGCCGTAGATGGACTGCATGTCGTCGCCCACGGCGGTGACCGCGGGCGGGGTGCCGTCCGGGCCCGGCGACGGGTAGAGCAGCTCCAGCAGGCGGCGCTGGGCGTAGTTGGTGTCCTGGTACTCGTCCAGCAGCACGACCGGGTGCTGGCGGCGGTAGGCCTCGGCCACCTCCGGGTGCTCGGTCAGCAGGCGAACGGCCAAGGCCACCTGGTCGCCGAAGTCGACAAGGTTGCGGTCGCGCTTGCGCCGCCCGTAGGCGGCGACCACCTGGCACAGCTCGAGGCGGCCGGCGGCCGCCTCCCGGGTGCCCGTCCACCGTGCCGTCGCCGCCAGCCGGCGGCAGTCCTCGGCCACCGCCTCCACGGGCACCAGGTGGTCGGCGCAGCGCGACGCCAGGGCCAGGGCGTCGTCGAGCAGGGCCCGCGGCGACAGGGTCCGGCGGCGGTGGAAGCGGAAGTCGTCGAACACCGAGTACAGGAGCTGCCAGGACTGGGCCCGGTCGAGGACCTGGGTGGCGGGCGCCAGGTCCAGCTCCAGGGCGTGGTCGGCCACCAGCGAGGCGCCGAAGGAGTGGTAGGTGGCGACGGTGACGTCGGCGTCGGGACCCAGCACGTCGCGCACGCGCTGCTTGAGATTGCGGGCCGCCTTGTTGGTGAAGGTGAGCCCGAGGATCTCCGACGGCCGGGCCTGGCCCGACTGCACGAGGTGGAGGATGCGGCGGGCCATCACCGTGGTCTTGCCCGCCCCTGCGCCCGCCACCAGGAGCAGGGGCGCCAACGACGCGGTGACGGCCGCCTCCTGCTCGGCGGTCAGGGCCACGGTCGAGCACGGCCCGCCGCCGCCGGCTCCGGCGGCCGGGTCCGGGGAGCCGTCGGTCATCCCTGCACGCCGGTCATCCGGCCCTCGTCCTGGAGGGGGCACAGTCGGTGGAAGGAGCACAGCCGGCAGTCGGCGTCCACCGACGGCTCGAACTCCTCGGCCAGGATGCGGGCGGCGGTAGCCGCCACCCGGGCCTCGGTGGCCGCCTCGTTGTCGTCAGCCACCGGCTGGTCGAAGGCGTGCATGCTGCGCAGGTAGAGCAGGCGGAGCTGGGTGGGCGGGCCCAGGGCGGCCAGCTCCGGGTCCCGGCTGGCGGCCAGGTGGTAGACCGCCAGCTGGACGTCGTCGGCCACCGCGTCGGGGCGGGGCTCCCGTCTGCCCGTCTTGTAGTCGACGACCCGGATGCCCTCGCCGCCGTCGGCCCGGTCGATGCGGTCGATGGCCCCCACCAGGCGGTGGCCGCCGGCCTCCACCTCGAAGCGGCGCTCGACGGCGAGCACCTCGGGCGCCAGGCGATCGTCGCCCCCCTCCTTTTCCCACCAGGCCTCGAGCATGGCGAAGCAGTCCCGCCTGGCCTCCTCCACCTGGGGCCGGAAGCGGGCGAGGTCGTCGCGCCACAGGCGCTCGCCGAGGGCCAGCAGGCCCTCCCTGGTGTGGGGGATGTCCGCCCGGTCGGCCTCGGGGTCGCAGAACGCGGCCAGGATCCGGTGGACGAGCGTGCCCAGCTCGGCGTGCACGCCGGCCTCGGTGCGGGCGCCCAGGCCGTACTCGAAGGCATAGCGGAGGGGGCAGTCGTCGTAGGTGGCGAGCTGGCTGGCCGACAGGCGGAGCGTGCCGTCGGGGACGACGGGCACCGGGTTGGCGGTGGGGGGGTGGGTCACCGGCGGGCGGCCGGGCGCCAACGGCAGGCGGACGGCGGCCGGGGGCCAGCCCTCCACGAACCGGCTGAGGAGCACGCCGGGCTCGGGGGCGGCGATGGCGACGACATGGTCGGTGGCCCGGGCGGTGGCGACCGCGAAGCGCCGGCGCTCGGCGAGGAGGGCCCGGTTGCGGCGCTCGGCCGGCTCGGGGACCGTGGGCTCGGCCAGGCCGGCGACGTCGAACAGGCGGGCCCGGGCCACCACCCGGGGCAGCTCGCCCTCCACGCAGCCGGCCACGACGACGAGCGGCCAGTGCCGGCCGGTGGCCCCGTCGATGGACGCGATGGTGACCACGTCGCCCGTGGCCGGCCGGGCGGGCGCCTGCCACGGGGCGGCGTCGGGCTCGCCCTCCACGGCGGCCAGGAACTCCATCAGGCGCTCCCCGGGCCGGCGTTCGGCCCGGCGGGCGAGGCCCTCCAGGAAGGCCACGAGGGCGTCGAGGGCCCGCCCGTCGCCCGCCCACCCTTGGCCGCCGCCGCCCGCCGCTGCCGTGGTGCGGACCGCCGGTTCGCCGCCCCCGGCGTCGGGACCGGTGGCCACCAGGTGCGTGAGGCACTGGCGCCAGACCTCGAAGGCCAGGTCGTGGGGAGTGGCGGTGGCGGCCCGGGCCACCAGGTCGGCCCGCAGGCGGGCGAGGGGGGCCAGCCGGGGATGGGCCTCCAGCGGGATGGCGGCGGCCGCCGACTGCGCCCGCACCCGTCGGGCCTCGGCCGGGTCCAGACCGGACACGGGCGCCCCCACCAGCCGCTCGAGGGCGGTTGCCTCGCCACCCACCCACCGGAGCACGTCGAGCACGGCCCGGACCACCGGTTCGTCTCTGGCGGCGGCGGGTACGCCCGCCGCCGGGATGCCGTGGCGGGCGAGCGCCCGGGCCACGGCCCGGGCCCGGCGGCCGGCGGTGGTGCGTACCAGGACCGCCATCTCCGACCACGGCCGCCCGCCGTCGCGGGCGGCCAGCAACTCCCCGGCCACCGCCTCGGGTTCCACCGACGGGTGCGAGCAGGTGACGAGGGCGCGCTCGGGCGGGGGTGTGAAGGCGGTGCTGAGCGCGGCCCGGGTGGCGTCGCCGTCGCCGAGCCCGGCCCACGGGTCGGCAGGAGGCACCGGGACGCCGGGGTCGGTGGCCACCGCCACGGCCAGAGCCGGGCCGGCGGCCGCCGCCAGGCGCCTCACCAGCCGCCCGGTGGCGGGCGACGCCAGGTGGGCGTCGTCCACCAGCACGTGGGCCAGGCGGCCGGCCTCCGCCACCGCCACGTCGGGGCGGGCCAGGAGGTGGTCGGCCGCCACCAGCAGGCCGGCGCCGTCCACCAGGTGGCGGCCGGCGAGGGCGGCCCGGTAGCGGGCGGTGAACGCCACCAGGTCGGCCATCCGGGCCCGGTGCTCGTCGCCCGCCCTCTCCGCCCGGGCCAGCGCCTCCTCGGCGCCGAGGAACGACGCCTGGAGGTCCACGACGCCGGCCGCCACCTCCCCGGCGAACGCCCGCCGCCCCACCAGGGCGGCGCACGACGGCCAGCGGGCCGGGCCCTCGGCGGCGAGGAGGCGGGCCACCTCCTCGCGCTGCTCGGCCGCCGACAGCAGGGTGGGCGGCTCGCCGTGGCGGGCCACCAGGTCGTACGCCAGGCCCCAGACGGTGGTGACGGGGAGGGCGTCGAACCCACCCCGCAGGCGAGGGAGCGCGGCGTCGAGGAAGCGCCCGGCCGCCGCCCGGGTGGGGCACAGCACGAGCACGGCGGACGCCGGCACCTCGGCCACCAGGGCCAGGTAGCGGGCCGCCAGCGCCGTGGTCTTGCCCGTCCCCGGTCCGCCCGCCACCAGCAGCCGCCCACCCCGGTGCTCCACCACCGCCCGCTGCTCCGCCGCCAGGTCCACGCTCCCGAGGCTACCGAGGGGCTGTGACACGCCCCCCGCCGGCGCCCGCCTCCCTCACCGCCGGGCCAGCAGCCCCCGCCGAATCTGCTCGGCCTCGGCCGCCGTTCGCCGTCGCCGTGGCGGTCACGTCACCGGCTATCAGCGCGGAGCGTACGCACCGTCGCCGTTCTTCGGCGCGTTGACTGCTCCCCAAGCGGTCAGCGCGCCAAAGAACGGTCGGGTGGGGCGGGTCAGGCCCACTGGTCGCGGCGGGCCAGCACGTCCTTCAGGACCGCCGGGCGGTCCGTCATGATGCCGTCGACGCCGAGGTCGAGGAGGCGCTCAATCTCGGGCGCGGCGTCGACCGTCCAGACGTGGACCTGGACGCCTCGCCGGTGGGCGGCCCGCACGAACGGCCGGTCCACGATCGGCACCCGCCCGTAGCGGATCGGCACCTGGGCGCACGCCCCCGCCAGCGGCCCGGCGGGCACCCCGTAGGAGGCCAGGCGCAGGCGGGCGATCTCGCGGGGCCCGGCGGCGGTGCACACCCGGCCGCCCGTGCGGCGGCGGAAGCGGGCCAGGCGGGCGTCGGAGAAGGCGGCCACGCACACCCGGTCGGACGCCGCCGTGCGCTCGATGGCGGCCGCCAGCGGCTCCACGGCGGCGTCGTGCTTGGCGTCCACGTTGACCCGGGCCTCGGGCCAGGTGCCGAGGATGTCTTCCAGGCGGGGGATGGCGTGGCCGTCGACCCGGGCGGCGGCCACGTCGGCCCACGCCAGCGCGGCGATGGTGCCCCGGTGGTCGGTCACCCGGTCCAGGACCTCGTCGTGGAAGGCAACCAGCACGCCGTCGGCGGTCACGTGGACGTCGGTCTCCAGGTACCGGTAGCCGAGGCCGACGGCGTGCTCGAAGGCGGCCATGGTGTTCTCCGGCCAGTCGCCGGCGCCTCCCCGGTGGGCGAAGGCCAGGGGCCCGGGGTGGTCCAGGTAGGGCCAGCCGCCCGCGGGGCGCGGGGCCACAGCCACGGCGTCCCCCTCAGCCCGGCGGGCCGACGGGCT
This sequence comes from Acidimicrobiales bacterium, assembly GCA_046263055.1. Classification (GTDB taxonomy): domain Bacteria; phylum Actinomycetota; class Acidimicrobiia; order Acidimicrobiales; family AC-14; genus DATAQC01. The sequence goes on along the minus strand of JBHELO010000030.1, from coordinate 4,173 downwards.
TGGCGGCTGGGTCGCCGGGCGGCGGCCGGAACACCGCGGACCGGTAGTAGCGCAGCTCGGCGATGCTCTCCCTGATGTCGCCCGCCGCCCGGTGGGCGCCCAGCTTGGCGGGGGCGGCGGCGAACGCCTCGGGGTACCAGCGCCGGCACAGCTCCTTGACGGTCGAGACGTCCACCGAGCGGTAGTGCAGCCACGCATCGACCTCGGGCAGATGGGCGGCCAGGAACCGCCGGTCGGTGCCGATGGAGTTGCCGCACAACGGGACGGTTCGGGGCTCGGGGGCGTGGCCCCGGATGAAGTCCAGGGTGGCGGCGCCCGCCTCGGCCAGCGACACCGGCGAGGTGGCGATGGACTCCAGCAGCCCGCTGCGGGCGTGCATCGTCCGGACGACGTCGGCCATGCGGGCCAGGGCCGGCTCGGGCTGGTGCACGACGAGGTCGGGGCCCTCGGCCACGATCTCCAGGTCGTCGTCGGTGACGATGGTGGCGATCTCGACGATGACGTCGGTGGCGGCGTCGAGGCCGGTCATCTCCAGGTCCATCCACACGAGCACGAAAGGCGATCGTAGGCTGCCGGCCCGTGCTCGACGTGCCCCTCGTCCGCCTCGACCCCGACCTCGCCCTGCCGGCCTACGCCCGCCCCGGCGACGCCGGCGCCGACCTCGTGGCTCGCGACGACGTGGAGCTGGCGGCCGGGGGTGGGAGGGCGTTGGTACGCACGGGGGTGGCAGTGGCCATCCCCGAGGGCTGGGCCGGACTGGTCCTGCCCCGCAGCGGCCTCGCCCTTGGTCACGGGGTGACCTGTTTGAACGCGCCCGGCCTGATCGACGCCGGGTACCGCGACGAGCTGCTGGTCCTGCTCGTCAACACCGACTCGACGGCCGCCTACCGGGTGCACCGGGGCGACCGCATCGCCCAACTCGTCATCCAGCGGGTCGAGCAGGCCCGGTTCGCGGTGGTCGACGAGCTCCCCGCGTCTCAGCGGGGACGGGGCGGCTTCGGCCACACCGGCCGCTGACCGGCGGTCACCGCCCGGTGCCGGCGGTCCCTTCGGAGGCGGCCGGCAGCCAGATGGCGGAACCGTCGTGGCCGCACGATGCCGGCACCGCCCGGCCTCGGAGGTGGTGGAGGGCCACCAAGGCGGCCACCGCCGCGTCGAGGCCGTCGTGGCCCCACATGCCGAGCGCCGGGCATCTCACGCCGGCAGCCTCCAATGCGCGGACGCGCGCCTCGATGCCCGCGACGGTCTGCTTGCTCGGCGGCCGCAGCCCGCCGCCCAGCACCCGGAAGGCGCCGTGGGGGTACACCTCCAGGGGCTCGTGGCCGGCGGCGCGCAGGGCGGCGAACAGGCGGACGCCGACGTCCATCCAGGTTCTCGGAGCGGGGGCCACGGGCGTGGTCCACGGGACCCAGATGCGGAAATGGCGGCCCAGGCCGATTTCCCCGCACCTGGCGGAGCGGAACTTGGGTGCCAGCTCCAGGTCACCGGCGTGAGGGGCGGTGCTCCAGCGGTCGGGGGAGTCCACGCACACCGCCGCTGCGCCATCGGCCCATCCGAGCAGCGCATCCAGGTCGGCAACCGGGAAGACCCGGGCACCGAGCACCCGACCGTCGTCGTTCAACGCCACCGCGTCGACCCGCCTCGACCCCACGTCCACCCCCACCACTCGCACCGCTCCAGGCTGGCAGGCTCTCGCCACGCCCCGGGATCGCTTGCTACAGTCGACGGCAACTGCGGACGTGGCTCAGCTGGTAGAGCATCACCTTGCCAAGGTGAGGGTCGCGGGTTCGAATCCCGTCGTCCGCTCCAAAGACCCCCAATGGAGGAGGGGTCCTCGGGGGGCCCCTCTTCCGTTTCCGGGCCCTCTTGCCCATCCCTTGCCCGTCCCTTGGGGCGACCTCCGGCGGCGCGGCTAGGCGTGGGAACTGCGCGTGTACCTCGGCCGGGACCCGCTCAGGGGGCGTCGGACGTACCGGACGCAGACGGTGCGCGGCGGCAAGCGGGAGGCGGAGAGAGCCGTCGCCGCCCTCGTCACCGCTTCCGATCCCGAGCCGGTCCAACCGGCCCTCTGTCGTGTCGCATAGCCCCCCGTCACCGGGATGGTTCACCGGACCAGCCTTACGGGACGCCAGTCCATCGGGCGGGGTGACGGGGTCCGGCTCTTCAGCGGCGACCTCACCGACCTGCCTGTCGGCCTCCAGTGCACGAAGACGGTCGAGTGGCCCACCGGGGTGAGTCATCTCAGCTACCGGGTGACGACACGAGACGGGAAGGAGGCGACCGGTGACCCGCGTGTACACCGGGCGAGCATGTCGCAGGACGGCTACGAGATGTGGGTCGACCTGGTGCCGGTCGTGCTCGGCGGTGGCACCCCATTCCTCGAGCACCTGAAAGCGCTCCGGTCGAGCTGAAGGTCCTGTATCGGACGGCGAGGCGGCCGGTCGGTCGTCGACACCAACGACGTTCCGGCCGGCCTCGCGAACCCGGGGACGTTCGAGCTGAAACGGGCGGTTACGGGACGACGACCACGAACGCCACGTCGAGGGGCTGGAACTTCGGACCGAGCGTGGCGTCACCCGCGGTCTTGTCAATCGAGCCGGTGACGATCGCGACCTCCGCACTCGTGCAGTACGGCGTCGAGCCGATGGTGGGCGCCCCGCCCTTGGCCCGGTAATAGGTGAACATGCTGACGCCGAGCTCGTTGTCCCAGTCGACGGTGACGACCGGGGCGGCCTAGGCGGCGGGCGGTGACCCCCGCGTCCGAGGTCAGCGAGAGACGGTAGAAGCCCACCGCCGGGTGCCGGACGCCGGCCACGTGCACTGTCGGTGGACACAGGTCTAGGTTCCCTTCTCTGCTCGGAAGGCTTCGAGAGGAACCTACGCCCGTCGTCCATTTACACCCGGGACTGGACGCCGACTGGTTCGTCGTTCCCGCCTGAGGGACGCGCGTGGACGCGCCCGTCGTCGTTCCTCCTGCGGGAGCCCGGTCGTCGTCCCTCCTGCGACGCCCAGTCGTCGTTCCTGCTGCGGGACCCCCGGCTCGCGTCCCTCCTGCGGGACCCCCGCTCGTCGTTCCGCGTACGGGACGGGCGCGCGCGCCCCCCAAGGGCGGGCGTTCCGCCTACGGGAGGCCCGTGCCCCGGCCCCGGCGGGCGTTCGGCCCACGGGCGCAGTGCCAGGCAACCAGGCCCGCACGCCTCCTCCGTGCCGCCCGCACGCGTAGGTTCACGGCCATGGTTGCCAACCAGGACGGCGTGTGGTCCGACTCGATGCCCGATGCCTACGAACGGAACCTCAGCATCCCGGTGTTCCAGCCCTTCGCGATCGATCTCGCCCGCCGCGTCGCCGAGAGGCGCCCGGCACGCGTCCTGGAGCTGGCGGCCGGCACCGGGGTGCTCACGCGCGAGCTGCTCGCCTTCCTCCCGGGTGTCGAACTGGTGGCCACCGACCTCAACGACGCGATGGTCGATGTGGGCCGCCGCTTGGCGCCAGTGGCGGACTGGGGACAGGCCGACGCCGTGATGCTGCCGTTCCGCGACGCTGGCTTCGACGCCGTCGTTTGCCAGTTCGGCGTGATGTTCTTTTCCGACCGGACCCGGGCATTCGCCGAGGTACGGCGGGTGCTCATCCCGGGCGGTGCCTTCGCCGGTAACGTGTGGGGTCCGATCGAGGACCATGACTATCAGGCGGCCGTGCTCGATGGCCTCGCCCAGGCCTTTCCCGACGACCCGCCGCGCTTTCTGGCCAGCGTCCCGCACGCCGACGCCGACCCAGGCCGGCTGCTTGCCGACCTGCGGGCCGGCGGGTTCGCCGATGTCCAGGTTGAAACCGTCACTCTTGAGACAACGGCGCCGTCGGCGCGCGACCTTGCGGTCGGCTACTGCGCGGGCACGCCAGTGCGAGCCGAGATCGACCAACGCGGTGGCGGCCTCGCCCCTGCCGTCGATGCGGTGGTGACCGCCATCGAGGATCGGCTCGGGCTGAACGGCGGACCCGGCACCGGCCGCATGGCCGCCCACTTCTTCGTGGCGGTCGGTTAGCCCAGCCGGCGCACCGGAGCGCCGGCAAGGTGGGACATTCCCCGGGCAGCGACTCGCGGTACCGAGCGAGTGCGGGCGCTGGCGACGAGATTGGCGTTCGCCTCCCGTTGCGCGTGCCGGGGCGATCGAGCAA
>JBHELO010000029.1:0-34924 GCA_046263055.1 Acidimicrobiales bacterium | reverse complement strand
GCCCACCCCCGGGCCACCGCCGGGGCGCAGCAGCAGGCCCAGGCCATCCGCCGGGCCGGCGAGGGCACCTCCCACACCGATCCCGAGGGGGGCAAGCTGTGATCACCGACGCACCGGCCATCGTCACCGGCCGCCACGGCCTGGCCGACTCGTGGACCATGGCCACCTACGTGCGCAACGGCGGCTACGAGGGCTGGCGGAAGGCCCTCACCATGCAGCCCGGCGACATCTCCTCGGAGGTGGTCACCGCCAACATCCTGGGCCGGGGCGGGGCCGGCTTCGAAGCCGGCAAGAAGTGGTCCATGCTCGGCAAGGCCCGGCCCGCCTACCTGGTGATCAACGGCGACGAGAGCGAGCCGTGCACCTTCAAGGACCACATGCTCCTGGAGAACGACCCCCACCAGATCATCGAGGGCACCCTCATCTGCGCCTATGCGGTGGGGGCGTCGCAGGCCTTCATCTTCGTGCGGGGTGAGTTCGCCCTCGGCATCGAGCGCCTGCAGGCCGCCCTCAACGAGGCCTACGCGGCAGGCGTGGTGGGCCGCGACATCCTGGGCTCGGGCTTCTCCCTCGACATCGTCGTGCACCCCGGCGCCGGCGCCTACATCTGCGGCGAGGAGACGGCCCTGCTTGAGAGCCTAGAGGGCAAGCGCGGCTACCCCCGCGACAAGCCGCCCTACTTTCCGGCCGCCGTCGGCCTGTACGCCAAGCCCACCGTCGTCAACAACGTGGAGACCGTCTCCAACCTGCCGTGGATCGTCCTCAACGGAGGGGCCGCCTTCGCCGCCCTGGGCGAGGGACGCTCCACCGGCACGCGGCTCTTCTCGCTCTCCGGCCACGTCAAGCGCCCGGCCAACTACGAGATCGAGATGTCCAAGACCACCTTCGCCGACCTGATCTACGACCCCCGCCTGGGGGGCGGGATCCGCGACGACAACACCCTCAAGGCCTTCGTGCCGGGCGGGGCGTCGGCGCCCTGGTTCGGCCCCGACCAGGTGGACATGCCCCTCGACCAGGACGCGGTCGCCAAGGCCGGCTCCATGCTGGGCTCCGGCTCGGTGGTGGTCATGGACGACACCACCTGCATGGTGCGGGCGGCGTGGCGGATCACCCGCTTCTTCCATCGCGAGTCGTGCGGGCAGTGCACGCCGTGCCGGGAGGGCGGCGGCTGGCTCGACAAGATCATGAACCGCATCGAGCTGGGGGCCGGGCGCCGCAGCGACCTCGACCTCCTGCTCGACGTCTGCGACAACATCGCCCCCGGCCTCTCGTGGCCCCCGCAGAAGACCACCATCTGCGTCCTCGGCCCGTCCATCCCGTCCTCGATAACCTCCGCCATCCGCATGTTCCGTGACGAGTTCCTGGCCCACATCGACGAGGGCCGTTGTCCGTTCGGCCCGCCGGTCGGCACGTCCGTGCCGGTGGCGGCGGCGCCATGACCGCCCCGGCGGAGCCGGACACCGCGGTCGCCATCACCGTTGACGGCCAGCAGGTGGAGGCCCGCAAGGGCGACATGATCATCGCCGCCGCCGAGCGCGCTGGCATCTACATCCCCCGGTTCTGTTGGCACCCCCGGATGAAGCCGGTGGGCATGTGCCGCATGTGTCTGGTGGAGGTGAAGGGGCCCCGGGGCTTCGCCCTGATGCCCTCGTGCTACGTGCCGGTGGCGGACGGCCAAGAGGTGGTCACCACCTCCGAGAAGGTGAAGAAGGCCCAGGACGGCGTGCTCGAGTTCCTGCTCATCAACCATCCCCTGGACTGCCCGGTGTGCGACCGGGGTGGCGAGTGCCCGTTACAGGACCAGACCTTCGCCTTCGGCCCCGGGGAGAGCCGCTTCGTGGAGGAGAAGCGCCACTGGGCCAAGCCCATCCCGGTCAACTCGCTGGTGGCCCTGGACCGCGAGCGCTGCATCCAGTGCGCCCGCTGCACCCGCTTCGCCGACGAGATCGCCGGCGACCCGTTCATCGACTTCGTGGGCCGGGCCGACGGCACCGAGGTCGGCATCTTCCCCGAGGAGCCCTTCCGCTCCAACTTCAGCGCCAACATCGTGCAGCTCTGCCCGGTGGGCGCCCTCACCGCCACCCCCTACCGCTTCCGGGCCCGCCCGTGGGACCTGGAGGTGGTGGAGTCCACCTGCACGGCCTGCGCGGTGGGCTGCCGCATGGCCGTGCAGTCGTCGGCCAACCGGGTGGTGCGCAACCTCGGGATCGACAGCGACCCCGTCAACCACGGGTGGCTCTGCGACAAGGGGCGCTTCGGCTACGAGGCGGCCGCCGGCGAGGGCCGCCTCACCACGCCCATGGTGCGCAAGGGCGACGACCTGGTGGAGGCCACCTGGAACCAGGCCCTGCAGGCGGCGGCCGACGGGCTGGGCCAGGTCCGCGACGTGCACGGGGCCAAGGCGCTGGCCGTGCTCGGCGGGGCCCGCCTCCCCAACGAGGACGCCTACGCCTGGGCCAAGGTGGCCAAGGGCGTGCTGGGCACCGACAACGTCGACTGCCAGTTGGCCGACGGCTTGCCCGCCGAGGCCGTCCTCGGCGTCCCCCGGGCCACGATCGACGACACCTCCCGGGCCGCCGCCGTCGTGCTCCTGGCGCCCGACATCAAGGAGGAGCTGCCGGTCCTGTACCTGCGCCTCCGCCAGGCCGCCCTCGACGGCGGCGTACCGCTGATCGAGATCGTGCCCCAGTCCACCGGCCTCAGCCGCTACGCCAGGTGGACCCTCCTGCACCGCCCCGGCGAGGCCCCTGCGGTGGCCCGGGCCCTGCTGGACGCAGTCGCCGGTCGGGAGCCTGCGTCGCAGTCCCCGGGCGGCGTGGCCGCCTCGGACCTGGCCGAGGTGGCCAATGTGGTTGCCTCGGGCCCCGTCGTGGTGGTGGCCGGTCGCCCGTCCCTGGCCGAGTCGGCGGCCGCCACCACCGAGGCCATGGGCGTGCTGGTGGCCGGCCTCCCGGACGTGAAGGTGCTGTCCGCCCTGCGCCGGGGCAACGTGCACGGCGCCCTGGACATGGGCTTGGCGCCCGGCGTGCTTCCCGGGCGGGTGTCCCTGGACGCCGGCCGGCGCTGGTATGAGAAGGCCTGGGGTTCCCTGCCGCCGGCGCGGGGGCTGGACGCCCTCGGCATCCTGGGGGCGGCCGCCGCCAACCGGATCCAGGGGATGGTGCTGGTGGGCGTCGACCCCGTGTCCGACTTCCCCGACCGCACCCTGGCCCGGCGGGCCATGGCCGGCGTGGGCTTCACGGTGGTCGTCGACCTCTTCCTCACCGATGCCGCCCTCCACGCCGACGTGGTGCTGCCCGCTGCCGCCTGGGCCGAGCGGCCGGGCACCACCACCAACCTGGAGGGCCGGGTCACCCGGCTGGGCCAGAAGGTGACCGCCCCCGGCACCGCCCGCCCCGACTGGATGATCGCCGCCGAGCTGGCCCTGCGCATGGGCGCCGACCCCGGCTTCGACACCCTCGACGGCATCGCCGCCGAGATCGCCGCCGTCGCCCCGTCGCACCGGGGTCTCACGCCCGAGCGCCTGGCCGCCAAGGAAAACCGCGACGGCCTGGTCGTGCCGGTGGGCGAGGGCGACGATTCCGGCAGCGACTTGGGCCGCCCGGTCGAGCAGATCGAGGTGCGGGCCGCCCGGACCCAGGGCGACACCCTCCAGCCCCGCCCCGAGCCCGCCCGCTCCACCGCCACGCTCACGCCGGGCGGGCCGCCAGTGGCGCCAGACGGAGGTACCGGAGGCGTCGGCGGTCCCCTGTCCGGCCTCGAGCAGCCCGCGCTCCTGCGCTTCGAGGGCACCGGGGCCGCCCCCGTCCCCCGGCCGGTGGACGCGTACTCGCTGCGCCTGGTCACCACCCGGTTGGCCTACGACGGCGGCGTCACCGTGGCCCGGTCGCCGTCGCTCGCCCCGCTGGCCGCCGGCACCCGCCTGCGGGCCAACCCCCACGACCTCTCCCGCCTCGGCATCCGCCCCGGCGACCTGGTGCGGGTGGCGTCCACCCGGGCGGCCCTGGTGCTCACCGCCGCCGCCGACTCGGGCGTGCCCAGGGGCTCGGCCGCCGTCGACTTCAACCAGCCCGGCGAGGGCGCCGCCGACCTGATCGACGCCTCGTCGGCCGTGACCGAGGTACGGGTGGAGACGGTCAACCGCAGTCGGGGGGCGGGGGGCTAGTGGGCGACCCCCTCTACGCCAACGGGTTCAGCCTGGCGGTCCTGATCATCGTCCTGGTCAAGGTGGTGGTGGTCTTCGTCTTCCTGCTGGTGGCCGTGCTGATGATGGTGTGGTTCGAGCGCAAGGTCATCTCCGACATGCAGAGCCGCATCGGCCCGGACCGGGCCGGCCCGTGGGGGATCCTCCAGACCCTGGCCGACGGGACCAAGCTGTTCTTCAAGGAGGACCTCCTCCCCGAAAAGGCCGACCGCCGGGTGTTCCACCTGGCGCCCTACCTGTCGGCGGTCCCCGCCTTTGCCGCCTTCGCGGTCATACCGGTGGGCGGCACCATCTCCATCTTCGGCCACAAGACGTACCTGCAGTTGGCCGACCCGCCGGTGGGCGTGCTGTTCCTCCTGGCCATGTCGTCCATCGCCGTGTACGGCGTGATGCTGGCCGGGTGGTCGTCGGGCTCCAAGTACCCGTTGCTGGGCTCGGTGCGGGCGTCGGCCCAGATGGTGTCCTACGAGGCGGCCATGGGCCTGTCGGTGGCGGCCACGGTGCTCGCCGCGGCGTCGCTCTCCACCCACGACATCGTGGCGTCGCAGGCCACGTGGAGCTGGAACGTCTGGGCCCTGGGCGGGGTGCCGTTCGTGATCTACCTCATCGCCGCCACCGCCGAGACCAACCGCCCCCCGTTCGACCTGGTGGAGGCCGAGCAGGAGCTGGTGGGCGGGTTCCACACCGAGTACGCCGGCATCCGCTTCGCCCTCTTCTTCCTGGCCGAGTTCATGAACACGGTGACGGTGTCGGCGGTGGCCGTCACCCTGTTCCTGGGAGGGCCGAGCGGGCCGCACATCTCGTTCCTGCCGTCGTTGTGGCCGATCGTGTGGTTCTTCGCCAAGCTGCTGGTGTTCCTCTTCACCTACGTGTGGCTGCGGGCCACCCTGCCCCGCTTCCGCTACGACCAGCTCATGGACCTCGGCTGGAAGCGCCTGATCCCGCTGTCTCTGTTCTGGCTCCTCCTGGTGGCCGCCCTACGGGTGGGCCGGGACCGGGGGTGGAACCAGGTGTTGGTGGTGGTGGTGGCGCTGGCGGTCGGCGTGGTGGCCTATGCCGTGCTCGACGCGGCGGTCGCCGTGGGCCGGCGCGAGCACGAGGCGGAGGACGTCGACGTACGGGAGGTGACGACCTGATGGGCTACCTGGACGGCTTCAAGGTGACCTTCAAGCAGATGTTCCAGCCCCGGGTCACCAACCGCTACCCGGACGTGAAGCGCCCCAAGCCCCTGCGCTTCCACGGCCGCCACGTGCTCAACCGGTACGAGGACGGCATGGAGAAGTGCATCGGGTGCGAGCTGTGCGCCGGGGTGTGCCCGGCCCGCTGCATCTACGTGCGGGGGGCCGACAACCCGCCCGACGCCCCGGTCTCGCCGGGCGAGCGCTACGGCTTCGTCTACGAGATCAACTACCTGCGCTGCATCCACTGTGACCTGTGCGTGGAGGCCTGCCCCACCGAGGCCATCACCGAGTCCAAGCTGTTCGAGTTCTCCTTCACCAACCGCCGCGACGCCATCTACACCAAGGCCGAGCTGGTGGTGGACGACGACGGCAACCCCCGCCACCTCCCCTGGGAGGATTGGCGCCCCGGCGACGAGGCCCACACGTCGGCCTGGGTGCGGGCCACCGCCCCGTCCGGCGTGGCGGCCTACGAGGGCGAGGTGGCGTGGTCGGGCGAGCTCGGCTTCGGCGTGCGCCCGCCCGAGAAGGGCCAGAGCGACGCCCCCCGGCCCGCCGGTGAGCCGGCGGCCACCGACATCTCCCCCCAGCCGGCGGCCCGCACCGACGCGGCGGGGGGCTGAGCGGTGGACTGGGTGGTGTTCGTGGTGGCCGCCCTGGCCACCCTGGCGGGGGCGTTCGGTGTGGTCCTGGCGTCCAACCCGGTGCACTCGGCGCTCATGTTGGTGATGACGCTCTTCGGCATCGCCGTGCTGTTCGTTTCCCAGCAGGCCGACTTCTTGGCGGCCGTGCAGGTGATCGTGTACGCCGGCGCCATCGTGGTGCTGTTCCTGTTCGTGATCATGCTCATCGGCGTGGACCGGTCCGAGAACCTTCGCGTCGAACCCCTGCGGGGCCAGCGGGTGGCGGCCGGGGTGGCCGGCTTCCTCGCCCTGGTGGAGGTGCTGGTGCTGGCCCGGAACCGGTGGGCCACCGGAGCCACGTCGGTGGCCGGCCCCGCCAGCGGCCCCGGGTCCAACGTGGAGAAGCTGGCCCGGTCCTTGTTCACCCGGTACCTGCTGGCGTTCGAGGTCACGTCCGTGCTGCTGGTCATCGCCGTGGTCGGCGCGGTGGTGCTGGCCCGCCGCACCCGGGCCGACGATGCCAGCGTGTCGCCCCCGTCGGAGGCGGCCGGTGCCGACACCGCCGCTGCCTCGGCTGCTCCCACCCCAGCCCGGCCTGACGCGGCCCCTTCCCCGCCGACCGGCGACCGGCCGGCGGCGAGGACGGCATGACCGTCCCCGGCGCCTGGTACCTCACCCTGGCGGCCATGCTCTTCACCGTCGGAGCGGTGGGGCTGCTGGTGCGGCGCAACATCCTGGTCATGTTCATGTGCGTCGAGCTGATGCTCAACGCCGTCAACCTCACCTTCGTCACCTTCGCCCGCATGCTGGACGACATCGGCGGCCAGTCGGTGGTCTTCTTCGTGCTGGTGGTGGCGGCGGCCGAGGTGGTCGTCGGCCTGGGAATCATCGTGTCCATCTTCCGGCGCCGGGCCGAGGCCACCGCCGACGACGCGTCACTGCTGCGGGGCTGAGCCGTGCTCCACGCCGTCTGGCTGGTCCCCGCCCTCCCGCTGGCCGGCTTCCTGGTCCTCCTCACCACCGGCCGCCGCCTGGGCGACCCCCGCGCCGGCTGGGTGGCCACCGCCATGATCGGGGCGTCGTTCCTCGTCACCCTGGGCGCGTTCGTCTCGTTGCTGGGGCGCAGCGGGGACCACCGGGTCTTCGTGCAGGACCTGTTCACCTGGGTGCCGGCCGGCGGCCTGCAGGTGAAGGCCGGGTTCCTCGCCGACCCGCTGTCGGTGACCATGGCCCTGTTCGTCACCGGCGTGAGCACGCTGATCCACCTGTACTCGGTGGGCTACATGCACGGCGACGACGGCTTTCACCGGTTCTTCGTCTACCTGAACCTGTTCGCCTTCTCCATGCTCGTGCTGGTGCTGTCGAGTAGCTTCCTCGGCACCTTCCTCGGCTGGGAGGGCGTGGGCGCGTGCTCGTACTTCCTGATCTCGTTCTGGTTCGAGCGCCCGGCCGCCCCCACCGCTGGCAAGAAGGCGTTCGTCACCAACCGGGTGGGCGACTTCGGCTTCATGCTGGCCATGTTCCTGATCTTCGCCACCTTCGGGTCGCTCCAGTACACGACGGTGCTGGGCCGGGCCGGCGGCCTGACCCACAGCACCGCCCTGGCCATCGCCTGCCTGCTGTTCCTGGGGGCGGCGGGCAAGTCGGCCCAGCTCCCGCTGTACGTGTGGCTGCCCGACGCCATGGAGGGCCCCACGCCGGTGTCGGCCCTGATCCACGCCGCCACCATGGTCACCGCCGGCGTGTTCCTGATGGTGCGGATCAACCCCATCCTGTCCGAGGCCGCCGGCGCGGCCACCCTCATCGCCGTGGTGGGGGCGGCTACCGCGCTGTTCGCGGCCACCATCGCCTGCGCCCAGGACGACATCAAGAAGGTCCTGGCGTACTCCACCATCTCCCAGCTGGGGTACATGTTCCTGGCCGTCGGGTCGGGCGCCTACGTGGCCGCCATCTTCCACATGGTCACCCACGCCTTCTTCAAGGCCCTGCTGTTCCTGGGGGCGGGCTCGGTCATCCACGGCCTGCACGACGAGCAGGACATGAAGCGCATGGGCGGCCTCCGGCGGTGGATGCCGATCACCTCGGCCACCTTCATCGTCGCCTGGCTGGCCATCGCCGGCATCCCGCCCTTCGCCGGCTTCTGGTCCAAGGACGACATCCTCGCCAACGCCTGGGACAAGTCGCCCGTGCTGTGGGCGGTGGGGGTGGTCACCGCCGGGCTGACGGCCTACTACATGGCCCGCCAGGTCTTCCTCGTGTTCTACGGCGACGAGCGTTGGAAGCAGGCGGCCGAGGCCCGCACGGAGCCGCAGGCCGAGGCCGAGCCCGAGCACGAACCGGCCGCCGCCGGCCGCCACGAGGGGGGCGTGGCGGTGGGGGCCGCCAGCCACGGGGAGGAGGCTGCGCACGGCGGCCACGGGGAGCACGGCGAGTTCTCGCCCCACGAGTCGCCCTGGACCATGGCCTTCCCGCTGGTGGTGCTGGCCGCCCTGGCCGCCCTCGGCGGGCTGCTCAACCTGCCCTTCGGCAGGTGGGACTTCCTCGAGCGCTGGCTGGCGCCGGTGGTCGGCGAGCGCCTCCACGAGCTCACCCTCTCGGGCTCGGCCAAGCTCGCCTTCGCGGCGGCTACCACCGCCCTCTGCCTGGTGGGCATAGGCGTGGCCTACCTGATCTTCCTGGGCCACAAGATCCGCGAGGAGGCGGTCGAGCCCAAGGTGCTGCGGCGGGCCTGGTACGTGGACCCCCTGTACGCGGCGGTGGTCGAGGCGCCGGGCCGGCTGCTGGCGGCGTGGAGCGCCTACGTGTTCGACGCCAAGGTCATCGACGGCGCCGTCAACGGCGTCGCCGCCCTGGTGCGGGTGGGGGGCAGCCGCCTCCGGGCCGTGCAGTCGGGCTATGTGCGCAACTACGCCCTGGCCGTGGCCTCGGGAGCGGTTCTGATCGTCGGCTACGTGGTCGTGCGGGGCGGGGTCTAGGTGTCGTTCCCGTACCTCACCACGCTGGTGGTGGCGCCCGCGGTGGGCGCCGCCGCGGTGGGGCTGGTACCTCGCGACCGTGACGACGTGGTGCGGGCGGTGGGCCTGGTGACCTCGGCCGTCGCCCTGGTGGTGGGGTTGGCCACCCTGGTGGCCTTCGACGGCGGCACGGGCACCTTCCAGCTGGTCACCGCCCACCCCTGGATCACGGGGTGGGGGATCTCCTGGAAGCTGGGCGTGGACGGGATCTCCCTGTTCCTAGTCCTGCTGAGCGTGCTGCTGTTCCCGATCGCCATCGCCGGACCCCGGGTGCACCACGACTACAAGGGCTACGTGGCCTGGATGCTCCTGCTGGAGGCGGGCTGCATCGGGGTGTTCCTGTCGCTGGACCTCTTTCTCTTCTTCCTGTTCTGGGAGATCGTGCTCGTCCCCATGTACTTCCTCATCGGGGGGTGGGGTTACGACCGCCGCATCTACGCCGCCCTCAAGTTCTTCCTGTACACGATGGCCGGCTCCGCCCTCATGCTGGTGGGGATCCTGGCGGTGGCCTTCCTGCACGAGAAGGCCACCGGCGTGCTGACCTTCGACCTGGTGACCCTGGCCCGGGACCAGTCCCTGGCGTCCACGACCGCCCGGTGGGTGTTCCTGGCGTTCGCCGCCTCCTTCGCTATCAAGGTGCCGATCTTCCCGCTGCACACTTGGCTGCCCGACGCCCACACCGAGGCACCCACCGGCGGGTCGGTGATCCTGGCCGGCATCCTGCTGAAGCTCGGGACCTACGGGTTCCTGCGCTTCGGGCTGTACCTGTTCCCCCAGGCGGTGGTGGACCTGGCGCCGCTGTTCCTCACCCTCGGCGTGATCGGCATCCTGTACGGCGCGGTGGTGGCCATCGTGCAGCGCGACCTCAAGCGCCTGGTGGCCTACTCGTCGGTGGCCCACCTGGGGTTCATCGTCATCGGCGTGTTCGGGCTCAGCACCCAGGGGCTGGAGGGCGGGGTGCTGCAGATGGTCAACCACGGCCTCTCCACCGGGGCCCTCTTCCTCCTGGTCGGCATGCTGTACGAGCGCCGCCACGCCCGCCAGATCGACGAGCTGGGCTGCATCCAGAAGGTGGCGCCCGTCTTCGCCGGTGTCTTCATGCTGGTGATGCTGTCGTCCATCGGGTTGCCCGGGCTCAACGGCTTCGTGGGCGAGTTCCTGGTGCTCATCGGCACCTTCGTCACCCACCGCTGGTGGGCGGTGGCCGCCACCGCCGGGGTCATCCTGGCCGCCGTCTACATGCTGTGGGCCTACCAGCGGGTGTTCCAGGGCCGGCCCGAGGGCGACAACGCTCGCTTCCCGGAGATGACGTGGGCGGAGCGGGCCACGTTGGCCCCGCTGCTCGTGCTCATCGTATTCCTGGGCGTCTACCCGAAGCCGGTGCTCGACCGCATCAGCCCCAGCGTCACCGCCCTCGTCCGCCACGTGGAGGACAACTCGAACTACCGGGAGCCGGGCGTCACGCGGGGGACCGGGGGGCTCGTGCAGGCCGATCGGGCCGTCGGGCCGGCCACCACCACCGCTGGCGGGGCGGCGAGGTAGGCGTGCCCCCCCTCGAGCTGCCCCACGTCGAGTACAGCCAGCTGCTGCCCGAGATCATCCTGGTGGTGGGGGCCCTGGTGCTGCTCACCGCGGGCACCTTCCTGCGCCGGCGTCGGGTCGGCAGCGCCTACGCCCTGTTCACGGTGGCGGTGGCGGGCGCCGCGCTGGTGTCCACCGTGGCCATGTGGCACCGGGTGAGCGGGGGCCACGGCCACGCCACCCTGGCGGTGGCCGACGCCCTGGCCGTCGACGGGTTCAGCGTGTTCTTCACCATCACCATCTGCAGCGCGGTGGTGCTGGGTGCCCTGCTGTCCGACGCCTACCTGCGCCGGGAAGGGCTGGAGGGCCCGGAGTACTACGTCCTCATGCTCCTCTCCGCCTCCGGCGGGGTGTTCATGGCCGCCGCCAACGACCTGATCCTGGTGTTCCTGGGCCTGGAGGTCCTGTCCATCGCCCTGTACGTGCTGGCCGGCTACCACCGCCGCCGGGCCCAGTCCCAGGAGGCGGCCATCAAGTACTTCGTGCTGGGCGCCTTCTCGTCCGCGTTCTTCCTGTACGGCGTGGCTCTCACCTACGGCGCCACCGGCTCGACCAACCTGGCCGCCATCTCCCGGTACTTGCGGGAGTCCACCCTCACCGAGGGGGTCTTCCTCGGCGGCCTGGCCTTCATGCTGGTGGGCCTGGGGTTCAAGGTGGCGGCGGTGCCGTTCCACATGTGGACGCCCGACGTGTACCAGGGCTCACCCACGCCGGTCACCGGGTTCATGGCCGCCGCCGCCAAGGCGGCCGGCTTCTCCGCCCTGCTGCGAATCTTCTTCTCGACCTTCGCCACCAACCGCCTGGACTGGCAGCCCATCGTGTGGGCCCTGGCCGTCCTGTCGCTGGTCGTGGGGTCGACGCTGGCCGTAGTTCAGAGCGACGTCAAGCGCATGCTGGCCTACTCGTCGATCAGCCACGCCGGCTACGTCCTGGTGGGCCTGCAGGCGGCCAGCAACCGGGGGATCGCGGGTGCCCTCTTCTACCTGCTGTCCTACACCTTCATGGTGCTGGGCAGCTTCGGCGTGGTCACCGTGGTGGGACGGCGGGGTGACGACCGCCACGACCTTGACGCCTACCGGGGACTGGCCCGCAGTCGCCCGGGCCTGGCCATGACGTTCACCGTGTTCCTCCTGGCCCAGGCCGGCGTGCCCTTCACGTCCGGCTTCCTGGCCAAGTTCTACGTGATCGGCGCCGCGGTGGAGAGCCGGTCGTACGCCCTGGCCATCATCGCCATGCTGGCCGCCGTCATCGCCGCCTTCTTCTACCTGCGGGTGATCGTGGTCATGTACATGACCGACCCGGCCGGTGGCGACCAGGCACCCCGGGTCACCATCCCGGCTGGCGCCGGGGTGGCCCTGGGCATCGCCCTGGCCTTCACCGTGGTGGTGGGCTTCCTGCCCCAGTTCGTCTTCGACTTCGCCCGCCACGCCACCCTGCTGCGCCTGTAACCGCTCGGCGAACTGGGTTCGGTCAGCGGGCGCCGGCGCCGTGCAAGCGAACCCGGTTCGATGCGGCCGCCGGTCAGGCGGCGGCGCCCAGGGCGGCCAGCAGGCGGTGCCGCACGTCGTCGGCCGGCCGCCGGCCTTGGCGATCCGGTGCGGCGTTCACTACGCTCGCCCGCGTGTCCGCGTTCTACCGCCAGTACCTGACCGTCGCCATCTTCTGCGGGGCGGCGTTCGCCATGGTGGGCGGCATGCTCGGCCTCGGGAGCCTGATCCGTCCCACCCGGCCCCAGCCCCAGAAGTACATCAACTACGAGTGCGGTGTGGACCCAGTGGGCCAGGGGTGGTCGCAGAGCCAGATCCGCTACTACGTGTTCGCCCTGCTCTTCGTGATGTTCGACGTGGAGGCGGCCTTCATCTTCCCCTGGGCCGTGCGCCTGGACGCGCTGTCGGGCTTCGGGCTGGCGGAGATGGCGGTTTTCATCGTGGTCCTGGCCCTGGGCCTGCTCTACGCCTGGCGCAAGGGAGTGCTGCGGTGGGTGTAGTCGAGCGGGGGGGCCTGTCGGGCAAGGCCTTCAAGCCCCTCACCTGGCTCCTCAACTACAGCCGCAAGTACTCCCTCTGGGTGTACCAGTGGGGGCTGGCCTGCTGCGCCATCGAGATGGGAGCCGCCTTCGGGTCCCCCCGCTACGACGTCATGCGCCTGGGCGTCATCCCGTTCCCGGCCGGGCCCCGCCAGGCCGACCTGGTGGTGATCTCCGGCACCGTCACCGACAAGATGGCCCCCGCCATCCGCCGGCTCTGGGAGCAGATGCCCGACCCCAAGTACGTGATCTCCATGGGGTCGTGCGCCAACTGCGGCGGCCCGTACTGGGACTCCTACTCGGTCACCAAGGGTGTCGACCAGATCATCCCCGTCGACGTCTACGTGCCCGGCTGCCCACCACGCCCCGAGGCTCTGCTCGAGGGCATCGTGCTGCTCCAGAAGCGCATCCAGGACGAGGACATGGCCGAGCGCTGGCGAGGGGAGCCCATTGTCGTCGGTGGGTGACGGGGGGGCTTCGGAGGGCGCCGAGCCCGCCGGCACCGGGCCCGCCGCTGCCGGATCCGTCGGGCCGGCGGCTGCCGCTGCCGGCTCGGGAGCCGAGCCCGATACCGGTTCAGCGGCCGAGCCCGCCGTCGCCGAGACACCCGTCGAGCCCGATACCGGTTCGGCGGCCGAGCCCGCCGTCGCCGAGACACCCGTCGAGCCCGACCCGGCGCCGATGGACGACCGCCTGCGGGTGGTGCTCGATGCCTTGGCCGCCGAGCTGGGTGACGACCTGGTGGCCACCGAGCAGCACCGGGGCGACGTGTGGTTGCGAGTCCGGTCGGAGGCGTGGCGGCGCACCGCCGAGGCCTGCCGGTCGGTCGGCTTCGACTACTTCTGCTTCCTGTCCGGGCTCGACTGGGCGCCCTCCACGTCGGTGATGCGGGGCGAGGTGGCGTCGGAGGTGGCCGAGGACGAGGAGGCCGACCAGGCCGATGCCGCCTACCCGGCGACCGCCGAGGTGGAGCCGGCGGAGGCGCCCTCGGGCTCCGGCGACGGCGATGGCGCCGCCGCCCCCGGATCCGACGCCCCGCGGACCGGGTACGCCGGCGGCGACTCCCGCTTCCAGGTCTTCGCCCGCCTGTACTCCCTGCGGGACCACCTGGGCATCATCCTCAAGGCCGACCTGGACGAGGACGCCCCCGCAGTGGAGTCGTGGTCCACGGTCTACGCCGGCGCCGACTGGCACGAGCGGGAGACCTGGGAGATGTTCGGGTTCGACTTCGTCGGCCACCCCCACCTCGTCCACCTCTACCTGCCCGGTGAGTTCGAGGGCTTCCCGCTGCGCAAGGACTACCCGCTGCTCGCCCGCGAGGTGAAGCCGTGGCCCGGCCTGGTGGACGTGGAGCCCATGCCCGCCTCGGCCACCGACGAGGCGGAGCCGGCGGCCGCCACGGCCGAGGGAGGGGAGGCATGACCGCCGTCACCGAGAGCCAGCGCATGGCCTACATCGCCGCCCAGGCGGCCGACGCCCGCATGAACGTCGAGCTGCAGACCGAGGAGATGACCCTCAACCTCGGCCCCCAGCACCCCGCCACCCACGGCACGCTGCGGGTCATCGCCCGCCTGGACGGCGAGCAGGTCGTCCAGGCCGACGTCGTCTGCGGCTACATGCACCGGGGTTACGAGAAGCTGACCGAGGTCCGCACCTTCCCTCAGGTCACGACTCTCATCAACCGGATCGACTGGCTGTCCTCGTTCGCCAACGAGGTGCCGTTCATCCTGGCCGCAGAGCAGCTCATGGAGGTCGAGGCCCCGCCCCGGGCCCAGTACATCCGCACGATCATGTTCGAGCTCAGCCGAATCGCCAACATCACCCTGTTCATCGGGGAGATGGGTGTGCAGCTGGGGGCCATCACCCCGGTGTTCTTCGCCTTTCGCGACCGGGAGTACGTGCTCAACCTCATCGAGGCGGCCACCGGCGGGCGGTTCCACCCCAACTACGACCGCATCGGCGGCCTGAAGGAGGACCTGCCCCGGGGGTGGGTGGCGGAGACCCACGAGGTCATGGGCCGCATCCGCGGCTACTGCGACCAGCTCGAGGACCTCCTCATGGGCAACGAGATCTTCGAGGCCCGCACCCGGGGCGTGGGAGTCATCCCCGCCGACGTCGGGCTGTCCTACGGGCTGTCGGGCGCCAACATCCGGGCCAGCGGGATCGACTGGGACCTGCGCCGTGACGCGCCGTCGCCCCTGGTGTGGAAGGACCTCGACTGGACGGTCTGGACCCACCCCGACGGCGACTCCTTCGCCCGCTACTGGGTCCGCCTCCAGGAGACCCGCGAGGCCACCAAGATGGTGGACCAGATGCTCGACGGCCTCCCGGCCGGGCCCATCCAGGCGAAGGTCCCGCGCATCATCAAGGTGCCGGCCGGGGAGGCGTGGGCCCACACCGAGAACCCCCTCGGCGAGATGGGCTACTACGTGGTCAGCCAGGGCGGCCTCGGCCCGTTCCGCTGCAAGATCCGCTCGGCGTCGTTCAACAACACCTCCATCGTCCCGTGGATCCTCCGGGGCGTGTACGTGCCCGACATCATCACCATCCTGTCGAGCCTGTACTTCATCCTCGGCGACATCGACCGCTGACGGGGCTTCGCCCCCGCCCGACGAGGCGGTGCTGAGCGGGTGACGGACGACGATCGCAGGCTCCGGCCCCTCGTCCCCTCGGCCCTCATGGACCCCTGCTAAGAGCAGCCTGCGGCTGCCACGAGGACGGCGAGCGCCCACCCCGGGCCCGCCCGGGCGTGGCCGGCCGGCTACGGCCGCAACCGGCCCACGGCGGTGGTGATGCGGCCGATGGTGGGGGCGAGGGGAGCCAGCGCCCGGGGCAGGTCGGCGAGGAGGACGTCGACGTCGCCCAGGACCGCGCTGGTGCGGGTGAGCTGGATGAGGATGACGGACACCGCCGCCACCAGGGTGGCGGCCAGCACCCCCCCGATGGCGATGGTGACGAGGGCTACGACGGGCACGGCCGCCTCCTCACGCCGGGACCCGGTCGGCCAGGCGCTCGCACCGGGCGGCGACGTCGGAGAGCGACGCCATCGCCCCGGGCACGCCCCGGGCCACGGTGGCCACCGACGAGCGGATGTCGGCCGCGGCGTAACCGATCACCCGCAACGCCCTGATGATCCGCACGGCCAGGACCACCAGGGCGGGGAGGATGACGGCGACAACGACCGCGTCTCCCGCCCACCACAGGGCCTCGGCGCCGCCGCTCATGCCACCACCTGCCGGGGTGCCTGGACCACGTCGGACCGCAGCGGGTCGAGGATGGCCATGACCTTGCCCACCGTGGTGGACCGGACGCCGGCCTCCAGCATCACCGCTTCGAGGTGGTCGAGCACGATGTCGAAGGCCTCGTCGGTGATGCCCATGCCGGTGTGGGCCGGCCCCATCAGCCGGCCGGTGTAGGTCTCGGTCACGCCGCCCAGGGCGACGGTGACCAGGGCCCGTTGGTGGGCCTTCAGGCGGGCGAGGTCCTTGCCCTCGAAGTACCGGTTGACCCGAGGGTCGGCCACCAGGCGCTCGTAGAAGGCGTCGACCACGGCGTTGACGGCCGGCGCTCCTCCGATCTCCTCGTAGATCGTCGTCATTCAGTCCGCTTCCTTTCGGTGTCGGGTTCGGGTGTCGGGCGTCAGAGGTCGGAGATGGCCGCGCCCAGGCGATCGATGGCGGGGCTCATGGCGGCCACGTGGCCGGCCACCGCCGCGGCGCCCGGCGCCACCTGCTTGCCCAGCACCGTCGCCATGCGCTCCACGCTGGAGCCGATGACCCAGAGGAAGGCGGCCAGCACGGCCACCAGGCCCACGATCACGACCACGCTGGCGGCCACCAGAGTGGCGGTCACCTTTCGGCTCCCGTTCCGGTCAGGGTGCGGACCGAGCCTTCGGCCTTGCCTACCTGCCGGCCGACGCTCACGGTGT
Source organism: Acidimicrobiales bacterium (assembly GCA_046263055.1). Classification (GTDB taxonomy): domain Bacteria; phylum Actinomycetota; class Acidimicrobiia; order Acidimicrobiales; family AC-14; genus DATAQC01. Next base: position 18,370 of record JBHELO010000029.1, on the reverse strand, counting down.
GCACGAACACTCCCACGGCCGACGACCACACCCGGCCCACCAGGCCCTCGAGGTTGGCCACCGACTCCCGGAGTAGAGCCAGGAGGAGGACGACCACCACCACCACGACCGCGCCCAGGGCAACGGCGATCTCCCACAGCAGTTGCGTCTCCGAGGACACGCCTCTCCTTTCTCTCAGTCGTTCCGCAGGTTGAGCCGGCTCAGTCCGTGAGGGCGGCCAGGCCCTCGTTGACCTCCACCAGGTCGAGCAGGGGGCGGGTGGCGTCGGCGGCGGCGTCCAGGCCCCCGACGATCGACCCCGCCACGCGCTCCAAGTGGTTGACGGCGGCCACCACCGCCACGACGAGTGCGGCCAGCACCGCGATCCCGGCGCCGGCCACGCCGAAGCCGACCCACCATCCTCCGGCCGCGAAGGCCGTCATCTCGTTCGCTCCATGCACCAGATCCAACCCGCCTCTGGTGACGGATCGGTTTCCGGCACGGAAAGCCCGGATGACCGGTGCCTCACAGCTGCCTGAAATGGTGTGACGCCCGTCTCGCCCGCCGGTCAGCCTCCCGCCTCCGGGCGGCGCGTCGTCAGCTTCCTGATGCCTCCGCCGCGGTCGGCGGTCCGGTAGCTCGGTCCTCTCTCAGGCGGACCGATAGGTGACCACCTGGACGCCGTCGGCACCCACCGCCCTGGCGTCGGCCACCCGGAACTTGAGCCGGTCGATCCCGTCGGGGAACAGGCGCCTGCCACGGCCCAGGACCGTCGGGAAGACCATGAGCCGCAGCTCGTCGACCAGACGGTGGGCGAGCAGTGTGCCCACCAGCGTCCCGCTGCCGGCCACGAGCACGGGCCCGCCGATGGCGTCCTTCAGCTTGGCGATCTCCTCGGCGACGTTCCCGGAGATCACCGTCGTGTTGGCCCACGTCGGGTCGTGCAGCGTGGTCGACACGACGTATTTCGGGTCGGAGTTGAGCTTGTCGGCGAACTCGTCCTGCCTGGACGGCCACGCCGCCGCGAACCCCTCATAGGTCACCCGGCCGAGGAGGTGCGCCCCGGCGTCCATGACCTCGTCGAGCTTGAACCGGTTGCCCTCGTCACCCCGGTCGTACTCGAAGGTCCAGCCGCCGTGCTCGTAGCCCTCGGCGCCGCCCGGGTCCTCGAACACCCCGTCGATCGACACGAACTCCGTCACCACCAGCTTGCCCATCTCGCCCTCCTCGCTCCGGTCCTGGCGGTATGACGCGTCCCGGCCCCCGATGTCATCGGACCGATCCGATCACTTGCTATCGACGGCCTGCCGGGCGCGTCCGCCGGCTGCACGATCTTCACCGCGGCCCGGTGGGCGGGCAGGTGGTCGGGCCTCCTGACGGCTGGCCGGCCTGCGCGATCCGTGGGCCTCTGCGCCAGAGGGGCAGGGCTCGTGGTGAAAGGATGATCCGCACGGTGCCGGCCCGGTCGGTGGCCGCCAAGGTGGCGTCGGCGCCAAGGCGGGCGAGGAACCGGCGGTGCTCGTCGCCACGACCAGGGCTTTCCACAGGGGCGCCGGGATGGTGCGGGTGGACGTGCCGTGGTCGAGGACCGCCGAGGGGCCGGCCCCAAGGCCCCCGGGGCCGAGGCCGGTCACACGCCCGCCACCACAGCCTATGTGGCGGGCGCGTGAAGCCCTTCTGTAGTGTCCCGGCCGTGCGAACGGCCTGTGCTGCCCCCGGGAGCCGCTGAGGCATGCTGGCCGTCAACCTGAGCTACTGGCAGGTCACCACCATCAAGACGGTGGTGGTGCTCTCCATCGTCCCTGCCGGCGCCATCATCTTGGGCTACGTCTTCCTGTTGAAGATGATGGCCCACATGCAGAGCCGGCTGGGGCCCATGGAGCCGGGCGGCTTCCACGGCTGGTTCCAGCTCATCGGCGACGGGATCAAGTTCATCCAGAAGGAGGACATCATCCCGGCCGAGGCCGACCGCCGGGTGTTCGCCCTCGCTCCCCTCGTCATCCTCGTCTCCACCTTCCTGATCTATGTGGTCGTGCCGGCCGGGCCCCGGCTGGTCGTCCAGAACCTCGACGTCGGGATCTTCTTCGCCCTGGCCGTCTCGTCCCTCTCAGTGGTGGGGGTTCTCATGGCCGGGTGGTCGTCGGCCAACAAGTACTCCCTCCTGGGGGCGCTGCGGGCCGCCGGCCAGCTCATCGCCTACGAGCTGCCCCTCGTGCTGGCGGTGGTGGGCGTGGTCATCGAGGCCGGCACCATGAGCCTGCAGGGCATCGTGCATGCCCAGGCCAACCAGGGGATCTTCGGGATCCACCTCATCGGCAACCCCTTCCTCTTCACCCAGATCATCGGGTTCGTGCTCTTCGTGGCCGCCGCCCAGGCCGAGCTGAGCCAGACCCCGTTCGACATGCCGGTGGCCGAGTCCGAGCTGGTGGCCGGGTTCATGACCGAGTACACCGGCTTCCGCTTCCTCTTCTTCTTCATCTCCGAGTTCGGCACCGCCTTCGCCCTGGCCGGCATCGCCGCCACCCTGTACCTGGGTGGCTGGTACCAGCCGCTCTTCAAGCACGGGCTCATGGCCGACCTGCTGGGCCCGGTGGTGCTCGGCGTGAAGGTCATGCTGGTGGCGTTCCTCATCTTCTGGATCCGGTTCACGTTCCCCCGCTTCCGCGAGGACCAGCTGCAGACCTTCGCCTGGAAGTACCTGATCCCCATCTCGCTGTTCAACATCCTCCTGACCGGCGTACTCAAGGTGGTCTTCTGATGCCCAACCTTCCCGGCAAGGGCCTGGTCAAGGGCCTGAGCGTGACGTTCAAGACGATGCTGGAGACCCCGGTCACCGTGCAGTACCCCCACGAGCGGGAGGCGCCGCCCACCCGGGCCCGGGGCGTCATCGCCCTCAAGGAGGAGAACTGCACGGCCTGCATGCTGTGCGCCCGTGAGTGCCCCGACTGGTGCATCTACATCGAGGGCCACAAGGAGAAGCGCCCGCCCCGGCGGGAGGGCGGCAAGCCCCGCACCGTCAACGCCCTCGACCGCTTCGACATCGACTACGCCCTCTGCATGTACTGCGGCATCTGCGTGGAGGTCTGCCCCTTCGACGCCCTCTTCTGGACTCCCGAGTACGAGTACTCGGAGGTCCGCATCGCCGACCTGCTCCACGACAAGTCCAAGTTGGGCGACTGGATGGGCACCGTGCCAGAGCCGCCGGCCCTCGAGGCCGGCGCCACGAAGAAGAAGTAGAGGGCCCCCGAGCCGGTGGTTGCCCAGAACATCGCCTTCGCGGTGCTGGCCCTCACCATGGTGGGGGCCGGCTTCCGCCTGGTCACCACCAAGAACGTGGTGCGGGCCGCCCTGTTCCTGGCCATCGTGCTGGGCGGGGTAGCCGGCATCTTCATCCTGCTGGCCGCCGAGTTCGTGGCCTGGGTGCAGGTTCTCGTCTACATCGGGGCCATCGTGGTGCTGCTCCTCTTCGGCGTCATGCTCACCCGGGCGCCCATCGGCCAGGAGGGCGACCTCGACAACGACCAGCGCTGGGTGGGGGGGCTCGTCGCCCTGTTCCTGCTCGGCGCACTGGTGGCCGTGCTCTCCGACGCCTTCGGGCGCCAGAAGGTCACGATCACCGGGGTGCAGCGGGCGGCGGCGGTGAGCGACTCGATCTTCGGCACCTATGTGGTGCCCTTCGAGGTGGCGTCGGTACTGTTGCTCGCCGCTCTGGTCGGAGCGGTCGCCCTGGCGAGGCGAGACTGAGGTGGTGGCCACCTGACATGTACCTGAACGAGTTCCTCATGCTCGCCGCCGTGCTGTTCTGCCTGGGCGTCTACGGCGTCCTGGCCCGCAAGAACGGCGTGCTCGTGCTCATGTCCGTCGAGCTCATGCTCAACGCCGTCAACATCAACCTGGTGGCCTTCGGCGCCTTCCGCCACACGGTGGCCGGCCAGGTCTTCGCCCTGTTCGTGATCGCCATCGCCGCCGCCGAGGTGGGCGTGGGCCTGGCCATCATCCTGCTCATCTTCCGAAACCGCTCCAGCGTCGACATCGACCACATCGACGCCATGCGGGGATAGGGACGCCGCCCGTGCTGCGCACCGCCTGGCTCATCCCCCTGATCCCCGCCGTCTCCTTCATCGTCATCGGGCTCTTCGGCAGGCGCCTGCCGGGCAAGGGCGCGCCGGTCGGCATCGGTGCGGTGGGGCTGTCGTTCCTGCTCTCGCTGGTGGCCCTGGTGCAGTGGATCGGCCGCTCGGGCGAGCCGCGGGAGGCGGTCGAGCGCCACCTGACCTGGTGGAAGATGGGCGGGATCGACGTGGGCGCCGGCATCCACGTGGACGGGCTCACCGTCATGATGCTGGTGGTCGTCACCTTCATCTCCCTCATGGTGCACGTGTACTCAACTGCCTACATGCACGGCGACCGCCGCTACACGTACTTCTTCGCCGCCCTGTCGCTGTTCACGGCCTCCATGCTCACGCTCGTCGTCTCCGACAACACCCTCCAGCTCCTGGTGGGCTGGGAGTTGGTGGGCGTGTGCTCGTTCATGCTCATTGGCCACTGGTGGGAGGAGCAGGCCAACTCCGACGCCGCCATCAAGGCCTTCCTCACCACCCGCACCGGCGACGTCGGCCTCATGCTGGGCGTGATCACCCTCTTCTTCGCGGCCGGCCAGAACTTCAACATCGCCAACCTGAACCGCATGGCCCTCAACGGCCAGATCAGCCATGGCGTGCTGCTGGCCGGCGCCTGCCTGCTCTTCCTCGGGGTCATGGGCAAGAGCGCCCAGTTCCCCCTTCACGTCTGGCTGCCCGACGCCATGGCCGGCCCGACGCCGGTGTCCGCCCTGATCCACGCCGCCACCATGGTCGTTGCCGGCGTCTACCTGGTGGCCCGCACGTATGGAGTGTTCTGGAGCGGCTTCTCGATCTCCGCCGGCGGGATCAACCTGGTGGCGCTCATCGGCGGGATCACCGTGATCATCGCCGCCGCCCTGGCCTTCGTGCAGGACGACGTCAAGAAGGTGCTCGCCTACTCCACCATCAGCCAGCTCGGCTACATGGTGATGGCCCTCGGCGTGGGGGCGTGGACGGCCGGCGTCTTCCACCTGTTCACCCACGCCTTCTTCAAGGCGCTCCTCTTCCTCGGGTCAGGGTCGCTCATCCACGCCGTTCACTCCAACAACATGAGCGAGATGGGCGGCATGCGCAAGCACATGCCCACCACCTTCTGGACGTTCCTCGTCGGCTCCGCCGCCCTGGCCGGCATCCCGCCCCTCGCCGGCTTCTGGTCCAAGGACGAGATCATCAACGGGGCGTCGCACGGCTACGGCCTGTTCATGGTCGTCGGCCTGGTCGGTGCCCTCATGACCGCCGCCTACATGACCCGGGCCTGCTACCTCATCTTCTTCGGCGAGTACCGGGGCCACGGCCACCCCCACGAGTCGCCCTCGGCCATGGCCATGCCGCTGCAGGTCCTCGGCGTGCTGTCAGTGCTGGTCGGCCTGATGGGCACCGGCCTGGTGGGGAGCAGGCTCCGCTTTCAGAACTGGGTCCGCTTCGACGTCCCCGGTGCCCGGGAGGTGGTGGCCGAGCACGCCTTCAACGTGCCCCTGGCCGCCGTGTCGGTGTGCATCGCCCTGGCCGGGATCGCGGTGGCCGCCGCCTACTACCTGCGGGGCGTGGGCAAGGACTTCATGGCCCGCAGCGCCCCCGCCCGCACCGGCTACCGGGTGCTGGTGAACAGGTACTACCTGGACAACCTCTTCATCGACGGCATCGTCCGCAGCATCCAGTACCCCATCGCCAGGGCCGCCTACTGGGCCAACCAGCACGTGCTCGACGGGGTGGTCAACGGCGTGGCCGTGGGTGCCCGCAAGAGCGCGGAGGTCGTGTACGAGGTGATCGACCAGAAGGTGATCGACGGCGCCGTCAACGGCGCCGGGCTGACTGCCGAGGAGGGGGGCATCGTCCTCCGGCATACCCAAACCGGCCGCGTGCAGCAGTACGCGGCGGTCCTGTTCGGGGCGAGCGCCCTGCTCGCCGTCGGGCTCGTGTTCTTCACGTGAGAGGTGTCGTGGCCAACAGCGGTGTCCTGATCGAGAGCGGGTCGAGTCGCCCATGCTGAGCGTTGCCGTCTTCCTGCCCATCGTGGGTGCGGTCGTCCTGGCCGCCATCCCGCGGGCCCGCGAGGACCTGCTCAAGGCGGTGGCCCTCCTCGTCACCCTGGCCACCACCGCCGTGGGGGTGTACCTGCTGGCGGCGTTCGACTACGGCGCCGCCGGGCGCCTCCAGTTCGCGGTGAACGCCAAGTGGATCCCGGTGATCAACAGCCGGTACCACGTCGGCATCGACGGCATCTCGCTGCCGTTGCTCGTGCTGTCGATGGTCATCACCGTGTTGTGCGTCGTCTATTCGTGGGACCACTTCCCCGAACCTCACAACCCCAAGGCGTTCCTGATCCTCATGCTCGTCCTGGAGACGGGCATGAACGGCACCTTCGCAGCCGAGGACCTCATCCTGTTCTTCGTGTTCTTCGAGCTGGTCCTGCTGCCCATGTACTTCATGATCGGCGTCTGGGGCGGGCCCAACCGCCAGTACGCGTCCATCAAGTTCTTCCTGTACACGTTGTTCGGGTCGGCGTTGATGATCCTGTCGTTCCTGGCCCTGTACTTCAAGGGCGGCCAGACATTCGACATCCCGGCCCTGATCGCGTCGAGCGGCGCCATCGCCCACGGCACCCAGGTGCTCATCTTCGCCGGGCTCTTCATGGGGTTCGCCATCAAGGTGCCGATGTTCCCGTTCCACACCTGGCTGCCCGACGCCCACACCGAGGCGCCCACCGTGGGGTCGGTGATCCTGGCCGCCATCCTGCTGAAGCTCGGCGCCTACGGCTTCATCCGCGTCGCCATCCCCATCCTGCCCAGCGCCGCCCGCACGTGGGCCCCCTGGATCGGCCTGCTGGCGGTGATCGGCATCATCTACGGCGCCCTCGGCTGCCTGGCCCAGAAGGACATGAAGCGCCTCATCGCCTTCTCGTCGGTGGCGCACATGGGATTCGTGATGCTGGGCATCGCCACCCTCACCAACTTCGGCATCAACGCCGCCGTCTTCGGGATGGTGGCCCACGGGCTGATCACGGGCATGTTGTTCTTCATCGCCGGGTCGGTGCAGGAGCGCTTCGGCACCCGGGAGATCTCCCGGCTGGGAGGCCTCCTCCTCCAGGCGCCCCGATTGGGCTGGATCCTCGGGTTCTGTGCGTTCGCCTCCCTCGGCCTGCCCGGCCTGGCCGGGTTCTGGGGCGAGTTCCCGGCCATCCTCTCGGCGTACCAGCCGGCCGGCGGCCTCCACCTGGCCGTGTTCCGCACGTACATGGCGGTGGCCTCCATCGGCACGGTGTTCGCCGCCGGCTACCTGCTGTGGATGCTGCAGCGGGTCGCGTTCGGCACGGCCAAGCCCGAGTTCGAGCACCGCCACATCCACGACGTCCACGTGCCCGAGTACGTGGCCTGGGTGCCGCTCCTCCTCGCCATCATCGCCCTCGGCGTCTACCCCAACCTGCTGTTCCACGTCACCGACAAGGCGGTCACCGTGGTGACCCACGGGGTCAACACCCTGGCCGCCGCCAAGTAGTGCCGTGACCGCCCTGCTCGCCGCCGCCGGCTTCTCCACGCCCCACCTGGACTACGCCGGGCTGGCGCCCGAGATCGTGCTCAGCGTGGCCATCGTCGCCGTCCTCCTCGTCGACCTGGTGGTGGCCGAGGACGGCAAGTGGATCGTCGGCAACGTGGCCAGCTTCGGCCTCCTGGCCACCATGGTCCCGATCGTGGCCCTGGCCCTGAGCAGCGGCTCCCACCACCGGGCCATGGTGGGCGGGGCCTACGTGGTGGACGACTTCGCCCTGGTGCTCAAGGGCCTGTTCGTGGCGGTGGGCTACGTGGTGCTGCTGATGAGCAGCCGCTACGTGGAGGAGGGCGACTACTACGAGGGCGAGTTCTACTTCCTGCTCCTGTGCTCGCTCTTCGGCATGGTCGTCATGGCCTCGTCGCGAGACCTGGTCTCCATCTTCGTGGCCCTGGAGACGCTGTCCATCCCCGCCTACATCCTGGCCGGCTGGCGCAAGCGCGACCTGAAGAGCAACGAGGCGTCCCTGAAGTACTACCTGCTCGGGGTGCTGGCCTCGGCGGTGATGCTCTACGGGATGTCGCTGATCTTCGGCTACACGGGCACCACTGTGCTGGCCGACATCGGCGCCAGCGTCAGCGGGTCCATCTCCCACCAGCCTCTCGTCACGGTGGGCATCTTCTTCATCATCGTGGGCTTCGCCTTCAAGGTGTCGGCCGTCCCGTTCCACTCCTGGGCGCCCGACACCTATGAGGGAGCGCCCACACCGGTCACCGCCTTCCTGTCGGTGGCCTCCAAAACGGGGGGCTTCGTCGCCCTGTTCCAGCTCGTCTACGTGGGCTTCTTCGGGCGCTCCGACGTGTGGGCGCCGATCTTCTGGATCCTCGCCGCCCTCTCCATGACGGTGGGCAACCTCATCGCCCTGCGCCAGACCAACATCGTGCGCCTGCTGGCGTACTCGTCGATCGCCCAGGCCGGTTACATCCTGGTGCCGTTCGCGGTGGCTGGCACCAGTGCCCGGGCCGCCCACTCCGCCCTGACCGCCTCCATCGTCTACCTGCTCATCTACGCGGCCATGAACCTGGGGGCGTTCACGGTGGTCATGGCGGTGGCCCGCAAGACCCGCTCGGGCGACATCGCCTCCTACGGCGGGCTCTTCGAGTACGCCCCCGGCCTGGCCGTGGTGATGACCATCTTCCTGTTCTCGCTGGCCGGCATCCCCCCCCTGGCCGGGGCGTGGGCCAAGATCTTCGTGTTCCGGGCCGTGCTCGACGCCGGCACCGGCTGGGCGGTGGCCCTCGGGGTGATCGCGGCGGTGAACTCGGTGGTCGCCCTGTTCTATTACTCGTCGGTGGCCCGCCAGATGTGGATGAACCCGGTGCCCGACGAGGACCGCACGCCCATCGTCGTGCCCGCCCCGCTGGTGGCCGCCCTGGGCGTCACCGCCGCCGTGGTGCTGGCCATCGGCGTGTACCCCCAGGCCTTCGCCCGCTTCGGCGACCTGGCTCAGCTCGTCCGGTAGCGCAGTTCGCGGTCGCACCCCGGAGGTCGCTCGGGCAGGCTGGCGAGCGTGAACGAGTTGGCGGCGCTGGTGGCGGAACGGGTGGGGCGGCGGGGGCCGCTGCCGTTCGACGAGGTCGTGGACCTGGCGCTGTACCACCCGGAGCGCGGGTTCTACGGGCAGGGAAGGGGCGCCGGGCGGCGGGGGGACTTCATCACCAGCCCCGAGGTCGGGCGGCTGTTCGGGGCCGTCCTGGCCCGGGCTCTCGACCAGTGGTGGGCCGACCTCGGCCGCCCCGACCCCTACGTGGTGGTGGAGGCGGGCGCCGGAGCCGGCACCCTGGCCGCCGCCGTGCTGGCCGCCGCCCCCGCCTGCGGGCCGGCCCTGCGCTACGTCCTGGTCGAGCGCTCGGAGGTCCTGCGCCGGGCCCAGGCGACGCGCCTCCCTGTCGAGCCGGCCGCCTCAGTCCTCGGTCCCGCCCTGGGCGACGACCCGGACGAGGGTCCACGGCCCCACCCGGGTGCCGGCCCCCTGGTCGGCGCCCTGGCCGACTTGCCGGTGGGGCCCTTCGCGGGCGTGGTGGTGGCCAACGAGCTGCTCGACAACATGCCCTTCCGCCTCCTTCAGCGAACTGGGTTCGGTTACCGGGCGCCGGCGCTGGCCAACCGAACCCAGAACGAGATGGGCGGGTGGGAGGAGGTCCGGGTGGGGGAGGACCTCAGTGAGGTGCTGGTGCCCGCCGACCCCGGCCTCGCCGCCCAAGGGGACCGGTGGGCGCCCGACGCCGCTCCCGGTGCCCGCATCCCGGTCCAGCACGCCGCCGGCGCCTGGCTGCGGGCTGCCCTCGCCTGCCTGCGCCGAGGCCGGGTGGTGGTGGTGGACTACGCCGACAGCACGCCGTCCCTGGCCGCGCGCCCGTGGACCGAGTGGGTCCGCACCTACCGGGGCCACGGCCGGGGTGGCCACCCGCTGGCCGACCTCGGGGAGCAGGACGTGACCTGCGAGGTGGCCGTCGACCAGCTGGGCGGCGCCCGACCGCCGGCCGTCGACCGCAGCCAGGCCGCCTTCCTCCAGGCCTTCGGCATCGCCGACCTGGTGTCCGATGCCCGCCGGATTTGGCACGAGCGGGCCGCCATCGGCGACCTGGCCGCCCTGGCCGCCCGCAGCCGGGTGGGCGAGGCCGATGCGCTCATCGACCCCGCCGGCCTCGGCGCCTTCCGGGTGCTGGAATGGCCCGTCGGCCGGGCCGGGGCCGGGGCCTAGGCTCCTAGGCTGAGCCCGGTCCGCCAACCCTGGACGCACGGTCGGGCCCGCCGGCCCTGGAGGCAGGGTCGGGCCCGCCGGCCCTGGAGGCAGGGTCGGGCCCGCCGGCCCTGGAGGCAGGGCACAGCACGGACGACCCGAAGGGGGAACGCAGTTGGCCGATCCCGCCACCATCGAGGCCTACCAGCTCGAGGACCGCACGTTCCCGCCGCCCGAGGAGTTCAAGCGGGACGCCCTCGTGGTGGGCACCTCCATGTACGAGGAGGCGGAGCGTGACTGGCAGGGCTTCTGGGCCCGCCAGGCCGCCGACCTCCTGGACTGGGCCGAGGACTGGCGCACCATCCTGGACTGGGACCTGCCCTACGCCAAGTGGTTCGTGGGCGGGCGGCTCAACGTGGCCCACAACTGCGTGGACCGTCACGTGGAGGCCGGCCACGGGGACCGTGTCGCCTACCACTGGGAGGGCGAGCCGGGCGACACCCGCAGCATCACCTACGCCGAGCTGCGCGACGAGGTGTCCCGCTTCGCCAATGTCCTCAAGGGCCTGGGCGTGGCCAAGGGCGACCGGGTGGCCATCTACATGCCGATGATCCCCGAGCTGCCCGTGGCCATGCTGGCCTGCGCCCGCATCGGTGCCCCCCACTCCGTGGTCTTCGCCGGCTTCTCGGCCGACTCACTGCGCGACCGCATCAACGACGCCGAGGCCACCGTGCTGGTGACCGCGGACGGCGGCTGGCGGCGCGGGAAGGCCGTACCCCTCAAGGCAAGCGCCGACGAGGCCCTGGCCGACACGCCCAGCATCCGCCAGGTGGTGGTGGTCCGCCGCACCGGCGAGCCGGTGGAGATGGCGGAGGGCCGCGACCACTGGTGGGCCGACGTCATGGCCGACGCCGACGCCGAGTGCCCGGCCGAGCCGATGGACGCCGAGGACCTGCTCTACCTCCTGTACACCTCGGGCACCACGGCCAAGCCCAAGGGCATCATGCACACCTCGGGCGGCTACCTCACCCAGGTGGCCTTCACCCACCGCTACGTGTTCGACCTCCACCCCGAGAAGGACGTGTACTGGTGCGCGGCCGACATCGGCTGGGTCACCGGGCACAGCTACATCGTCTACGGGCCCCTGGCCAACGGCGCCACGTCGGTCATGTACGAGGGCGCCCCCGACTTCCCCGACAAGGACCGATGGTGGTCTCTGGTGGAGACGTACGGGGTGACGATCCTCTACACCGCCCCCACCGCCATCCGGGCGTTCATGAAGTGGGGCACCCGGTTCCCCGAGGCCCACGACCTGTCGTCCCTGCGGGTTCTGGGCAGCGTCGGCGAGCCCATCAATCCCGAGGCCTGGGTCTGGTACCACACCACCATCGGCGGCGGCCGCTGCCCGGTCATGGACACGTGGTGGCAGACGGAGACGGGGGCCATCATGATCAGTCCCCTGCCGGGGGCCACCACCCTGCGGCCGGGGTCGGCCACCTTCCCGTTGCCGGGCATCGCCGCCGAGGTGGTGGACGACCAGGGTCGCCGGGTGGAGACGGGCGGCGGCTACCTGACGATCACCCAGCCCTGGCCGTCCATGCTGCGCGGCCTGTACGGCGACCCCGAGCGCTACCGGGAGACCTACTGGAGTCGCTTCGAGGGGCGGTACCTGGCCGGCGACGGGGCCCGGGTGGACGGGGAGGGCTACGTCTGGTTCATGGGCCGGGTGGACGACGTGATGAACGTATCCGGCCACCGCATCTCCAGCGCCGAGGTGGAATCGGCCCTGGTCGACCACCCGTCGGTGGCCGAGGCGGCGGTGGTGGGAACCAAGGATCCCGACACCGGCCAGGCCATCATCGCCTACGTCATCCTGAAGGCCGACGCCGAGCCCGACGAGGAGCACGGCGAGGCGCTACGGGCTCACGTCGCCCGCCGGATCGGCAAGACGGCCCGCCCCAAGACGGTGATCTTCACCGACGACCTGCCCAAGACCCGCAGCGGCAAGATCATGCGCCGCCTCCTGCGCGACGTGGCCGAGGGCCGGGACCTGGGCGACACCACCACCCTGGCCGACGCCGACGTGGTGGACGAGATCAAGCGCCGGGCGGCCACAGGCGGCGAGTAGTGACCGACGCGAGCCACGCCGGGGCCGGAACCGGAACCGGAACGCGCGAGCCTGCCGCGGCGTTGTGAGGAAGGAACGCGAGAGGAAGGAACCATGAGCAGGAACACCGTCAAGACCGCTGTGCTGCTGGCCGCCTTCGGCGGGCTGCTGATGCTGATCGGGTCGTTCTTCGGGCAGGGCGGCCTTTACGTGGGTTTGATCCTCGGGCTGGTCTTCGTCGGTGGCTCCTACTGGTTCTCCGACAAGCTGGCCATCCGCTCGGCCCGGGCCGTGCCCGTGAGCGAGGCGGAGATGCCCGAGTACTACCGGGTGGTCCGGGAGCTGACGACGGCCGCGGGCATGCCCATGCCCACGCTGTACGTCACCCCTGACCGCCAGCCCAACGCCTTCGCCACCGGCCGCAATCCGAACCACGCGGCGGTGGCCGTCACCCGGGGCATCCTCGACATCCTGGACTGGGACGAGCTCCGGGGCGTGCTGGCCCACGAGATCAGCCACGTCGGCAACCGTGACATCCTCATCGGCTCGGTGGCCGCCGCCCTGGCCATGGGCATCACCCTCGTGGCCCGCATGGCCATGTTCGGGGCCATGTTCGGCGGCGGGGGCGGGGGCGACGACCGCCGGGGCAACGTCTTCGGCGAGCTGGCCCTGATGATCCTGGCACCGCTGGCCGCCTTCCTGCTCCAGGCCGCGCTGAGCCGGAGCCGGGAGTTCGAGGCCGACCGCAGTGGCGCCCGCCTCATCGCCGACGGCGAGCCCCTCGCCCGGGCCCTGGCCAAGCTCGAGCAGGGCGCCCGGGCCATCCCCATGGACGTCGACCCCGCCCAGGCGTCCAAGTTCATCGTGAACCCCCTCACCGGCCGCCGGGTGCAGTTCGCCAACCTGTGGAGCACCCACCCGCCGATGGACCAGCGCATCGCCCGCCTGCGGTCGGGCGACTGGCGGTAGCCTTCCTGCCTCCCTGTCCGGCACGGCCCGGACCGGGAGGCATAAGCTTCTGGCCCTTCGCCGACGGGGAGGGGAAGAAGGGAATGGCCGGGAGGGTGGCGAACTGAGGAGGGTCGTGTCGCCTCGGGATCGTCTCCTGCGCGCCTGCGCGTCCTTGGCCGTGGTGGCGGTGGTCGCCGGCTGGCTGGCCGCCGCGTCACCCGCGGGCGCCGCTCCGACCGCCCCGCCCACCACCAACCCGTTGCAGGGGCTGCTCAGCAAGCTCCTCGGGGGCGGGACCACCGTGCCCAAGCCCCCGCCCACGGCCAGCCCCGCCGCTCCCGGTGGCGCGGCGCCCGGCTCGCCCACCGGCCCGGCCTCGGGCAAGGGGGCAACCACCACCACCACCACGACCACGCCCCCCAACGTGGTCCCGGCCGACGCCCAGGCCATCATCAACTCCATCCGCCGTACCGGCGGCCGCAGCACCGCCGAGCTGATGGCCGCCCTCCGCCAGTTGGTCGACATCGGGCTCAGCCCCGAGGACGCGGCGGTGGTGGGCATGGGCCACTTCCCGGTGGCCGGGCAGGCCGCCTACCAGGACGACTTCCTCACGCCCCGGTTCTCGGGCGGGTTCCACCTTCACCAGGGCAACGACATCGCGGCGGCCAAGGACACCCCGGTCCGGGCCCCCGACGCCGGCACCGTGCGGTTCGGGGCCGACCCCCTCGGCGGGAACGCGGCCTATGTGACCTTGGCCGACGGCACCTACTACTACATGTGCCACCTGGACTCCTACGCCAAGATCCCTTCGGGGTCCAGGGTCACCCAGGGCCAGATCGTCGGCTACGTGGGCGACACCGGTGACGCCGCCGGGTTCTTCCACCTGCACTTCGAGGTGCACCCCCATGGCGGGGCGGCGGTCAACCCCAAGCCCATCCTCGACCACTGGCTCGACGAGGCGCTCGCCAACGTGGCCAACATCGTGGCCAGCTACCAGGTGGGCGTCCCCCAGGCGGTGGTCGACGCCGGCCGCCTCCGCCAGTTCGACCAGGGCCTGGCCGCCACCGCCGACGGCGACGTCCTCGTCTCCGCCACCTCCACCGGGTCCATGCGCCTCACCGACCTGCGGGCGGCCCGGGGGCTGGCCGACAAGGCCCAGGCCGACGCCGCTCTCCTCGACGCCTGGCAAAACGCCCAGGACACCTCCGACGCCCTCCTCGCCCCGCTCACCCCCGGGCTCCTGCAGGTCGCCCTCGTGGGCGACGCCTCCTAGCGGGCCTCCGTCCCCCGGGCCTTCGGCCGAACGTCAACTGGGTGAGCCCTCGGCGGGGCTGCCCCTCCTCGCCGGGACCAGGTCCTGGCTAGTCGCGGAAGTTCTTGAACTGGAGGGGGAGGCCGAAGTCGTGCTCCCGGAGGGCGGCGATGACGGCTTGGAGGTCGTCGCGCTTCTTGGCGGACACCCGAAGCTGGTCGCCCTGGGTCTGGGACGAGACGCCCTTGGCCGCCCGGTCCTTGATGAAGCGGTTGATCTCCCGGGACTTGGGGTCGGTGATGCCGGCTTTGATGGTGGCCACCTGGCGGACCGTGCCCTTGGCCGCCTCCTCCACCTTCCCGTAGGACAGGGCCTTCAGCGGGACCGAGCGGCGGACCAGCTTCTCCTCCAGCACCTGGACGAGGGCCCGCAGGCGGTCCTCGGTGGCCGAGTGGAGGCGGATCTCGCCGTCCCCCAGCTCCAGGCCGGAGCCGGTGTCCTTGAAGTCGAACCGGGTCGTGACCTCCCGGGACGCCTGGTCCACCGCGTTGCGAACCTCCTGGAGGTCGACCTCGGAGACGACGTCGAAGGTGGGCACGGCCAGACGCTATCGTGCCTCCCAGGACGGGTCGGTACCCAAGCGGCCAAAGGGAGCAGACTGTAAATCTGCCGGCTCAGCCTACGAAGGTTCGAATCCTTCCCGGCCCACCATGTCCGCATCCCGGCGTCGGAGGAACCCGAGGACACGGCCCCACAGCAGGTCGGCGGCGTCGGCGTCGTACTCGTCGGGCAGGGCCGGGTCGGTGAACAGGTGGCCCCGTCCCCGATAGCCGAACATCTCCACCTCGGCGCCCGCGGCCCGGATGTCGGCCAGCACGGCGTCGATGCCCTCTTGGCGCCGGAAGGGGTCGTCCACCGTGTAGTGCACCTGGGCGGGGACGCCGGCGGGCCAGGCGTCGACACCGATCATCGAGAGGGGCAGCGGCCCCGACAGCATCAGTACGCCCGCCACCGGCCGCTGGGTGGCGACGTACTCGGCCATCCCGCCGCCGTTGGAGGATCCGGCCACCACCGCGCCGGCGGGCAGGTCCGCCACCGCCGCCGCGGCTCGCGCCATCAGCTCCGGGTAGCCCACGCTCTCGGCGAACGCCCCCGCCTCGCCGTAGTCGTCGAAGACCCGGCCGTCGTATTGGTCCACAACCCGCACCTCGTGGCCGGCGGCCCGAAGCCGCCCGGCCGCCTCCTCCACCCCCGGTCGGACGCCCAGCACCGAATGGAACACGGCCACCACGGCCATGGCGCATTGTGCCAGCCGGCGGCGGCCTCCGGCCCCGGCGGCCCGCCAGGAGCACACCGAGCGGGAGCCAGGCTCGGGCCGTCACCCGGGCAGCGCCCGAGCTGGGGCGGCCATGGGCGACGCCCTCATCCGCCCAGGGACGGCCGGGTCGGCGGCCGTCGGGTCGGCGCCCGTCGGGTCGGCGCCCGTCGGGTCGGCGCCCGTCGGGTCGGAGCCGCCGGCGCCCGACCGGTCACCGCCAACGTCGCCGGACGGCAGGCCCCATCGGCGGGCCACCGCCACTCGAAGGAAGCGGGCCTCGTCGAGGGCCCGCTCCACGTGGCTTCCGGCCACCGTCCAGCGGCCCCGGACGGTGGCGCTACCGGCCAGGCTGCGCTCGGCCGAGCGCACGCGCTCGGGGGGACAGCTGTCGGGGTGGGCCAGCGCCCAGCGAGCCACGGACACCCGGTGGCGGGCCCGGTACTCGTCGTCCAGGTGGTAGCGGGCCAGCGGCCAGAGCCGGCCACAGCGCTCGGAGCAGGTCACAAAAGAAGCCCGACCGCAGGCCCCGGAGGTTGGGCCTTTCGCACACCCGGCACCGGAACCCCAGGACCAGGGCCGGCGCGGTCGCCGCCAACTGGCGGAGGGAGATGTTCGAAAAGGGAGCAGTTCGCCGCCGGAGGAGTGCTTCCCCGGGCCCCCGCCCATTCGCTGTCCGGCGTCGTCCACGACGCCTTCCCGTACAGTCGCGTCGTGGATCGAAAGGCAAGTCGGAGGCCCGGCGGTGGCGACCCCTCGAGAAGCTGAACCGCAGAAGCGTTCGGTGTTGGGCGCGCTGGAGGCCGGATGGGCGCTGGCAGGTAGCTCTTGGGCTGTCCTCCGGGCCGTGCCGTCACTCCTGCTCGCGTCGCTCGGAGCCGTCGTGCTCGGGGCCGCCGCGGTGGGCGTCGATGTTCTCGTCTGGGGCGGTGTCGACGGCGCATTCGGAGGCAACGTCTTCGTCGTGGCCGGGAGATCCCTCCCATTGCTCGTTGTGTTGCATTCGCTCGCCGTTGTCTCGGAGGCGGTGATCGTCGGTGCCGCCCGGATGCGCCTCGCTGGCGGTGAGGGCGGGCTCGTCGAAGGATGGCTGGTCGCCGCCCGACGGCTTCACACATTGGTCGGCTATGGATTTCTCCGGGCCCCTCGAGCGCACGTTCACCCTCCTGTTGTCAGCCCTCAGACAGCCCGGCCGCTGGGTCGCCGACCTCATCGACGCGGCCTGGGACTTCGCGACATTCCTTGCCATTCCGGTGATCCTGTTCGAGCGACCCCAAGGTCCCGTGAGTGCCGTCCGACAGAGCGCCCACCTCGTTCGCTCACGGTGGGGTACCCAGCTTGCGGCTCAGGCGACGATCGGGTTCGCCGTGTGTCTCGTCCTGCTCCCGATCTTCGGGATCGCGGCTTTCCTCGGATGGCTCGGGTTTGGAAGCACCGGGCTGTGGACGTTTGTCATCGCCGGTGTCATCGTCGTCGACATCGTGACCTCGGCCCTGTCGGCTGTGCTTTCCGCCGCCCTCTTCCGGTTCATCCACGCTGGCGAGACGTCACCCGGCTTCGACGCCGATCTTCTGACGGCCGTGTACCGACCCAAGAGAAATCGGCTCCGCCGACCTGCAGCCATGACAGAAGGACGGTGAACAAGCCGGCTGCGTAAAACTGGCGAGTGAGATATCACGAGGAGCAGCAATTCCCTGATCTGCGACCCGTTCGGCATCTCGCCCCCGTAGAGGCGGACGATGCGGCCGTCGATTCGCGAAGGGAAGCTCTTGTTGCCGCTGTAGTGCTGTTGGGATGATGCCCGCCATCGCCACCGTGGGGCCACCGGCGCGGATCTGCGATCGCTCATCGAGTCCGTGACCGCGCTGGGCGCGCGTACTCGGTGGTCGTCGGTCGGCCGACGGGATCGGTCCCCCCGGCATCATGTACTCATGGGACCTGGTCGGGTGGAGGACGGGGACGGGGGGCGATGAGCCGCTGGATGTCGAGGCGCTCCAGGAAGCCGCCGCCCAGGGCGATGAGCTCGGAGGCTGGGCGCGTTCCGTCGGTGAGCTGACGGAAGGTGAAGTCGGCACTGGTGATGCCATCGAGGGCCACGCCCAGCTGAAATGGGTCATCTCGTTCCAAGTGGCGGGGGACGAGCCTCTCCGGCTCCGAGTCGGTAACCGGTCAGCACCGGTAGGTGCTACTCGGCTCCGTCGGCGCCATCCCGGCATCCCTGTCGCGCCACGAACACCGTGACGCACGTCGACGAGGGGAAGCAGATTGCCTCTGATCAGAGGAGTCGTTGCATGAGGGCGACGTCGAGCCAGCGGCCGAACTTGCGACCCACCTCCCGCTCCACGCCCACCAGCGAGAACCCGCACGCTTCGTGGATGGCGATGGAGGCGGCGTGGCCGCCCACGATGCGGGCCAT
>JBHELO010000028.1:0-9118 GCA_046263055.1 Acidimicrobiales bacterium | reverse complement strand
TGTCCACGCTCGTCACCCGTGGAGCGCCTCCACGGTCGGGTCATGCTCATCCCCCCTGGGTTGGTTGGAACCGGGACCACGGGAAGCCAGGTGTGCGGCGATTCGCCCCGAGAGGCGCTGGTGCTCGTCTGGAACGGCGTCGGTGGCCCGGAACGTCTAGCACGGAAGTGAAGCGGGCGCACTCTATTGCATGGTCGGGCCGGGGGCAACAGTTCCTCGGAGGTCCCCCAAGATCGGCGCCCGGGCGCGACCGTGGCCCCCGCGAAGGGGGGCCACGGTGCGGCGGTACGGGGGCGTCCCGGAGGACGCCGGAGTCAGCGGCGGGCGCGCGCCCGGCGGGACGAGGACTGGCCCAGCAGCGCGTCGAGGTCGTCCTCCATGCCGCGCACGTCACCGACGATGTCGCGGATGACCGGCCCCAGGGGGGCGGTCTGGCTGGCGATGGCGCGCACCCCGATGAGGACGGTGCCCACGTTGAAGCTCACGTCCTTCAGGATGAGGGAGATGGTGATCAGGTACAGGGCCAGCGCGGCGACGATGGCGAAGACCCCGATCAGGGTGACCACGGTGACCACCCCGATGTCGACCGATGCAAAGAACACGATGCCTCAGCTTTCGTTTCGTTCCGACTGGTTGGAGTGCCGACTGGTAGCAGCGCCAGTCGACGGGGCCGCGCTACAGCAGGCGCTGGAGGGCGGAGCCGTAGCGACCGAGGTTCTGGCGGGCGGTGCCCGTGAGCGACTTGGTCTGTACCAGCTTGGGCACCGCGTCGAGCGTGCCGGTGAGGAGCACCCCGTGCTCGAGGATGTCGCGGGCGTAGGCCCGGATCTCCTTGGCGGGCCGCAACACCTTGTTGAGGAACAGGATGCAGACGGGGGCGACGACCAGGATCAGGAGCACGTTGCCGATCCACCACAGAGCCACGAACGGACCTCCTTGCCACACCGGTACCGCACCGGGAGCGACGACATTGTATGTCGCGAGCCTATAGATGGAAAGGCCCTCTAGGAAGTCCGCAGGCGGCGCCCGCCCGACCCGGGTGGAACCGCCTGCTAGTGGGCCCCCACCAGGGCCTGGTCCACGAAGTCCACCAGCGCCCCGACGGCCCGGCGAACCGGCTCCCCCTTGCCGGGGGGCAGTGGGATGCCGCTGCGGTCGGCCTCCACCACGTCGGGGTCCTCGGGGATGATCCCGGCCATCGGCACCGAGTACTCGGCGGCCACCGTCTCGAAGAACTCGGCGTCCTCGGGCAGGCGGGCCTTGTTGCCCACGCCGTAGACGCGAGGGATGCCCAGCTCGGACGCCAGCACGATCGTGCGCCCGGCGGTGAGGATGGACTTGCGGCTGGGCTCCATGATGACCAGCAGCACGTCGGCGTAGGCGAGGGTGCCCCCCGACCGGCTCAGGTGCTCGAGCCCGGCCTCCATGTCCACCAGGGTGACGTCGGCCTCCTCCTCGATGGCGGCTCCCAGGATGCTGCGCACGGCAGCGTGGCTCCCGCAGGTTCAGCCGGCGCCCGCCTGGGTGATGCGCATGGCGTGCATGAGCCGCACGTGGGAAGGCGTGTCCGCGCTGTACCGGTGCATGAGCTCGGCCGGCGTCATGGCACCGTCGCCGCTGCCCACCACCAGGGCCCGGGGGATGAGGGGCACGTCGTCGGCCGCCTGGGCGTCCAGGCCGAGGCTGAACGCCAGGTTGGGGTTGGAGTCGGTGTCGATGGCGAGGACGCGCTTGCCCCGCTCGGCGTACACCTGGGCGATGAGGGCCGAGGTCGTGGTCTTGCCCACTCCGCCCTTGCCGACGATGCCCAGCTTCATGGCGCTCGCTCCTCGTGTCGCGGAGGGCCTATTCTCTCACACGAGCACTTCCTGACGACCGCTCGACAGACCGGTTCCAGAACGACGAAGGAGAGATGCGATGAGCTCGGTGCGCGACTACGGGCCATGGTCACACGAGGACGAGATCCAGATGTATGCGGGCGAGGTCCACGAGCCCTACTCCCCCGCGCCCCCGGCGCTCGACTCGCAGCTCGACGGCGCACTGGCCCGCATCGCTCAGCAGGACGTCAGCCTCACCGGCGGGCCGAGGGGCAAACTCGGCGCCCGCCGCCGGTAGCACCTCCCGGCGCAGGGACACAGGAGCTGCAGCGACACAGGGGCCGCCGGGAACCGGGGGCCCCTGTGCACGTCCCGGGATCAGACCACTGAGTACTCCATCAGCTGGTCCACGCCCACCCGCTCGATCATCCCGCTGGGCGAGGCGATCTCCAGGCGGGCCGAGCGGTCGATGCTGCGAACGGTGCCCCGGGTCTCGCCCTTGGGCCGCAGCTTCACCTTGACGCGCTGGCCCACCAGCGCGCAGCGGGCCTCGTAGGCGGCGGCCACCGCTGCGGGGCCGTCGGCCAGGCGCTCGGAAACCGAGTCGGCGGCCGCCACCACGGCCGCCAGCAGGTCGTCGCGCCGTTCGGCACCCAGGCCCAGGCGGGCGACGTCGAACCGCATCGTCACGACCACGTTCTTGACCCGCCCGGGGCCGAGCTGGATCTCGGTCTTGACCGACGCCACCAGCTCCTGGTCGGGGCCGAGGGTGGCCTGGCCGGGCACCATCTCCCGGGCCGGCCCTACGGTGCCCGTCACCACCTTGTCGGGCCACCACAGCGACAGCGGCCGGTCGCTCACCGCCTCCGCCGCCTCGGCGGCGATCAGCCCGGCGGCGAGCCAGCTGGCGTCGGCCGACTCCACCGCCAGCGCCGGGCGCAGGACGAGGGCGCAGGCCAGGGTCTCGGTGGGCGGCGACGTCCAGATGACCCCGTGGTAGCCCCGGGGGCCGACCTCGTGGGTGACGGTGACGGTGGCGCCGTGGGGCCCGTTCTCCAGGTTGGCCCATGCAAGGGCCATGGCCTCGGCCGACACCGCCACCTCGAAGTGGCGCATCGGGTGCCCGAAGCGCTCCACCGTCTCGGGGGCCACCGCGCCGCCGGCGCGAGGCATGCCCGACGGGAACGGCGAGCCCGGAGGCGGGGGCGGGGGCGGGCCGGCGTCGGCCATCACCGGCTCCCGGCGGAGGATGGGGCGCAGGTCCCGGGTGCTGCGGTCCCGAGTGCGGCCGTCCCGAGTGCGGCCGTCATTGCGAGGTCAGGGGGACGAGGCGTTCCACCTTCCACGCCCCGGCCTCGTTCGACAGCTCCACCGAGGCGGCCGGCAGGTAGCCGCCGAGGAGCGGGTTGAGGGGCGCCTGGATCACCACCCGGGACCGCCCGGGCTCGGCGGGGGCGGCGTCCAGCTCGTACTCCAGGGCGTCGAGGTCGTTGCCGGCCAGGTCGGCCCGCAGGCCGTTGACCAGGTCGGTGAGGAACTCGTCGCGCTCGGCGTCCGACGCCGTGCCGTCGCGCAGGCGGGCGACCAGCACCTCGTCCATCCCCCGGTTGGCCGCCACCTTCAGCACCGTCGTGCGTCCCTCCAGGCCCAGCAGGTCCCAGACCCGCCGGTGCTCGCCCCACACGACGGCGTCCACGAAGGCCCGGGCCGTCTGCTCGGGCGCCAGCGGCTGGTCGGCTCCGGTCACCGGGCCACACTACGACGATGCCGGCCGGCGGCGGTCAAGGACGCTCCCAGCCGGCGGCGTACAGGTGGTCGCGTACGAAGATCCGCTGGGGACCGCCGAGGGCGTCGCTGATGGCCTGGTCCAGCTCGGCGTCGGCCTGCTCCCGCTGCTCGCCGCCGAGCTGGCGGTGGGCCTCCCAGATGGCGTCGATGGCCGCCTCCTGGGTGTCGCGATGGGTCTCCATGATGGTCACGAGGATGGCCTCGTACACGCCCCGGCCGCGCTTCTCGCCCAGGCGGGCGGTGGCCAGGGCCAGCTCGGCGAGCTGGACCTTGCCGTGCTCGGGAAGGGCGAAGAACCGGGTGAGGCGGCTCCTGACCAGGGCCTCGCGATCGTCGCGGCGGAGGTCGGCGGCCAGGTTGGCGAAGTGGTCGGGCCGGGACCGGCCGGGGTCGACGTCGGCCAGCTGCTTCTCGGTGCGCTCGAGGCTGGCGTAGGCCTGGCGCCAGGCCTCGGCGTGGACGCGGGGGTCGAGGATGGCCACGCCCTCCTCGAAGGACGCCAGCGCCCGGCGGAGGTTGGTGGTGCCGCCCAGGGCGGCGTAAGCCAGACCCAGGTTGTGCATGGCCAGGGCGTACTGGTACGGGAAGGCGGTGCGGGTGAAGATCTCCAGGGACTCGCTGAACGCGCGCACCGCCTCCTGGAGGAACTCCCGGCGGTCCTCCTCGCGCAGGTTGGCCAGCGCCGTGCAGGTGATGCCGATGCTGTGGTGCACCAGGCCGTAGTGGTAGGGCGCGTCGTCGGGGTCGAGGTCGGCCCGGGCCTCCTCGTAGTCGGCCAGGGCCGCCTCCAGGCCCTCCTCGGTGCCGGCCGCGGCGTGGGCCTGGCCCCGGTTGTGGAGGGTGGCCACCCGGCCCCGGCGACCGTCGGCCTCGGTGGTGTCGAACAGGTCGGTGGCGGCGTCGAAGGCCTCCACCGCGGAGTCGAGCTGGCCGAGCTCCGTGCGCACCAGGCCCAGGTTGTTGAGGGCGGCGGCCCGCTCGCCGTCGCGGTCCTTGCCCTCGAACAGCTCGGCGGCCCGGGCGAACAGCTCGGCCGCCTTCTGGCGGTTGCCCAGCCCCCGGTGGGCAGCGCCGGCGGCATTGAGGATGCGGGCGTGCTCCACCGGGTCGTACCGGGGGTCGAAGATGGCGGCCGCCTCGTCGAAGTGGGCCAGCGCCCGGCGCAGGCCCTCCTCGGGGCTGCCGAGGGGCGACTCGGCGTAGGCCAGTCCCAGGCGGTAGGCGACGGTGGCGTACTCGTAGGGCCGGCTGGCCCGGGGGGTGGTCCGCAGCTGCTTCTCGAGGGCCTCGATGGCCGCCTTGCGGTCGGGGGCCGGCGTGGAGCCCCGCAGGGCCTGGTTGGACACGTCAGTCCTCTCGTCCGGCCGGCGAGGCCGGCACTGGCGGCACGGCCGGCGAGGCCGGCACTGGCGGCATGGCCGGCGAGGCCGGCACTGGGGGCATCGAGGCGGCGATGACGCCTGCCGGCCCGGGCATGGACACCACCGGCAGGCCTCCGGCATCCACCGGGACCCGGCCCCCGGCGTCGGCCGGCGCCGAGGTGGGGGCGTCCCCGTCGCCCGTGCCGACCAGGCCGCCCACGTGGCGGACGATCTCGTCGACGGCGATGCCGACGGCCGCCTCCACCGGCTCGGAGAGGCCCTGCCCGATGGCGTCGGGGTCCACCGGCTGACACCCGACCATGAGCACGTTGGCGGGCAGGACGCCGAGGGCCCGCGCCAGCATCATGGCCCGCTCGGGAGTGGCCAGGTGCATGTCGGCCAGGAGGTCGTGGCGCTCGCTCCAGCTCAGGGCGTCGACGTCGATGACGTCGGGCTCGATCAGCATGACCTGGCCGGGTGGCCGGCCCAGGTCGACGCAGTCCACCACCACCAGGGCGTCGTACCCGGCCTGCAGCTCCTGGACGAGGGCCATGCCGCCGATCCCCGTCTCCACCACCGACACGCCCTCGGGCAGGTCGCGCTCGGCCAGGCGGTCGGCCACCGCCGGGCCGAACCCGTCGTCGGCCCGCAGGACGTTGCCCACGCCCGCCACCAGCACCCTCATCCCGACACCCTCACGATGCCCGCGTCATGCCAGGGCACCCGTCCGCGTCTCCGCCACCCGGAGGGCGTAGCCCTTCACCACCCACCACGTGAGGTACTCCTCCAGCTCGGCGGTGGCGCTGGCGTCGATGGTCTCGCGCCAGTGGTCGATGCGGCGGGAGATGTCGGACGAGATGAGGCGGTCGAGGGCCTCCAAGATGACCTCGCCGTCACCGAGGAACTGGCGGTCGGCGTCGTCGGTGCGCAGCTCGGCGGCCACCTGCTGGGCCACCTCGTCCAGTCGCTCGAGGTCAGGCAGGGCGGCATCGTCGTCGGCGGCCTCCAGGTGGACGTCGAGGTCGTCCTCCTCCACCCGGCGCAGGCAGTAGCCGTTCAGAAGCGAGGCGCCGGCCCAGATGCCGATCTCCGGCACCGGTTGGGACGTGCGCTGCACGGCCACCGCCGAGTCCAGGTAGCGCTTGGCCAGCGGCGTCAGCGGGTGGGCCTGGGCCAGCGCCCGCGCCCGGTAGGCCAGCTCCTCGGCGGTCAACTTCACCGGGCGGCGGCCTTCGTGCCGGCCCTCACCCCTTCTTGTGCCCGATCTGCAGCAGCTGCACCGGCTCCGGGGCGGCGGGCGGCGTGGCGGCCCCGGCCGCCTCGGCGTTGGGGTCCACGACCTCGAGGCGGCGGAAGTTGGGCCAATGGTCCCGGAGGGCCCGCTCCACCCCGCCGGTGAGGGTGGCGGTGGAGCTGGGACACCCGTCGCAGGAGCCCAGCATCTGCACCTTGACCACGCCGTCCACCACGCTGTCCACCGCGATGGTGCCGCCGTGGGACTCCACGAAGGGCCGGATCTCCTCCAGCGCCTCGGCCACCGCATCCTCGGCGGCGGTGTCCACCTCCGGACCCACGCCCAGGTCGTAGATGGACAGGAACGTGCCGGCCACGTCGTCGCGCGCCACCGACTCCAGGAAGATCTCCCCTCGCCAGCCCCGGATGAGCTCCACCAGGCGGCCCAGGCCCTCCCGGTTGAAGGCGTCGATCCAGTCGAGCATCTCCTCGGTCTCGTCCCGCACCTGGCGGTCGGCGTGGTGCAACAGCTCCTCGGCCAGCTCTCCGACCCTCTCCATGACCGCGGGATAGGGGATCTCCTCCACGTCGGTGCTCATGGCGCACCCTCCTCGTTCCCGGCGCCGTCGCCCTCGCCGCCGTCGAGGGTGTCGGCGCTGCCCAGGTCGTACGTGGCGAGGAAGAGCCCGGCGACGTCGTCGGCCGACACCGTCTCCAGGAACAGCTCTCCCCGCCAGCTGATGATGAGGTCGATGAGGCGGGCCAGGCCCTCGCGGTGGAAGACGTCGATCCAGTCGAGCATCTCCTCGGCCCGGGCCCTGACCTCGGGATCGGGGTTGCTCAGCAGCGACTCGGCCAGCTGGCCGACCCGCTCCATCACCTCCGGATAAGGAACCTGCTCGATGTCGACGCTCATGGACCTATCTCCCGGGCACTCCCGGTCTCCGAGGCGCTGTCCGGCGCGGGACCCGGGGCATCAGCGCCCAGGCCCGCTTCGCTGCGGACCAAGGCCAGGACCTCGTCCACCCGGGCTTCCACTTCGGCCGAGAACCCGAGCCCGAAGGCCCGGTCACCCGGCTCGATCTCTATGACAACGGTACCCTCAGGGAAGCCTTTCCAGTACCGGACGACGGCCAGAGTGTGGTCCAGGTCGATGATGCCGCCCACCGCCTCGCCCAAGCGGTCGTTGACCTCCTCCTCCGACGGCGGGGTGAGGTCGAGGACGTAGCGGCGGATGGTGCCCGGCGGGTCGACGTCGCGAGGCATGGCCCCCACCAGCACCACCTTCTCGGGGCGCAGTTCCTGGAGGCGGTGCAGCACGCGGTGGGCGGCGTAGGACAGGTCCTCCACCAGCACGTCGGGCGGCCAGTCCAGGTCCTCGATGCGGCGGACGAACTGGGTGCCGAAGTCCAGGTCGCGCAGCCACGGCAGGCCGATGCCGCCAACCAGCACTCGCGCCGACTGCCGGGGCGCCCGGGCCACGGCAGGCGACGACTGGTCACCGAGCGCGGCGAACGGCGAAGGCGGGAGGTCGGTTCCGGCGTCAGGACTGGTCATGTGGAAGCGCCGCCGTTGACGTTCGCCCCTGCCGCCGGCGCGGCCGGAGGCCGCTCTCCGGCTGGCCGGTCGATGCCGCCTCCGGTGGAGGCGGCATCGAAGAACGGGGGGAGCTAGAGGGCGGGCCTGCCCTCTCTATTCGAGCGTGCACCCGCAGGAGTTGACCTCCCGCACGATGGTGCCCCGCCCGGTGTCCATGTGGGTGGTGCAGGGCATGCAGGGGTCGAAGCTGCGGATGGCCCGCAGGACGTCGATGCCCTTGACCTGGTCGTCGGGGACCGACTCCAGCAGCGGGGTGTCCACGATGGCCTGCTCGTAGGGCCCCAGGCCCCCGAAGGGGTCGGTGGGCGCGGCGTTGAGGGTGGAGGGGGTGGTGATCTGGTAGTTGACGATCTTGCCCTTGTCGATGATCTCGTGGTGGACGAGCCAGCCCCGGCCCGCCTCCCAGAAGCCCACCGCCACCCGCTCGTCACGGGGGATGCGGAACGGGGTGTGGACCTTGGTCTCCCCCCGCCGCCAGTACTCGAACGCCTTGAGCAGGCAGTTCATGCCGATGACGGCGGTGAAGGCGCAGGCGTAGGACCGGGCCCGGTTGCGCTCCAAGGCGTTGATGGTGCGGGGCACGGGCCAGAACAGCTCGGTCTCGGGCAGGGCGTAGCGGGGCAGGATCATTCTCAGCCCGTCACCGGTGGCCTCGAAGAAGGGGTTCTCGGGGGTGGAGCCGGACAGGGCGGTGGTCCACATGCGCCCGTAGGTGCCGGTCTCCACCACCTGGCGGTCCCAGCGGGGGGCGGTGTCCCAGGTGTACTTGTCCTTGAAGCTCGTGGCCGAGGGCCGGGGGATGGTGGTCTTGTTCCACGGGTGGTAGGGGCTGATGGGGTTGCCCAGGGGGTCGGTGCGGTAGCGCTGGGGCCCGTTCTTGGTCCAGTCGTCGTAGAAGGAGTGCTCGATGAACTCCTCGAAGC
This sequence comes from Acidimicrobiales bacterium, assembly GCA_046263055.1. Classification (GTDB taxonomy): domain Bacteria; phylum Actinomycetota; class Acidimicrobiia; order Acidimicrobiales; family AC-14; genus DATAQC01. Next base: position 397 of record JBHELO010000028.1, on the reverse strand, counting down.
CCATGTTGATGTCGGTCAGGTTGGTGGTGCGCAGCTGGCCGTTCAAGATGATGCCGGGCATGGCCCAGCGCCGGTTGCCCCACTCGTTGCAGTTGGCGTAGGTGGCGTCGTAGGCCTCGGAGTCGTCCCAGATGCCGGTCTGGGCCAGGTTGGTGGGGCGGGCCCCCACCAGCTCGTAGTCGGGGTTGGCCTCGAAGAAGAAGTCCATGAGGTCGTCCCAGATGCGACAGATGACCTTGCACCAGTCGATGATCTTGCCCAGCTGGGCGTAGTACTCGTTGAACGACGTGGTGGTGATGGTGGTGGAGACGCCCCCCGGCACCAGGGTGGAGGGGTGGGGGTACTTGCCGTACATGAGCATGCACATGATGCGCCCCACCCGGGTCCACTCCAGGGC
>JBHELO010000027.1:0-14786 GCA_046263055.1 Acidimicrobiales bacterium | reverse complement strand
CCTGCTCAGGCGGGGGCGGGGGCGGGGGCAGCAGCGGGCACGGCGGGCGGCGGGGTGGTGGCGGGCACCACCCGGTCCACCGGGATCAGGCGCGGCACCCGGCTCTCGGCCCGGGCCAGGGCAGCCCCCACGAACGCCTTGAACAGCGGGTGAGGCCGGTCCGGGCGGCTCTTGAACTCGGGGTGGGCCTGGGTCCCCACCCAGAACGGGTGCCCGTCCAGCTCCACGAACTCCACCAGGCGGTCGTCGGGCGACGTCCCGACCGCCCGCAGGCCGGCCGCATCCAGGCGGCGCCGGTACCGGTTGTTGAGCTCCCAACGGTGGCGGTGGCGCTCGTAGACGATGGTCTCCCCGTAGGCCCGGGCCACCAGCGAGTCGGGGCGCAACCGGGCCGGGTACACGCCGAGGCGCATGGTGCCGCCGTAGTTCACGATCTCCCGCTGGTCCTCCATCAGGTCGATCACCGGGTGGGGCGACTCGCCGTCGAACTCCGAGCTGTTGGCTCGGTCCAGCCCACAGACGCTGCGGGCGAACTCGATGACCATGGTCTGCATGCCCAGGCACAGGCCCAGGCACGGGATGGCGTGCTCCCGGGCGTAGCCGGCGGCCGCCACCTTGCCCTCGATCCCCCGGGGCCCGAAGCCGCCGGGGATCACGATTCCGTCCAGGCTCCGTAGGCGGCCCTCGGCCAGCAGGCCCTCCACGTCCTCGGCCTGGATCCACTCCACCTCCACCCGGGCGCCGTGGTCGAACCCGCCGTGGCGCAGGGCCTCCACCACCGACAGGTAGGCGTCGGGGAGCACGACGTACTTGCCGATGAGGCCGATCCGCACCGGCGTGGTGGCCGCCTCCACCCGGTCCACCAGCGCCCGCCACCCGGCCAGATCGGGGGCGTGGTCGGCGTCGTCGAACCGGAGGATGCGGCAGACGTAGCGGTCGAGCCCCTCGTCGTGGAGCACGAGGGGGATCTCGTAGAGGTTGCGGGCGTCCACCGCGCTGACCACACCGTCCTCGGGCACGTCGGAGAGGAGGGAGATCTTGCGCTTCAGACCGTCGGAGAGGGGACGGTCGCTGCGGCACACGATGGCGTCGGGCTGGATGCCCCGGCTGCGCAGCTCGGTCACCGAGTGCTGGGTGGGCTTGGTCTTCTGCTCGCCCGAGGGCCCGATGAACGGCACCAGGGTCACGTGCACGTAGCAGACGTTGTCCCGGCCGACGTCGTTGCGGAACTGCCGGATGGCCTCGAGGAACGGGAGGATCTCGATGTCGCCCACCGTGCCGCCCACCTCGGTGATGACCACGTCGACGTCGTCGTTGACCACCCGCAGGATGCGGGCCTTGATCTCGTTGGTGATGTGGGGGATGACCTGCACGGTGACGCCGAGATAGTCGCCCCGGCGCTCCTTGGCCAGCACCGAAGAGTAGATCGAACCGGTGGTGGCGTTGGAGTCCCGGTTGAGGTTCTCATCGATGAAGCGCTCGTAATGGCCGAGGTCGAGGTCGGTCTCGCCGCCGTCCTCGGTCACGAAGACCTCGCCGTGCTGGAAGGGGTTCATGGTGCCGGGGTCGACGTTGATGTAGGGGTCGAGCTTTTGCATCGTCACCCGCAGGCCACGGGCCTTGAGCAGGCGGCCGAGCGACGACGCGGTGAGGCCCTTGCCCAACGAGCTGGCCACCCCACCGGTGACGAAGATGTGCTTGGTCACGGACGCCTCACCCTCGGGGGTCTCGGGGACGGTGCCGGAGCCGTCGCCGGGCCGGAGCCCGGCCGGCAGGCGAGACGTGGGCTCGTCGGCGGACCGTCGGAGGGGACAACGACCACGGTACCCCAGCCGGCCCCCTGCTCAGGGTGACCGTCGCCGCCCCTCGCCGAGGGGGCGGGCCGGCGGCGTGGATCGATCCGCCTCGCCGCTCGGTGCGGGTGGCGCCACCGGCGGGGGTGGCAACGGTGACGGTGGCAACGGCGACGGCGGCGAGGGCGGCGACCATGGCGAGGGGGATGGCGGCAGGACGATCGTGTCGTCGGTGGCCCGCGGAGGGAGCCCGGGAGGCGGGGCGGGGCTTGCGGGCGGGGCGGGGCTTGCGGGCGGGACGGGGACGCCCAGCGGCCGGCGGCGGCGCCCGCCGGTTCGGGGGTGGCGGCTGGCGGCCAGGGCCGCCCCCAGGCCGCCGAGCAGGCCCCAGGCCAGGGCCAGGCCGAAGGTGGCGCCCGGCGCCGGGCGGCTCACCAGCGCCCCGCCCGGCCGGGTGAGATCGGAGGCCTGGGCCACCAGCCAGATCGGCGAGGCCAGGGCCGCCACCAGGGCGACGGCGGCGAACCCGACGGCGGCCAGGAACCCGGCGGCCAACGCGTCCTGCTCGGTGGCCGGCGGGTGGCGGCGGAGGTGGCGGTGCACGGACCAGGCCACGACGAGGGGGGCCAGGGCCAGGAGCAGGAACACCACGACGGGCGCCGCCCCTGTCCCGGGATGGGGCGGGAACCCGAAGGTGAACAGGCTCAGGTGGCCGGCGGCCGGAGCCGGTACCCCGCCCACCTCGGCGGTGCCCGCGGCGGCCAGGGCCACCGACCCCCCGAGGGCGACGGTCAGCGCCTGGACGCCGAGGCTCAGGGCCAGCAGCGGCGCGCCCAGCACCAGCAGGACCCGCTCGGTGCCCGAGTCGGCGGCCATGACGCCGGCGGCCAGGGCCAGGGCGGTGGTGAACGCGACGGCCAGCGCCCACGCCCGGGCGCCGGCCAGCGCGGCGGTGGCCGCCGGTGAGGTGGGCCGGCGCCCGGCCGCAAGGATCCCGGCGCGGACCAGGAAGGCCATCCCGGTGGCGCCCACCACGACCACCGCCGCCAGCAGGGAGGGGCCCACCGCCACCCGGGTGCGCAGGCCCGTCCCCGTGCCCGGGCGGCCCGGCCCGGTGGACGCCACCCGGGCCAGCACCGCCACCACCACGCCGACGCCCGCCGTCACCTTGGCGACGAAGGGGGCCAGCCGCTCGGGCCCCGCCAGGCGGGGGCGCGCCCAGCGCAGCACCGCCCACGTCACCCCGGCGGGGACGGCCAGGCCGGCCAGGGGCAGGAACCGGGACTCCACGGCCAGCAGCCGGCCGGTCCCCGCGGTGGCCGCCCGAACTGACGTGCCGAACCAGGCGAACGAGAGGAACGACCCCACGCCCGCCCCGGGTGCCACCGCCGACGCCCTTCCGGTGGCGGCCAGGGCCAGCACCACGCCGTAGACCGCCGAGACCGCCGCCACACCTGCCACCACCAGGAGGGACGCCAGTCCCACCAGCGGCCAGTCCCCCGCCGGCCCGGCAACCGCCGGATCGGCGGGCGGCTGGGATGGCCCGACCGGAATGGGCGGCGCCGACGGCGGTACGGCCGGGGGGGAAGCGGGGAGCGCCGAGCGGGGGAGCTCGGCGGTGGGCCCGGCGCTGGGAAGCGTCGGATCGGCCGCCGCCGTCGACGCGCCGGCCGGGCCGGTCGGAACCCCGGGCGCCGCCGGGGTGCCACAGTGCGGACAGACGCGCGCCGCGTCGTCATGCGCACCGCCGCACTGCCCGCAGACAGCCATCGGGGCCTCCTGGGGCCAGACGGACACCCCAGACGTACCCTCGCAGCCCGGTCGCCCACCACCGGCCCCACCGGCCCCGCCGAGGGGCCACGGCTGCGGCCCGGCGATCAGCGGTCGTCGGGCTCGGCCAGGATGGCCGCCGCCTTCTCCACCGCCCGGCGGGCCCGGGTCAGCCGGCGTTCGTCCACCGGGAGCTCGGTGCCGCCGGCGTCGATCGAGTCCCGAAGGCGGGCGATGGCCAGGTCGGCCAGCTCCTCGGAGATGGCCTCCAGGCGGGCCCGGATCTCGTCGAACTCCCCGGCCATGGGCCGGCACCCTACCGGCCACCGGGGCCTCGCTAGCCTGGCCGCCCGTGGCCGCTCGCACCGACCTGGCCCTGGCCCCGTGGGTTGCCGGCGAGGGCGAGCGCATCGTGGCCGACCTGCTCGAGTGGCTCAGGGTGCCGTCCGTGTCGGCCCAGCCCGCCCACGCCGGCGACGTCCGCCGCTCGGCCGAGCTCACCGCCGACCTGCTGCGCCGGGCGGGCATGGAGCACGTCCGCCTGCTGGAGACGCCGGGAGCGCCGTCGGTGTACGCCGACCACCTGCACGCCGGTCCCGACGCTCCCACCGTCGTCGTGTACGGCCACCACGACGTCCAGCCGCCGGACCCGATCGACGAGTGGGCCTCACCGCCCTTCGAGCCCCGCGTGGTGAACGGCGAGGTCCGCGGCCGGGGGGCGGTGGACGACAAGGGCCAGGTCCTCTTCCAGATCGAGGCGGCCAAGGGGCTCCTGGCCGTCGACGGCCGCCTCCCAGTCAACCTGCGCTTCCTGGTGGAGGGCGAGGAGGAGGTGGGCAGCCCTCACTTCGAGGACCTCCTGGAGGCCCAGCGGGACCTCCTGGCCTGTGACCTGGTGGTGGTGTCCGACACCGACATGTGGGCGCCCGGGGTGCCGTCGGTGTGCGTCGGGATGCGGGGCCTGGTGGCGTTCGACGTGGAGGTGCGCACCGCCACCGCCGACCTGCACTCCGGGCTGTTCGGCGGGGCCGTCCCGAACCCGGCCCATGTGGTGGGCGCCCTGGTCGCCGCCCTCCACGATGCCGACGGCCGGGTCACGCTCCCCTGTTTCTACGACGACGTGCGCCCCCTCACCGACGTCGAGCAGGCGTCGCTGGCCGCCATCCCCGTGGACGAGGACGCCTGGCGGGCCATGGCCGGTGTGCGTCGCCTGGCCGGCGAGTCGGGTCGGTCGCTGCTCGAGCGCATCTGGACCCGTCCCACCTGTGACGTGGTGGGCATCGGCGTGGGCTACACGGGCGACGGGATCAAGACCGTCGTCCCCGCCCGCGGCGGCTTCAAGGTGACGTTCCGCCTGGTGCCCGACCAGCGCCCGGAGGCGGTGGCGGCCGCCTTCGGGGCGTGGCTCGACGGCCACGTCCCCGACGGGGTGGACGTCACCGTGCGCCCCGAGGGGGCGGTCGCCCCCGCCCTGACCCCGGTGGACCACCCGGCCATGGGCGCCCTGTGCCGGGCGGTGGCCCGGGTGTGGGGCAGGGAGCCGCTGTTCACCCGCATCGGCGGCAGCGGTCCCGAGGAGGCCCTCGGCCGGGTGCTCGGCGCTCCTGTGCTCTACCTCGGCGTGGCCTACCCGGACGACAACTTCCACGCCCCCAACGAGCGCCTGGTCCTGGACCAGCTGTGGAACGGCCTCCTGGCGGCTGGCGAGCTGTGGCACGAGCTGGCCGGCGGCCGGCGGGCATGACGACGCCGGCCGTCCGCCCTCCGGACCGGGAGTGGGTGTCGTTCGAGGACGACGACGAGAACCGCACCTGGGTCTTCGACGTCACCTTCCTGCTCTCGCCGTGGACGTGCATCTTCGGCACGGGCTGCCAGGGCGTGCTGACGGGGCCGGCGCCCGAGCTGGCCCAGGGCTGTTGCTCCTACGGCGCCCACTTCACGGGGCCCGAGGACGCCGCCCGGGTGGAGTCGGCGGCCGCCACCCTCGGCCCCGAGGAGTGGCAGTTCCGTCGTCAGGGCCGCAGCCGGGGCGTCACCCGCACGACCGCCGCCGGGGAGATCGTCACCCGGATGGTGGGCGGGGCCTGCGTGTTCCTGAACCGGCCCGGCTTCCCGGCCGGCCCGGGGTGTGCCCTCCACTCGGCGGCCGCCGCCCGAGGCCGCCACCCGATGGAGCTCAAGCCCGACGTGTGCTGGCAGCTCCCCCTCCGGCGCGACGACCGCGAGGACGGTGACGGCCACGTCACCACCACCGTCTCGGAGTGGGGTCGCCGGCATTGGGGGGGTGGCGGGGCCGAGTTCCACTGGTGGTGCACCGAGGCACCCGAGGCGTTCGTTGGCCGCAAGCCGGTGTACGTGGCCATGTCCGACGAGCTGGCCGCCCTGGTGGGGGTGGCGGTCGCCCGTCGCCTGGCCGGGTGGCTCGACGGGCGCCGGAAGCGGCGGTCGGGGCCCGGCGTCCCGCTCCCCCACCCGACCGTCCGCCGCCCCTGAGGGAGCGCCGCCCTACTCCTCCTCGTCGGTCTCCTCGTCCTCCGAGGCCAGGCACCAAGTGGCGTGCTCGTCGTCGGGCCCAGCGCCGCACTCCGGACAGGGCTCGGCGATCACCTCGGTGCTGCGCTTGAGCGCACGCGCCTCTTCGAAGCGCCGGTGCCTACCCTTCTTCACGTCCGCTGCTCCTGCGACGAGGCCGACAGAGCCGTCTCAGTGTACCGCCGACCGCCCCAGATGGAACGGAGGGGCGGCCCCGCTGGGTACGGTTCGACCATGGGAGACGAGCTCGACGTCGACGCCATGATCCGCCGGTTCCGGGAGCGGGCCACCGCCGTCCGCAGCCGGGGGATGCCCCCGCTGGAGGGCGCCGACCGGCGCCGCTTCATCGAGCGCATGCAGCTCGACTACCAGGACTTCGCCATGCTGGGCGACGCCAGCGGCACCGTGGAGGACGGCGTCCTGGTGCTGCGGGTCGACCTCCGCCCGCCCCCGGCCGATGGCGGCTCCTGAGGCCGGTAATCCGCCAGCGGCCCGGCGGACGTACCTCTCCGCCCTAGCATCGGGCATGGCCCAGGCCCCGTGGTGGACGTCGGCCGTCTTCTACCAGATCTATCCCCGCTCCTTCGCCGAGGGCGACACCGGCGTCCCCGGAGTCGGTGACCTGGTCGGCATCCGCCGGCGCCTGGACCACCTGGCGTGGCTCGGTGTCGACGCGGTGTGGATCTGCCCGTTCTACCGGTCGCCCATGGCCGACTTCGGCTACGACGTCTCCGACTACTGCGACGTCGACCCGCTGTTCGGCACCCTCGACGATTTCGACCGCCTGGTGGCCGACGCCCACGCCCGGGGCATCCGGGTGGTCGTGGACTGGGTTCCCAACCACACCTCGGACCGCCACCCCTGGTTCCTCGAATCCCGGTCGTCGCCGACCAGCCCCAAGCGGGACTGGTACGTGTGGCGGGACGGGCCCAACAACTGGCGGGCCGCCTTCGGGGGCCGGGCCTGGACCTTCGACGACCGTACCGGCCAGTGGTACCTCCACCTCTTCCTTGCCGAGCAGCCCGACCTGAACTGGCGCAACCCCGAAGTGGCGTCGGCCATGCACGACGTCCTGCGCTTCTGGCTGGACCGGGGCGTGGACGGCTTCCGGGTGGACGTGGTCCAGGGGCTGGGCAAGGACATGTCCTTCCCCGACGACCCCCCCGGCTCGGTGCTCCCCCACTCGGCGGTCAACGACCACTCCGACACCCACCGTGTCCTGCGGGGCCTGCGGTCGGTGGTGGACCCCTACCCGGGGGACCGGGTGCTGGTGGGGGAGGTCTACCTGCTCTCGACCCGGCAGGTGGCCCGCTACTTCGGCGAGGGCGACGAGCTGCACCTGGCATTCGACTTCACTTCGCTGTACGCCCCGTGGTCGGCCGAGGCCTGGCGGGAGCGCCTGGCCGAGGTGGCGGCCGAGCTCGACCCCGTCGGCGCCTGGCCCACCTGGACGCTGTCCAATCACGACAACCCCCGCCACCGCACCCGCTACGGCGGTTCGGAGGCCCGGGCCCGGGCCGCCGCCGCCCTGCTCCTGACCCTGCGGGGCAGCCCCTTCCTCTACGCCGGCGAGGAGCTGGGGTTGGAGGACGCGGTGGTGCCACCCGACCGGGTGGTGGACCCCGGCGGGCGGGACCCGTGCCGGGCGCCCGTGCCCTGGGACGCGAGCCCCACCCACGGCTGGAAGGTGAAGGACCCGTGGCTCCCCTGGCCGCCCGACCCCGGGGCCCGCAGCGCCGGGCACCAGGCCGCCGACCCCTCCTCCATCCTCCACCTCTACCGCCGCCTGCTGGCCGCCCGCCGGGCCAGTCCCGCTCTCCGGGAGGGCGCCCTCACCGTCGCCGAGACCGGGCGGGAGGTGCTGGCCTACGAGCGGCGCGCCGGCGACGACCGGCGGGCGGTGGTCGTCAACTTCGGGACGGCTCCCGCCGAGGTGGACGTCGGCCCCGGGTGGTGGTGCGAGGTGAGCACCAACGGCAGCGGCGAGGGTGAACCCTTCGGGGGGTCGGTGGCGGCCGACTCGGCGGTGGTGCTGCGCCCCGCCCTCTGACGGAGCCCGCACTGGCGCGATGGGGTGCGAACCGCGAGAGGCCGGCGGGGCGGCGGGAGCCGCTCAACCGGGCCGGGGGCCCGGTACCACCGCCCGGCCGCTCTCCACCCACGCCTTGGTACCCCCGGCCACGTTGCGGGCGTCGACGCCCTGGCGGCGGAGGAAGTCGGCGGCCCGCAGGCTGCGGCTGCCCGACAGGCAGATGACGTACACCGGCCCCTCGGCGGGAAGCTGGCGGACCCGCATCCCGACCTCGGACAGGGGGATGAGGCGGGCCCCCGGCACGTGGCCGGCGTCGTACTCCTCGGGCTGGCGGACGTCGATGAGCGGCGCGCCCTCGGCCCGGGCCGCCTCCAGCTCCTCGACCGTCGCCTCGGGCACGCCGTCGGGAGGCGGCGGTGGCCACGCGCTCACGGCTCGCTCCCGTCCGCCCCGCCCCGCAGGTAGTGGGAGCTGGCGCCCACGTCGGCGCCGATGGCGGAGCGGGCCGCCTCGGCGGTCAGGACCACCAGGCGGCCGCTGGCCTCTGCGCAACGCTTGCCCGCGGGATTGAGAACCCGGGCCCGGGCCCGAACCGCGTCGTCGTCCGCCTCGTCCACCGTCGCCTCCACCCGGTGGGGGACGCCCACCAGGACGGGTCGGCGGAACCCGGCCTTGGAGGTACGGGATAGCGCGAAGCGCCCGGCCACGGCGATGGCGGCCCAGGCCATGGCCTCGTCGAGGATGGCCAGCACCAAGCCCCCGTGCACGAACCGGGGGGCGCCCGAATAGCCCGGCCCCAGGGTGAACTCCGACGCCACCACGGCGGTCTCGTCGTCGTGGGTGAACGTCAGGCGCAGGCCGCTGGAGTTGTCCGGGTCGCACACGAAGCAGGCTGTGGGGAAGCCGAAGGCGGCGTTCTCCAGCGCGTGCACGGCCACCGCCCGACCCTACAGCGCCCCCCTCGACCTGGAGGCACCGGCCGGCCCCTGCAGGTCGACGACCAGCGCCCGGTGGTCGGACACGTCCAACCGGGGGGCGGTGGTGGCGACCACCGGGGGAAGCGGGCCCCGGGCCAGCGCGTGGTCGAGCTGGATGCGGGGCCGGTCGGCCGGGAAAGTGTGCACCGAGGCCAGCGCCCGCCAGCCCGACACCCGGCAGGGGACGGGCCCGGGGAGGTTGAGGTCGCCGAGCAGCACGCACGGGTGGCGCAACCCGGCCAGGTGGCGGGTGGCCCGCCGGAGCTGCACGGCGTTCCAGCCGGGCACGAACGACAGGTGGGTGGACGCCACCACCAGCACGCCGGCGGGGCTCTCCACCTCGGCAGCCACCACCACGCGGGGCTCGTCGGCCAGCATCACCACCGCCCCCCACCGGGAGGCCCGGGCACCGGGCACGTACACCGGAGAGCGCACGGGCGCGGCTCGCAGGCGCACCACGTGCCAGGCCCGCACCGGCAGGCGGGACACGAGCCCCACGCCGTAGGCGCCGGCCGACGGGGCACAGGAGGGCGCAACCGGCGCGGGCGCAACCGCCGACGCAGGCGCCTCGTCGTCCTCGTCCACCGCCGGCCGCCACCGGCCGCCCGGCTCCCCCACGAGTGCTGGCTGGAACCGCCAGGCAGCGGCGCCAATCCCTTCGGCGATGGCCGCCGTCTGGTCGGCGCCGCCCGAGCGGGCCTGCCCCCGATCTACCTCCTGGAGGCAGAGGACGTCGGCCTGCAAGGAGGCACACGCCGCCACCAGGCGCTCCAGGGGCAACTGGCGCCCGTCCAGCGACCCCCCATGGAGGAGGTTGAAGCTGGCCAGGCGGATGCCGGTGTCAGCCGCCGTAGTTCATCCTGGTGTCCTGCATGCTCAGCACCGGCGTGTCCTCGGGCTTGAGGAACCGGGCATCCACCACCTCGCCCACGAAGAGGGTATGAGACCCGAGGTCGACGGCCTGGCGCACCCTGCACTCCACGACCGCCACCGCCTGGTCGAGCACCGGTGCCCCGGTGACGCCGTCGGAGAAGGGGAAGCCGTTGAGCGTGCCCGCACCGAGGTCCGCCTCCACGGGCTTGGTGAAGCGGCGGACGATGGCCCGGTCCTCGCGATCCACCAGGCACACGCTGAACACGCCGCCCTCGGTAACCAGCTCGTGGGTCAGCGCCCCGTGCTCGACACCGATGGCCACCAGCTTGGGATCGGCGCTGACCTGGGTGGCCCAGTTGAGGGTCATGGCGTTGCGGCGCTCGCCGGCCCGGCTCCCCACCACGTACAGCCCACTGGGCATGGACCACAGCACCCGCCGCCGCCGGCGGTCGTACTCGTCGGGATCGGCTCCCTCGGGGACAGGGCCGACCGGCCCGCCGCCCTCATCTCCCGCCATCTGGGCCCTGCCTACTGGCCACGCAGGCCGGTCGTTGCGTTCGGGCCACCCAGGCCGGTCGTTGCGTTCGGGCCACGCAGGCCGGATACCGCGTCGAGGGCGGCGGCCAACTGGAGGTCCTTGTCGGTGACGCCTCCCTCACTGTGGGTCGACAGGCCGACCCGCACCCGGTTGTAGCGCACGTCGAGGTCGGGATGATGGTCGGCGGCCTCGGCCTCGAACCCCGCCCGCACCACGAAGGCCACCGCCTGGCGGAAGTCGTCGAACCGGTAGCTGGTGACGATCTCGCCCTCGCCCAGCTCCCAGGCCGTGAGGGCCGCCAGCCCGGCACGAAGCTCGTCGTCGGAGAGGGCGGCCAGGGGGGGTCCCTCAGCCCGCCCGGCGCCGCCGCCGGGCGGCTCCGAACTGGGCACGCCGGGAGCTCACCGTCGCCCCCCGCCAGCGAGGTTGGGGACCGCGGGTGCCCATCCGCAGGCGGGCGGTGGTGCGGTCGGCCCAGCGGTGCCGGACCCCGTCCAGGGCGCCCGCCACCCCGCCCGGCAGGGCGACGTCGGGCCGCCACCTCCACCGCCCGGTGGCCAGGAGCAGGAACAGGCCGAGGAGGACGAGGGCGATGGCCAGGCGGGTCGGGCCCCCGGGGCTCGAGCCGGTCCGGGCCAGGGTGCCGACCCGGACCTGGGTGGTGGGCGTGACCGGGACGGCGGTGAGGCTCACCGTGGCCTGGGCGGTGGCCGTCACCGACTGGTTTCGGGGGTTGGTGGCCGTCGCCGTCACCGTGTCGGTCTGGCGGTCGCCGCCGTTGCCGGTGAAGGTGCCGGTGAACGAGCAGGTGTAAGTGCCGCCGACGGCGATGGTCCCACCGGTACGGCACGTTCCCTTGCCGTTGAGGTCCCCGTACACGTTGTCGGTGAGGGAGGTGACGGTCAGCACATCGGTGCTGGTGTTCTTGACCGTCACCGTGAAGGTGAAGGAGCCGCCGGGCGCCGGGCGGGTGGTGGGGTCGGGCGTCTTGGTCACGGTGATGGTGGGAGGCAGGCTGGTCAGGGTGACGGTGGCGCTGGCCTGGGCCGTCGCCTGGTTGCCCCGGTTGTCCACGACGGTGGCGGTGACGGTGTCGGTCTGGCTCTGGCCGCCGACGCCGGTGAAGGCGCCCGCGAACGAGCAGGTGTACGTGCCCCCGTTGGCCGCCAACACGATGGTGGGCCCGGTCTTGCACGTGCCCCGGCCGTTGAGGTCGCCGTACTTGTCGTCGACCAGGTTGGTGAGCGTCACCTGCTTGGGGCTGGTGTTGGTGACCACCACGGTGAAGGTGAAGTCGCCCCCGGGCTCGGGCTTGGTGAGGGGGTCGGCCGTCTTCTTCACGGTGATGGTGGGCGGCACCGGGGTGATGGTGACGGTGGCGTGGTCCATGGCGCTGGCCTGGCGGCCCTGGGTGTCGACCGCGGTGGCGGTCACCGTGTCCGTCTGGCTGTCACCGCCGAGGCCGGCGAAGATCCCCGGGAACGTGCAGCTGTAGCTGCCGCCCACGGCGAGGACCTGGGGCACCGAGCAGGTCCCCTGGTGGTTCAGGTCGCCGTACTTGTCGTCGATCAGGGTGGTGAGCCGGAGCACCTCGGAGCTAGTGTTGGTGACGGTGACGCTGAAGGTGAAGGTCCCGCCCGGCTCCGGCAGGCTGCCGGGGGTCACCGACTTCTTTACGGTGATGGACGGGAGCACGCTGGTGATGGCCACCGTGGCGTGGTCCATGGCCGAGACCTGGTTGTTGTTCCGGTCCACGGCGGTGGCGGTCACCGTGTCGGTCTGGGTCTGGCCGCCGATGCCGACGAAGCTGCCCGGGAAGGTGCAGGGGTAGGAGGCCCCGGGCGCCAGCGTGGTGCCGATGGCACAGGTGCCCTGCCCGTTCAGGTCACCGTAGACGTCGTCCACCAGGCTGGTGATCGTCACCGAGTTGATGCCGGTGTTGGTCACCAGCACCGAGAAGGTGAAGATCCCGCCCGGCTCCGGCCGGCTCCCGGGCGACGCCGTCTTGCGGACGGTGATGACGGGGGCCACGCCGGTGAGGGTCACGGTGGCCGACGCCTGGGCGGTGACCGTGGCTCCCTCGTTGTCGGTGCCCGTCACGGTGACCGTGTCGGTCTGGCTGGCCGGAGCATGGCCGGTGAAGTTCCCCGAGAACGAGCACATGTACTGCCCGCCGTTGGCCGCCAGCACCGTGCCGATGGCCGTGGTGCAGGTGCCCTGGTTGGACAGGTCGCCGTACACGTTGTCGACCAGGGAGGTGATCGTCACCGGCTCGGGGCTGGGGTTGGTGACCACCAGGCTGAAGGTGAACAGGCCGCCCGGCTCGGGGAGGCTGAGCGGGTTCGGCGTCTTGGTGATCTGGATGGCGGGGGCGACGTTGGTGACCACCACCGCCTCCGCGGGGTCGTTGCAGGCGGTGGGACCGGCCGCCCCGTTGTTGGCGTCGCCGCTGTAGGTGGCCACCCACCGGTAGGTGCCGGGGCCGGTGGACCCGCTGATCGAGGTGGTGAAGGCGCCGCTCTGGTAGTCGCCGTTGCCGGCCACCGTCACCGTGGAGGTGAAGATGGGGGTGCCCACGCAGGTGGCGTTGCCAGGCCCGAAGAGGCTGAAGGTGATGGTGCCGGTCGGCGTCAAGCCGCCGCTCAGGGTGGCGGTGTCGCTGATGGCGCCGCCCTCGGGAACGGTGCCCGAGGCGGTGGTGGTGAGTGTGGGGGCCGACCGTACGAGGACCGTCTCCGCCGGGTCGCTGCAGGCCGTGGGGCCGGCGGGGGCGTTGTTGGCATCGCCGCTGTAGGTGGCCACGAACCGGTAGGTCCCGGGGGCGGTGGGTGTGAAGCTGGCCGACTGGTAGGCGCCGGCTCCCGTCACCGTGGCGGTGGAGGTGGAGGCCACCGCGCCGGTGCAGGTGGCGTCGTTGGGCCCGAACACGTTGAACGTGATGGAGCCGGTCGGGCTGGTGCCGCCGGTCAGGGTGGCGGTGTCACGGATCTGGCCGCCCAGTCCGACGGTGGCCGACGCGGTGGTGGTGAGGGTGGGCGTCAGGCGGGTGACCACCACCGCCTCGGTGGGGTCCGTGCAGGCCGTGGTGGCGGCGTTGTTGTTGGCATCGCCGCTGTAGGACGCCACGAACCGGTAGGTCCCGGCCACCGTGGGCGTGAAGGCTCCCGAGGGGTAGGTGCCGTTGCCGGTGACGGTGACGGTGGAGGTGAACACCGCCGGGCCGGCGCATGTGGCGTTGTTGGGGCCGAAGGCCGTGAAGGTGATGGAGCCGGTCGGGTTGGTGCCGCCGGTCAGGGTGGCGGTGTCGCTGATGGCCTGGCCCACGGGGACGGATCCCGAGGCGTTGGTGGCCACCAGCGGGCTGCTCTTGGTGATGGTCACCGTCTCCGCCGGGTCGGAGCAGGCGGTGGGACCAGCGGCGTTGTTGTTGGCGTCGCCGCTGTAGGAGGCGACCCACCGGAAGGTGCCCGCCGCGGTGGCGGTGAAGTCGGGCGAGTCGTAGTTGCCGTTCCCGGCCACCGGGACCGTGGCCGTGAAGGCCACCGCGCCGCTGCAGGTGGCGTCCTTGGGGCCGAACAGGTCGAACGTGATGGTGCCGGTGGGGTTGACCCCCCCGCTGAGGGTGGCGGTGTCGTGGATCGTCCCCCCGGCGACGACCGGCGCCGAGGCGTTGGTGACGATGGTCGGGCTGACCTTGCCGACGGTGACCGCCTCGGCCGGGTCGGTGCAGGCGGTGGGCCCGACGGCGGCGTTGTTGGCGTCACCGCTGTAGGAGGCGACGAACCGGTAGACGCCGGCGGCGGTGGTGGTGAAGTTGGGGGAGTCGTAGCTGCCGTTGCCGGCCACCGGGACCGTGGCCGTGAAGGCCACCGCGCCGGTGCAGGTGGCGTCGTTGGGGCCGAACAGGTTGAAGGTGATGGTGCCGGTGGGGCTGAGGCCGCCGGTGAGGGTGGCGGTGTCGTGGATGGTGCCGCCGACCGGGACCGACGCCGAGGCGTTCGTGCTCAGCGCCGGGGTGGCCGGCGTGACGACCACCGCCTCCGCCGGGTCGTTGCAGGCCGTGGGGCCGGCGGGGTTGTTGTTGGTGTCACCGCTGTAGGAGGCGGTGAAGCGGTAGGTGCCCGCCGCGGTGGTGGTGAAGTTGGCGGACACCGCCCCGGCGCCGGTCACGGGGACCGTCGAGGTGAAGACTGCGGGCCCCGCGCAGGTCGCGTCGTTGGGGCCGAAGAGGTTGAACGTCACGGTGCCCGTCGGGTTGAGCCCGCCGGTGA
>JBHELO010000026.1:0-18080 GCA_046263055.1 Acidimicrobiales bacterium | reverse complement strand
GCCTGGCCGTGTTCGCCTACATCGAGGGCTGGTACAACACCCGCCGCCTCCACAGCAGTCTCGGCTACCGCAGCCCGGCCGAGTACGAGGCCAGCATCCACCAGGAGACCGCCGCCCGAGCGGCATGATCAACACACCAACCCTGTCCGCCGAACCGGGTCAACCCCACAGTTCGACGGACGAGCGCTACCGATCGCACGATTGGAGCGGCGATCCGAACGTCGGTCTGGTCGCGGAGGCCCATGACCTCGTGCCCGGTACCGCGCTCGACGTCGGCTGTGGCGAGGGGACGGACGCCATCTGGCTGGCCGAAGGGGGCGGGCGGGTGACGGGTGTGGACGTGTCATCGGTTGCGCTGGAGCGCGCCGCCGCCCGGGCCGTGGAGGTCCTGCCTGGACCGAGGAGTCGACGGCGGGTCGAGCGAGAGCACTGGTGTGAGGAGGCCCAGCGCCCTGGCTTCCCCCCCGCAGACGGAACACTCGCGGCTCCGCCCCGGGAAGACGGGGCTAGCGTTCGAGGGTGGCGTCGGCGCCGGCGCCGGGACATCGGAGCCCGCCGGCGTTCGTGACGTCGGTCGTCTGCGGGGTGGTGGGGCTGGTGCTGCTGGTGGCCGGGCTGGTGGCCGGGGTGGAAGGGCTGGCGCTGGCGGGCGTGGCCGCCGGGCTGGTGTCCCTGGTGGCCGCCCTGGTGTGGCGGGAGCAACTGATCGAGGCCTGGCGGTCGCGCCGGGCAGGGAACGACGAGATCGCCTGACCGCAACACCCGCCGGCCGCCGTCAGGCGCCGCCCGACACCGCCGCCAGCACCGCCACCTCGGTCTCTGCGGGAACCACGGTGCCCAGGCCGCCCAGGTCACGGGCGTTGTCGGCGCCCACGAACAGGTTGACGTGACGGCGGACGGCGCCCGTCTCGTCCCTCACCCTCCGGCCCACAGGGGGATAAGCGGCGGCCACTGCGTCGAGCACCGCACCCAGGGTCACCGGCGCCGGCAGGTCGACCTCGATGCAGGTCGCCCCCGCCAGCGCCCGCAGCGGCGACGCCAGGCGGACGACCACCCTCAGGGCAGCACCGCCGCCTTCACGCACGCGACGGGCGGCAGGTGGCGCGCCACCTCCTGCCAGGACTCGCCGGCGTCGGGAGACGCAAAGACGTCGCCGGTGCGGGTGCCGAGGTAGAGCCCGGCCGGGTCGAGGGCGTCGGCGCAGAAGCCGTCGCGTAGCACGGTGAGCCAGGCGTCCTCGGAGGGCAGGCCGGCGGCCAGGGCTGCCCACGAGCGCCCGCCGTCGGTCGTCCGGTAGACCCGGAGGCGGCCGTCGGGTGTGCAGCGGAACGCATCGGAGGTCAGGGGGACGACGAAGGCCGTGCCCGGGTGGTTGGGATCGGCGACCACCGGGAAGCCGAACGTGGAAGGGAGGCTGTCGGCGCCCACCTCCTCCCACCGGCCCCCGAAGTCCTCGGACCGGTACACGCCCCAGTGGTGCTGGAGGTACAGGGTGTCGGGCTCGGCCGGGTGGCGGTCCACCTTGTGGACGCACTGGCCGAAGACGGGCGGGGGGTCGGGGAGGAAGGGAGCGGTGATGCCGGCGTTGGCCGCCTCCCAGGTCCGGCCGTCGAACGTCCGGTAGAAGCCGGCCGAGGAGACGGCCACGCCCAGGCGGGGGCCACCCGACGGGTCGGGGATCACGGTGTGCAGGCAGAGGCCGCCGCCACCCGGCTGCCATTGGGGGCGGTGGTCGTGGCCCCAGAGGGCCTCGTCGAGCGCGAACGACTCCCCGGCGTCGTCGGAGCGGAACAGGGCGGCCGGCTCGACGCCGGCGTACACCACGTCCGGCCGGGCGTTCCCGGCGGGCTGCAGCTGCCACACCCGGGCCACGGCCGCTCCGGCCGCCTCGGGGAACGCGAGGGTCGTGGGCTCCGGCTCCACCCACGACGCCCCCAGGTCGTCGGAGCGGTACACCGACGGGCCCCAATGCGAGCTGGTGGCACCCACCAGCAGCCGGGTCCGGCCGCCGCGGCAGTCCAGGGTGGCCGCCGCGATCTCCTCGCCCGGGAACCACGGCCCCCCGAGCTGCCACCGGTCCCGCTCGGGGCCGCCGCTCAGCGCGAACAGGCCCTTGGTGGTCCCCAGCAGCACGATCACGTCACCCGAGGAGGCCGCGATCGCCCCCGTGTCGGCCATGGCGGGATGCTACGGGCCGGCCCGTTCGGACGCCAGGGTCGGCCCCCGACGCCGGGGTCGCCCCCACCTCCAGGGTCGCCCGCAACGCCAATGCCAGGTCGGCCACGACGAGGGCCGGCAGTCACCGACCAGACGGCGCTGAAACGCCATCAGGGGAGGCGACGGCGCCGCGCCTCGGGATGTCGACCGGGAAAAATCTCTGGGGGAGTTGACTCGGGCGGCGATCCCTGTCACATTGTGCCTGTCCGGGGCTGGGGGTGCGTCCGCCGTGCACCCCCAGCCCCGACTTCGCGCCCGGGCGGCCTTTTCCCGGCGCTGTCCCCGGCGCCTCGCGTACCCCTACAGCATGGGCGAACGCGCTTGAGTTTGGCTTGAACCATCGCAGGACCGGCCATCGCGGTCAGCCCACGTTGCGGGGCTGGCCCTCCCACCAGGGCCGGCGCAACGCCGCCTTGTCGGCCTTGCCGGTGGGCGTGAGGGGGATGGCGTCCACCACGTCCACCGACTTCGGGGCGTGCACCGGGCCTCGGCGCCGTCGCACGAGGGCCACCAGCTCGGCAGGGTCGACGACGGCCCCCGGTTGCAGGGCCACCACCGCCTTGACCGCCTCGCCCCACGTCTCGTCGGGTACCCCGATGACGGCGGCGTCGTGCACCGCCGGGTGGTCCCGGAGGACGTCCTCGATCTGGCGGGGGAAGACCGTGAACCCGCCGGTGACGATGGCGTCCCGGGCCCGGTCGACGATGGTCACGAAGCCGTCGTCGTCGACGGTGGCCACGTCGCCGGTGTGCAGCCAGCCGCCCCGCAGGGTGTGAGTCGTCAGGTCGGGCAGGCCCCAGTAGCGGTCCATGACGCCCCGGCCCTGCAGGCAGATCTCGCCGGCGTTCCCCGGGGCGACGTCCTCGTCGTCGGCGTCCACCACCCGGAGCCGGACGCCGGTGCCGGGGGTGCCGCACGACAGGAGGCGGCCGGGGTCGGCCGGGTCGTGGTCGGCCTTGGCCAGCACCGTCCCCGTGCCCGCCGATTCGGTCTGGCCGTAGAACTGGGTGAAGACGGGGCCGAACGCGCCCAGCGCCTCGGCCAGGCGGGACGCCCCCATGGGCGCCGCCCCGTAGACGAAGGTGCGCAGGCTGGTGGTGTCGGTGCGAGCCAGGGCGGGTTCGCCCAGCAGCCGGTACACCATGGTCGGCACGCCGAAGCACAGGGTGATCCGCTCCCGCTCGATGGTGGCCAGGAACCGCTCGGGGTCGAACCGCGGGTGGAGGTGGACAGTGCCCCCCCGCAGCAGCGTGGGCACCACCATGATCGTGGCCGCGTGGGTGATGGGCGAAGCTGCCAGGTAGCGCACCTCGGGCGGCAGCTCGAAGTCGCAGAGCGCGTTGAACACCATCTCGGCGAACGCCCGGTGGGAGAGCAGCACCCCTTTGGGTGTGCCGGTGGTGCCACCGGTGTAGAGCAGGGCACTGGGGTCGTCCTCGCCGACCGTCGGCCGCAGCCGCTGGGGCGGGGCGGCCTCGGCCCGGGTCGCCAGGTCGGGGGCGACCTCGGAGGGCCCGAGGGCCAGGAGTCGCCGGCCGCCATCGCCGAGGCGTGACGCGGCGGCGTCGAAGGCGGGCTCGAAGACCACGGTGGAGATCTCGCCGTCCTCGCACACGAACGCCCGGTCCTCGTCCGAGCTGACCGGCTGCAGGGCCGTGAACCGGGCGCCCAGGACGGCCGCTGCCGCCCACGCCATCCAGGCCGCCGGCGTGTTGGCACCCAGCACCGCCACCCCGTCGCCGGGACGGACACCACTGGCTGCCAGGGCGGCGACGGTGCGCCCGACCCGGTCGGCGGCCTGGCCGTAGGTGACGCTTCCCGTGTCGCCCACGAAGGCCACCCGGCTCCGGTGGCGCTCCAGGGCGAGGCGGATCAGGTCGGCGTAGGTCGTCCCCTCACGCAGCCCTGGCACCCCACCGACCTCCCGGCCACTCCCACCCGGCCACTCCCACCCGGCCCCGCCGGACCCTACCGCCGGGCATCGTCGTGGACCGGCGGCCGGCGGGGAACCACAATGGCGCCATGGCGGACGACGGCCTGCAGGTGCGGATCCTGGGCCCCCTCGAGGTCACCATGGACGGGGCCATCGTCGCCCTGGGGGGACCGAAGCGACGGGCCGCCCTGGCCGTGCTGGCGGTGCGGGCCAACCGGGTGGTGCCCGAGGACGTGCTGGCCGAGGCGGTGTGGGGTCTCCGCCCGCCGCCAAGCGCCCGCAACACGTTGCAGGGGTACGTCTCCAACCTCCGGCGACTCCTGGAGCCCGACCGCCCCCCGCACGGGGCGAGCCGGATCCTGCCCGCCTCCGACGCCGGATATGCGCTGCGGGTGGACCCCGACCGCATCGACGCCGTGCGCTTCGAGCGCCTGGTGGCCGACGGCCGGGACGCCCTGGCCCGGGGGGCGCCGGCGGCCGCCGCCGCCGCCCTGGACGAGGCACGGGCCCTGTGGCGCTCCGACGGCCTGGAGGCCTTCGCGTCCGATCCCATGGCCGGCGCCGAGACGGCCCGCCTCGAGGAGCTGCACCTGGGCGCCCTGGAGGACTGGTTCGAGGCCGGGCTCCGCCTCGGCCGCCACGCCCGGCTCATCGGCGAGCTGCAACGGCTGGTGACCCTGCACCCGCTGCGGGAGCGGATGTGGGGCCAACTGATGGTGGCCCTCTACCGGGCCGGACGCCAGGGGGAGTCGCTGCGCAGCTACCAGCGGGCTCGCCGCCTGCTGGCCGAGGAGCTGGGGGTGGACCCCTGCCTGGACCTGCAGCGGCTGGAGTCGGCGGTCCTGGTCCAGGACCCCTCGCTCGACCTCCATGGCGGGGGCCCCCTCGCCGCCGCTCCCGGCACGTCGCCCATCCGCCCCCCGCCGCCGGCCCCGGTGTCGGAGGTCTTCGTGGGCCGGGACCGGGAGCTCTTGGACTTCTGCGGCCACTGGGCCCAGGCCCAGTGCGGGCGGGGCCGGGTGGTGGCCGTCGTGGGCGAGGCGGGGATGGGCAAGACCAGCCTGGCCCGGGAGTTCTCGGCGGTGGTGGAGGCAGACGGTGGGCGGGCGCTGTGCGGCCG
The DNA here is from genome assembly GCA_046263055.1 of Acidimicrobiales bacterium. GTDB lineage: Bacteria > Actinomycetota > Acidimicrobiia > Acidimicrobiales > AC-14 > DATAQC01. The sequence goes on along the minus strand of JBHELO010000026.1, from coordinate 12,810 downwards.
GTCGTGGCAGGGAGAAGGGGCGCCCGCCCTGTGGCCGTGGGCCCAGGTCGTCCGGACGTGGGCCGCCGGCCTGTCTCCCGGCGAGGTGCGGGCCTGTGCCGGTCGGGGCCGGGCCCACGTCGCCCGGGCCTTCCCCGACCTGGCCGACGTCCTGGGGGCCGATCCCGCCTCGTCCCGCCGGGACGACGACGGCCGCCGGGCCCGCTTCGACGCCCTGGCCGGGATGCTGGCCCGGTCGGCCCGTCTCACGCCCCTCCTGGTGGTCCTGGAGGACGTGCACTTCGCCGACACGCTCTCGCTGCGCTTCCTGGAGTTCCTCTGCCAGCAGACGGACGACTTGCGCCTGCTGGTGGTGGCCACCGCCCGCGACGGGGAGCCGGGTGCCAATCCCGGCCTGGCCCGGACGTTCGCCGAGCTGGCGCGCGGCCACTGGCTCCACCGCATCCCACTCGGGGGGCTGTCGACCACCGAGGTGGAGCGCCTGGTCGTCACCGCCACCGGCGTGCGCCCGTCGGAGGCGGTGGTGCGGGAGCTCGTGCGCCTGACCCAGGGCAACCCCTTCTTCGTCACCGAGATGGTGCGGGCCCTGCACGCCGATGGCGACCTGGCCGGGCGCCCGGACCGGCTGCCCGTGCCCGAGGCCGTCCGCGACGTCGTCCACCGCCGCCTCGACCATCTCTCGCGTGCCGCCGTCCGGGTGCTCACCATCGCTGCCATCGTCGGCGACCAGTTCCGGGCAGAGGTGTTGGAGCAGGTGAGCGACCTCAAGGGCGAGCGCCTGCTGGACGCCCTCGACGAGGCGGTGGCCGCCCGGGTGGTGGCCGAGGTGGCCGGCGAGCCCGGCTGCTACACGTTCGGCCACGCCCTGCACCGGGAGGCGCTGGCCGCCGGTCTCACCGTCTCCCGGCGCGCCTACCTCCACCGGCGGGTGGCCGAGGCCATCTCGGCCATGGCGGCGGCCGACCCCGACCGCCACGCCGGGGCCCTGGCCCACCACCTCCTGGAAGGGGCGACCCCGGGCGACGCCGGCCCGGCGGTGGCCGCCGCCCTGGCCGCCGCCCGGGCCAGCGCGGCGCGCTACGCCTACGAGGACGCGGTGGGCCTCCTGACGCGGGCCCATGCCCTGTTGGCCCGGGCCGCCGGTCCCGACGCCGCCCTGCGGGCCGAGGTCTCCCTGGCCCTGGGCGACGCCCACAACCGCCTGGGCGAGTTGGACCGGGCCCGCCGGTCCCTGCTCGACGCCGCCGACGCCGCCCGCCGGGCCGGCACCGCCGAGCATCTGGGACTGGCGGCCGCCGGCTTCGCCGCCGTGGTGCGCCCCGACGGCGACCCCGACGGCCAGTGCCTGGCCCTGCTGGAGGACGCCCTGGACGCCCTGGGGCCGGTGGACGGCCGGGCCCGGGCCCTCGTCCTCAGCCGCCTGGCCCGCTGGCGGCACCACCAGGGACGGGACGAGGAGGGGTGGGCGCTGTCTGGCGCCGCCGTGCGCATGGCCGACCGGTGGGGCGACCCGGCGCTGTTGAGGACCGTGCTGGACAACGTCCACTGGGCCCTCTACGGGCCCGACCACATCCGGGCCCGCCTGGTGGTGGCCGCCCGGCTCCTGGCCCTGGCCGAGGAGCGGGGCGACCCGGAGCTGGCCGCCCAGGGCCACGAGTGGCGCCTGCGTGACCTCCTCGAGCTGGGAGAGCTGGAGCAGGCCGAGGAGGCGTCCCTCCTGCTGCGGCGGGCCGCCCGGGAGGCGGCCAGCCCGCGATACGGCTGGTACGCGGCCACCCACTCGGCCATGGTGGCGTGCCTCCAGGGCCGCTTCGAGGAGGCGGAGCACCTGGCGTTCGCCGCCCTCGATCTGGGACGGGAGGTCGGCAGTCGCCACCCCACCCGCCGGCGGAGCACGCGCCGGGACCGCCCGGCGGAGCTGGCGTTCGACGTCCAGCTGTTCGCCCTGCGCTGGCTCCAGGGCCGGGCGGGCGACCTGATCCCCACGTTCGAGGCCCTGCTCGACAGCGCGCCGAGCACCGACGGCTGGTTGCTCGGGCTGGCCACCCTGTACGCCGACGAGGGCCGCGACGACGAGGCCCGCCCGCTCTACGAGAAGGTCCGGGCCCGGGGGTTCGACGCCATCCGCCGGGACGTCGAGTGGCTGCCGAAGGTGGCCACCCTGGCCCGCCTGGCCCGGACCTTGGGCGACCGGGAGGGGGCGGCCGGCCTGTACGCCATGCTCCTGCCCTACGAGGCCCGCAACTGCGTGATCCTGGAACTGGCCTTCTTCGGGTCCGTTTCCCACGCCCTGGGCCGCCTCGCCCGGGCCATGGGCAGGCACGACGATGCCGTCCGCCACTTCCGCGCCGCCGTCGAGCGCCACCGGCGCATGGGCGCCGACCCCTGGGTGGCGGTGTCCGAGTTCGCTCTGGCCGCCACCCTCATGGAGCGCCACCAGGCCGGGGACTGGGCCCGGGCCCGGTCCCTCCAGGAGGAGGCCCGCGTCACCGCCGCCCGCCTCGGCATGGTGGGCCTCGAGCGCCGGCTCCGGGCCATGCATGCCCTGGCGTCGTCGCGAGCCACCGCCGACGCAGCCCCCGCGCCCGCCGTCCCCCGGGCCGGCGCCGTCCCTCCCGAGGCCCGTCCCGCCCCCACGCCGGCCTGACCCTCGGTGGTTTGCTGCCGGGAGGCACAGGGGACACCCTTTACGACCGGGCGGGGAACGTCCGAAACGGAGGGATCCACATGGGAATCGGGATCAGCGTCTTCCTCATCGCCGTAGGGGCCATCCTCACCTTTGCCGTGCACTACGCCGTGTCCGGCGTCGACATCGCGACGGTGGGCGTCATCCTCATGATCGCCGGCGCCATCGGTTTGCTCTGGAGCCTGCTCTTCCTCAACGGCGCCATCGGCGGCGGCAGCCGGACGGTCGTGGCCGACGATTACGCGGACGAGCCGCTGGTCGGCACCCGCCGCCGGGTGGTGCGGCGCGAGCGCTACTGATCCCGCCCGGGCGGCCGTCGCCGCCCGACGGCAGCACCCAGCCAGACCTCCGGCCCCCGCTCGACGGGGGCCGGTCCGCGCCCGCCGAGCGTCGGCCGAAACCGGCGTGACCCCGCTGGTGGGCATCTCATAGGATCGGGAGCGGTCGACCTATCGGCGCTAACCCGAGAGAAGCGATGCCATGGCCCCCACTTCCCCGCCCGCCCCCGCCGCCGCGCCCCTGGCCCAGGCGGCGGCCAGCGCCGTGGACGTGGTCAAGGTCTACGGCACCGGCGACACCGCCGTCCGGGCCCTGGACGGCGTCAGCGTCGCCTTCCCCCACGGTCGGTTCAGCGCCATCATGGGCCCGTCGGGCTCGGGCAAGTCCACCCTGATGCACTGCCTGGCCGGCCTCGACACGGTCACATCGGGGCGGGTCCTCGTCGGCGACGTCGATCTCACCACCCTGGACGACAAGGACCTCACCGTGCTCCGGCGGGACCGGGTGGGCTTCATCTTCCAGTCCTTCAACCTCATCCCCACGCTGACCGCCCTTGAGAACATCACGCTCCCGCTGGCCATCGCCGGCCGCAAGCCCGATCCCGGCTGGCTCGACACTGTGGTGCGGGCGGTGGGGATCTCGGACCGCCTGAAGCATCGGCCGGCCGAGCTGTCGGGCGGTCAGCAGCAGCGGGCGGCGGCGGCCCGGGCCCTCGTGAGCAAGCCTCAGCTGATCTTCGCCGACGAGCCCACCGGCAACCTGGACTCCCGGGCCAGCGCCGAGATGCTCGGGTTCCTGCGCCGGTCGGTCACCGAGCTGGGCCAGACCATCGTCATGGTGACCCACGACGCCACCGCCGCCGGCTACGCCGACGCGGTGGTCTTCCTGGAGGACGGTCGCATCGCCGGCGACATGGAGGCGCCCACCGCCGAGCGGGTCCTGGACCGCCTCAAGGCCATGGGGGACTGAGCGGTGCTGAAGGCCACCCTCCGGAGCCTGGCCGCCCACAAGCTGCGCCTGGCCCTCACCTCGCTGGCGGTGGTCCTGGGCGTGGGCTTCGTCACCGGGTCGTTCGTCCTCACCGACACCCTCAACGCCACCTTCGTCCGCCTGTTCAAGGAGGTGGACGGTGGGGTGGACGTGCGGGTGCGCTCGCACTCCACGTTCGTCGAGCAGAACCAGGGTGGTGCCAGCTCCAAGTACCAGCCCGTCCCCGAGTCGCTGCTCGACCAGGTGCGGGCCGTGCCCGGGGTGAAGGGGGCCACCGGCACGATCTCCGGCTTCGCCCAGATGGTGGACCGCGCCGGCAAGACCCTGGGGGGCAACGGCCCGCCCACGCTCGGCGTGGCGGTGTCGAGCGACCCCGCCCTGTCGCGCCTCGCGTTCGTGCGGGGCCGCCCGCCCACCAACGGCACCGAGGTGGCCATCGACGCCGGCACCGCCAGGAAGGGCCACTTCGCGCCCGGTGACCGCATCAAGGTCCTGCTCACCGGTCCCGCCCAGGACTTCACGGTGGTGGGCGTGGCCAAGGTGGGCAGCGCCGACAACCTGGCGGGCACCACCCTGGCCGTGTTCGACCAGGCCACCGCCCACCGGGTGCTCGACCGGCCCGGCACCTTCGACTCCGTGGACGTCAAGGCCGGCGGGGGAGCGTCCCAGGCTCAGGTGAGGGACCGCATCGACGCCGCCCTGGGTGGGCGCTACGACGTGCTCACCGGCCAGCAGCTGGCGTCCCAGGAGGCCCAGGACGTCTCCAACAGCTTCGTGAAGTTCATCGGGATCGCCCTCGGCATCTTCGCCGGCGTGGCACTGCTGGTGGGCACCTTCCTCATCTCCAACACGTTCTCGATCATCGTCGCCAGCCGCACCCGGGAGCTCGCCCTGCTGCGGGCCCTGGGGGCCCGCCGTCGCCAGGTGTTGTCGTCGGTGCTGGGGGAGGCGGCGCTCACCGGCCTGGTCTCGGCCGTGGTGGGCGTGGGCTTCGGCTACCTGGTGGCCACCGGGCTGAAGGCCCTGTTGGCCGCCTTCGGCGGCAACCTCCCGTCGTCGGCCACCGTGCTGGCCGGGCGCACGGTGGTGGTGGCCGTGGTGGTGGGCATCGTCGTCACCGTGGCCTCCTCGCTGCTGCCCGCCCTGCGGGCGACGCGTGTGTCGCCGATGGCCGCCCTGCGGGTGTCCGCCATCCCCTCGGGCGGCCGGGTGCGGCCCGCCCGGCTCGCCGTCGGTGCCGCCTTCCTCGTGCTCGGGGGGGTGGCCCTCGCCGCGGGCCTGGGCGGCGGCGGGATCTCGCTGGTCGGTCTGGGCGCCCTCGGCATCCTGGTGGGAGCGGCCGTCCTGGCGGTGGTGATCGCCCGGCCCCTGGCCGGCGTCATCGGCGCCCCCCCGGCCCGGTTCTTCCACGTGCCCGGCCGCCTGGCCCGCGACAACGCCATGCGCAACCCCGCCCGCACCGCCTCCACGTCGGCCGCCCTCATGATCGGGCTGGCCCTGGTCACGTTCGTGGCCGTGCTGTCGGCGTCCATCAAGGCCTCCATCACCGCCTCCTTCGACACGTCCTTCGCCGCCGACTACGTGGTCACCGGCCGGTCCTTCGAGGGGTTCAGCTCGGAGCTGGCCACCGACCTGCGCCGCCTGCCGCAGTTGAGCGACGTGGTCACCGTGGCCGACGGCCAGTGGCGGCTGAACGGCGCCAACACCGAGCTGACGGCCAGCGAGCTCACCACCTACGTGCGGCTGCTCCACGTCCACCTGGTCACGGGGTCGGCGCCGCCCGACGCCGGCAGCGGGCTGCTGGTGCTCGACACCACGGCCAAGAGCCACCACTGGACGGTGGGCGACCCGGTGCCGATGGAGTTCGCCAAGACGGGCGTCCAGCAGGTCCGCATCACCGGCATCTTCAGCCGCAGCGACTTCGCCGGGAAGTACCTGCTGTCCATCGCCGACTTCACCCGCAACTTCGCCAGCCGCCAGGCCCAGGTGGTGGTGGTGAAGGCGGCCAAGGGCGTCCCGCCGGCCGCGTCGCGGGCGGCCATGAAACCGGTGCTGGACACGTTCCCCAACGTGGAGCTGAAGGACCAGGCCCAGTACAAGTCGTCGGTGACGTCCAAAGTGGACCAGCTCCAGGCCCTCATCACCGTGCTCCTGGCCCTGGCCATCGTGATCGCCGTGCTGGGGATCCTCAACACCCTCGCCCTGTCCGTGCTGGAGCGGACACGCGAGCTGGGGTTGCTGCGCGCCGTCGGCATGTCGCGCCGTCAGACCCGGCGCATGGTGCGGTGGGAGGCGGTCATCGTGGCCGTCATCGGGGCCGTGCTCGGTCTCGTCATCGGCGTGTTCTTCGGCTGGGCGGTGGTCACCGCCATCTCCGATACAGGCATCTCCACGCTCAGCGTGCCCGCCGGCCAGCTGGTGGCGTACGTGGTGATCGCCGGGCTGCTGGGCGTGGTGGCCGCCGCCTTCCCGGCCCGGCGGGCCGCCCGCCTCAACGTCCTGGCCGCCATCGCTTACGAGTAGCCGCCGACGAGTAGCCGCCGACGATTGATCGCCCACGAGTGATTGCCACCAGTAGCCGCGCCCGCCGGGCGGCCAGGAGGGGAGTCGAAGGTCCCCAGCCCGACGCTCGACGACTCCCCCCCACGTCCCCGTACCGCATGACGGGGCCTGGCGGTGTTGATCCTGACGCCGGTTCCTGCCCACCGCCTGACGGAATGCTGCCGATTCGCTGAAGATGTGACGGTCGGGGCAGGGACGGTCGCAGCCGGACCGGGGAGGGGCCGGCCGTCCCCGGTGCGGCCCGACCGGGCGGGTAGCGTGACCGGGCCGGCTCGAGCGGACTGAGGGGACCACCGGCCACATGCCTGCCGCGCCACGCGTGCTCGTGGTGGAAGACGACCCCACCCTGCGGGGCGTGCTGGCCGCCGTCCTGCGCGCCGAGGGCTACGAGGTGGCGGCTGAGGGCGACGCCGCCGGGGGCATCCGGGCGGCCACGGCGGCGGCACCCGACCTGGTGATCCTCGATGTCCGCCTCGGCACCGGCCCCGACGGCCTCACCGTCGTCCGCCGCCTGCGGGCCGACTCCCCCGTACCGGTCCTGCTCCTCTCGGCCGCCGACCGGGCCGAGGACGTGCGCGCCGGGTTCGACGCCGGCGCCGACTTCTACGTGACCAAGCCGTTCGCGGTGGAGGCCCTCATCGTGCAGGTGGAGGAGCTGCTCCGGCGGGCCGGCCGCCCCCGGTCGAGCACCCGCCAGGTGGGCGACCTCGAGGTGGACGAGTCGGCTCACGAGGTGCGCCGGGCGGGCGTCAGCCTCGAGCTCACTTCCACCGAGTTCGGCCTCCTGTGTGCGTTGATCCGTCGCCCGGGGCGGGTGCTCACCAAGTCCCAGCTCCTCGTCGAGGTGTGGGGCTACGAGGACTACAACCGCAACGTGGTGGAGAAGCACGTCAGCGCCTTGCGCCGCAAGCTGGAGGCCCACGGGAGCCGGATGATCCACACCGTGCGCGGCACCGGCTACGTCGTGCGCCCCTGAGGCGCTGGTCAGCGGCCGGCCGGGGCCAGGCCCGGTGGGCGTCGACCACCTCGATGACCACCTGGCGGGCGGCCAGGGCGGCGGCCACGTGGGCGGTGGCCGGCACGACCAGGACCAGCCAGGCCAGGGGCCGGGAGGCGACCGCCCCAGCGGTCACCGCCACCAGGACGGGCACGATGGCGATCCGGGCCCGGGGGCCGTCCCTATCCTCCCGGTCGAGGGCGGTGCCGAGGGAGAAGGCGCCGGCGGTCGGCGCCCCGGCGGACGGCGAGAGGTTACCGGTGGTGCTCCCGGTGGCGGGGTTCGCCGGTGTCGCCACCTGAGCCGGTGCCGTCAGCGCCGGCCTGGCCGTCGCCCGCGGGGTGACCGGCGGGCGGGTCGCCGGCGGCCGGGTCACTGGCGGCCGGCTCGCTGCCGGAGGCGCCGCCCCCGGCCCGGTCCCCGGGGTCCCGCCGTTCTGCGGTGGGCAGGTCGGCGGTGCTGAAGCTGAGCACCCGCTGGGGGAAGGGCATCTCGATGCCGGCGCCGTCGAGGGCGGGCTTCAGGGCCACCGCCACCGCGCTGCGGACCCGCCACAGGCTGGCGGTGTCGGGGGGGTGCCAGAACCGCACCGCCAGGTTGATCGACGACTCGCCGAACTCCTTCACCCATACCTCGGGCGGCGGACGGTCGAGCACGCCGTCCGCCCGCGCCACGGCGGCCAGGAGGACGTGGCGACAGCTCTCCAGGTCGGTGTCGTAGCCGACGCCCACCTCCAGGGTGGTGCGCCGGCGGCCCAGGGTGGTGTGGTTGGTGATGGGGTTGGACAGCACCTCGGCACACGGGACCATCACCCGCTCGCCGGCGTAGGTGCGCAGGCGCACCGTCCGGAAGTTGACCTCCTCGACGATGCCCTCGCAGTCGTTGGTACTGATCTGGTCCCCCCGCCGGAAGGGGCGGCGGACCTGGAGGATGATGCTGGCCAGGAAGTTGCCCAGGATGCTCTGGGCGGCGAAGGCGATGGCCAGCCCCCCGATGCCCAGGGCGCCGAAGAGCGGTCCGAGGCGCACGCCGAGGACCGACAGGGACCAGAACAGGGCGGCCAGGAAGACCAGCCAGCCCAGGAGCCGGGTCACCGCGTTGGCCGCGCCCTGCTCGCTGTCGCCCCGGTGGATGCTGCGGCGCACGCCCTTGCGCAGGAGGGCGCTGGCCCCGATGCCGACGGCCAGGATCACGCCCGCCCCCACCCAGTCGGCGGCCGACAGCCCGGGGCTGACCACCACCTGGCGCGCCGTGTCGGCGGCGAGCAACGTCGTCACGCCGGCCTACCTACCCCGCCGGGCGTCGTCCTTCCCATCCCCGGAGCGGGGGCGGGCGGCAGCCGCGGCCCAGATCATCGGTGGTGCCGACGGCGGTCGGCGAGGAGGGCGGTGGCGGCCCGGCGCCCGGGGGTTCCGGAGATGCCGCCCGCGGGGTTCGTGCCGGCACCCGACACGTAGAGCCCCTCGACGGGGGTGCGATGGCGGCCCAGGGCCCTGGTCGGTCGGAACGGGCCGAGCTGGTCGAGGGCGAGGTCGAGGTGCATGGGGTGGCCGCCGGGCCAGCGCTCCTCGGCCTCCATGCGGTCGGGAGTCCAGGTGGCCACGCCCTTGATGCCCGCACCGAACCCCGGGGCCCGCTCCTCGAGGGTGGCGAGGGCGGCGGCCACGAACTCCTCCCGCCGGGCGTCCCACCCGCCCTCCACCACCGAGGGCGCCGCCGGGCAGGCCAGGTACACGGTGTGGTGCCCGGGCGGGGCGAGGGTGCCGTCGATGGCCGAGGTGGTGAAGGCGTACAGCGGCATCGGATCGGGCAGCCGGCCGGCCTCGGCCGCCGTCGACGCCGCCACCATGTCGTCGAGGCGGTCCACGTAGCTCTGCAGGCCGTTCCAGTCCCCGGGGCGGGCGCCGGGGTACGGCGGCAGGCGGTCGGAGGCCACGTGGACGAGGGCCTGCACGACGTTGCCCCGGCGGGCGGCGGCCAGGTCGGCGCCGGCGGCGCCGTCGAGCGGCGGGTCCAACAGTCGCAGCAGGGCGACCTTGGGGTCCAGGGCGGTCACCACCGATCGGGCGGGGATGCGCTCGCCGTCTTCGGTGACCACGGCCCGCACCGTGCCGCCGTGGGCCTCGATGCGAGCCACCGGCGCGCCGCACCGGAGCTCGCCCCCCAGGCTGGCCAGTCGGCCGACCAGGGCGTCGGTCAGGCCCTGGGCCCCGCCCCGGGCGTGCCACTGGCCGAACAGGTGGTAGGCGGCCTGCCAGAAGGCGTAGAGCGCGCCCCCGGGGAGCGACGGCCCGGAGGCGGCGTGGGCGGCGAAGGCGGCCACCGGCCCTCGCGTGAGGTCGCTCGGCAGGCGCCGTCGGAGGAGGGAGTCGTAGGGGCCGAGCACGTCCCGCGCCGTCTCCGCCGGGTGGTGGCGCAGGGCGGCCACCAGCGAGCGGACCCGCGTGGGCACCTCCCGGGCCGACATCCGGCCCCGCAGGGCGGGCAGGATGGTGCCCACCACCGGCAGGGCGGTGTCCAGGAACGCCCGGTAGGCGGCCGCCTCGGCGGGGTCGGACTCGGCAATGGAGTCCACGGTGGCGTCGATGGACCGGAAGAACCGCACCCGCCGCCCGTCGGCGTGCACCGCCACCGAGAAGGGGTCCATCTCCTGGTACACCAGCCCGGCGCCGGCCAGGTCGAGCTCGGCCGGGATGTCGGTCATGTTGATCATGTTGTGGGCGACCGAGTGGAGGTCGAAGCGGTAGCCGAGGACGGTCTCCTCGGTGCGGGAGCCGCCACCGGGGCGGTCGAGGGCTTCGAGCACCACCACGTCGCGCCCCGCCCGGGCCAGGTAGCACGCCGCCACCAGGCCGTTGTGGCCGCCGCCCACGACGACCACGTCGCGAGCGGCGGTCGAAGGAGCCATGACGCAAGCCGAGGGTAGTAGTGCCCGGGGTGATTGCTTGGTGACGCCGGGGGGCGGTGCACCATCATCTGACGACCGTTTGCTACTGTTCACCGATCGCGGGACGACTCCCACCATCGTGCGCCTAAAGGGCTTGGGCGGCGCAGGTCACCATCACGTCCCAGACAGCACCAACCATCCGGGAGCCCGGGTCGAGCGCAATGGTCCGCTTCGGCGGGCAGACAAGGGAGGAACCTACGTGAGGACTCGGGTATCGGTCCTGCTCACGGCGATGCTGACGGCGGCGGCGGCCGTCTTCGCCATCTCGCCGGCGGCTCCGGCGTCGGCCCAGCTCGTCACGGAGCAGCCGTTCGCCGCCTACGGCACGGGCACCGCGCTCAGCGTGAACGCCCTGACTTTGGGCGCCACCACGACGGGCGGCGTCCACGCCGCCTTCTCGGGCGCCACCGTCAACTCCACGGGGGCCACCGGCACCATCAACGACGAGTTCGGACAGGCCGTCCAGCCCCCGCTCTCGGGGAAGTACAGCTACGGCCGGGGCACCGGCCTCGAGGTCGGCCTCCTCGTCCCCGCCGCCCAGCAGACCGACGTGAACCAGCTCCTCCTGAGCGGCCTGGCCCAGGCCGCGGCCCCGCCGCCCACGCCGCTCATCACCAAGGACATCGCCCTCGACCTGCAGCCGGTGGCCTTCGCCTCGCTGCTGCGGGGCCAGGCCCAGGCCGTCTTCGACAAGAACACCTGCGCCATCGGCCAGCCCCTGAGCTTCGGGCGGGGCTTCGCCTCCAACCTCCAGCTCGTCGGTCCCGTCGGCTCGGCGGCGGCCGCCACCAACGTGTCGGGCAACAACGCCTCGGAGTCCCGGACCTTCACCTACCTCACGCCCAACGGCGACGGCACGTTCGGCCTTGTGAGCGAGACCCACCAGCACGTCGCCCCCATCAGCATCCTGGGCGGGGCCATCACCATCGAGGTGCTGGGCGAGCTCGGCATGCGAGTCACCGCCACCGGCAAGCCGGGCGGGTCGTCGGTGCAGTTCCTGGGCAACCCGGTGCTGACGGTCAAGATCGCCGGCGTCCCCGTCCCGGGCCTCGGCAGCCTCTCGCTCTCGTCGCTCTTCGGTGGCCGCGGCCTCACCCTTCCCATCGGCGGCCTCGCCCAGATCTCCCTGGGCGCCCCGCCCCGGGCCCTGGGTGGCCCGGTCGGCAGCGTTCCGTCGCTGGCGGCCAACGGCACCAGCGCATCGGCCGGCTACGACGCCATCGGGCGGGTCTCGCTCTTGGCCCTCCCCGGCCTCACCGCCCTCGACCTGGGCATCGGCCACATGGAGGCGGCCGTCACCGTGCCCGCCGGCGGCATCCACTGCAACATCCCCGTCGCCAAGTCGGCCACGCCCAACCCGGCCCAGGCTGGCGACGACGTGACCTGGACCATCAGCATTCCCGACGACGCCGCCAGCTTCGCCAAGCTCTTCGCCTGCGACCTCCTGAACATCTCGGCCACCGACACCCACTCGGTGCTAAGCGGCAACCCACGCTTCCAGCTCACGAGCGCCAGCAACGGTGGTGTGATCAACGGCAACACCGTCACCTGGGCCAATCTCGGCAACTACCGCCGCGGTGACCCACCGATCAAGCTCACCATCACCGGCCACATCATCGGCGGCACCGGCGTGCTGCAAGACATCGCCAACGTCACCGCCACCCTGGCCAACTGCACCGGCGGCGCCGCCGGCCAGGACATCGCCGGCCAGGCCAGCTTCCAGAACAACGGCCTCACCGGTGGCGTCCGCCTGGTGGGCCCCGAGGTCAACGCCGGCAACCTGGCCTCCACCGGTGGTGACTCCCGCTACCTGCTGTTCGGCGGGTTCCTGCTCCTGGGCGCCCTCGAGATGCGTCGCCGTCTCCGGGGCCGGGCCCCGGCCACGACCCGCTCCTAGCGGTCCGTGCCGGCTCGCCCGGCACCACCGTCGCTTGACCGGGCCCGGCAGGCCGGGGATCACATCCCCGCCCGCCGGGCCCGGCTCGCGTCCGGGCACCGGCGGCCCGCCTAGCCTCAGGGTCGTGGTCGCCCCCCGCCCCTTCCGCTTCGGCGCCCAGGTGGCCTACGCACCGTCGGGCCCGGCGTGGTCGGAGACGGCCAGGCGAGTGGAGAGTGCCGGCTACGCCACGCTCTTCATGCCCGACAACCTCGACGACCAGTTCGCGCCCGTCCCCGCGCTGGCGGCGGCGGCGGCGGCCACGACCACGCTGCGAATCGGCAGCCTGGTCCTTGGCAACGACTACCGCCATCCGGTGGTGGTGGCCAAGGAGGCGGCCACCCTCGACGTGCTGTCCGAGGGGCGCCTGGAGCTGGGCATGGGGGCCGGGTGGCAGCGGAAGGACTACGAGC
>JBHELO010000025.1:0-3454 GCA_046263055.1 Acidimicrobiales bacterium | reverse complement strand
GGCGACCATGACCTCCTCGACGCGGTGAGCGGCGTAGAAGTCGAACCTGGCGTAGGTCTCGTCGTCGGGCGAGACCACCTCGACCACCAGGGGGGCGCTCGTCACCCATACGCTGTCGGCAAGAGTGCGGTGATAACCCTGGTCGGGGACGCGATAGTCCTCCGGGTGGCCGAGGTTGAAGGGCCCTGTCGCCACCAGCCCGGCTGCCCTGGCAAAGGGGTCGAGCAGCACAGCCAACGCGTCGTCCACATAACCATGGGCGGGATGGGCAGGCGGAGCCACGTGATAGGCGCCCTCCCACACCTCGTCGTAGCGGTCGAGGCCCAGGTCCCGTCGACGCCGTATCAGCGTCTCCAGCTCGTTCACTATGCGGAGAGTAACCCCGTCTCGGGGGGATATGGCGAGCGCCACGGCCGCGCCGCTGCTCCGTGATCCGCGGGCCGGTCCCGCCGGAGGAGCCTGCGCCTCCAGCCTTCGTAGAGAGCGTCTCTTTGGGGCAGATACTGGCCTTTTGGCCAATGCCGGCGAGGCGAGGCGGCAGCCGGCGGTATACTTCGGTTGACCCCTTGCGGGGTGGGCTGGTGCTCACCCGCGGCGGCCAAGGAGGAACTCATGACCAGCCAGAGTGCACCGGCGGTATCGCGCGCGGCCAAGAGGCGCCGGCGCGTGGGCGCCCGCTCGGCCCTGGCGGTGGCCCTGGCCGTGGCCAGCGTGAGCGCCGACGTGGCCATCGTGGGCGCCCCGGCGTCGTCAGCCGAGCCGACCCGCAAGGCGGGGCCAGCTGCGAACCTGCCGGCACTGGCCTCGGAGCCGGCGGCCAAGCCTAAGGCCGTGATCCCCGCCGGCGACTTCGCCCACCCGCCGCCCCATCCGACGCAGTTGGCCGAGCAACGGGCCCACCCCAGGCCGTCGGCCCCCGCCTTCGACCCCGTTCGATCCACCCCCGTCGAGGCCCAGACGACGCCCACCCGCAGGCTCTTCGCCAACCCCGACGGCTCCTTCACGGCCCAGGTCAGCACCCGGCCCACCCGCTACCACGACGGCGGCGGTTGGCACGACATGGACCTGGGGCTCAAGGGCGGCGCCGACGGCCGCCTGCGGGCCGCCGCCGCTCCCCCCGGCGTCACCCTGGCCCCCGACGCCGCCGGCGCCGCCGTGGTCGACACCGCCGCCGGCCCCATCGCCCTGCGCCACCCCCAGGCCGGCCCCGCCCCCGCTGTCATCGACAAGGACAAGGCCACCTACGTCGGTGCCCTGGGCGGGCGGGACCTGGTCATGGCCCTGACCGGCGACGGCTTCGAGGAGAGCGTCGTGGTGGCCGCCGCCGACGCCGGGGCGAGCTACGTGGACGAGCTCGTCCTGCCGGCCGGCGCCGGCGCCCGCCAGGGTACCGGGGGCGGGGTGGAGCTCGTCGACGCCAAGGGCGTGGTGGTGGGCCGATTCGGCTCCGCCCTGGCCCGCGACGCCCTCGGGGGCCCAGGCCCCGGTCGGGCTGCGCCTGGTCGCCACCGCCCCGGTGCCGGCCACGGCGGCCGCCGGCGTGGCCGGGGCCCAGAGCATGGCCACCGTCGAGGTGGGCGTCGACCCGGCCTGGCTGGGCGACGGGGCCCGGGCCTGGCCGGTGACCATCGACCCCACCTTCAACACCGTCTCGCCCAACACCGCCACCGCCGGCACCGACACCTTGGTGTGGGCGGGGGCACCCACCACCGCCTTCGCCGCCAACACCTACCTGGAGACGGGGAGGTGGTCGCCGACGGTGGCCCCGCCCGGCGGGGTCAGCCGCAGCTTCTTGCGCTTCGACCTGGGCGTGACGCCGGCGGCCAACGTGTGGGTCACCGAGAGCCACCTGCGCATCGACCAGTACGTGGCCATCGACTGCGTGGCCCGCCCGGTGCAGGTCACCGGCCTGGGCGCCGCCTTCAGCGCCGCCACCACGTGGAACAACCAGCCCGGCGTCGACGGCTCCGGGGTGGTGTCGACCACCAGCTTCTCCCACGGCGCCACCGGCTGTCCCGAGGGCTGGGACAACCTCGACACCACCGGCCTGGCCCAGCGCTGGCTGCACGACGGCGCCGCCAACAACGGCCTGCGCATCGCCGCCGCCGACGAGACCGACACCAACGCGGCCAAGGCCTACCGTTCGGGCGAGGCCGGCGCCTCGCTGGCCCCCACCCTCTACGTCACCTACAACCACCTGCCCGACATGGCCACCCCGGCGGCCGCCGCTCCCCCCGACGGGGCCGTGCTGGGCACGCCCACGCCCACCCTGGCCGTCAACGCCGCCACCGACCCCGACGGCCAGGCCGTCAAGTACTGGTTCCGCATCACCACCAACCCCGACGCCGAGACCGGCCCCAAGATCGACTCGGGCTGGACCGATGCCACCTCGTGGGCGCCGCCGGCCGGCGCCCTCGTCGACGGCGGCACCTACTGGTGGCACACCTGGACCTCCGACGGCACCTCCGTGGCCTGGGACGGCAGCCACTACACCGTCCCCAACTGGTCCCGGGGCTTTCGCCTCGACCTGCACCTGGGCGCCTCCGGTCCCACCCCCCACGACGACATGGGGCCGGTGCGGGTCGATCTGGCCAACGGCAACGTCTCGCTGTCCGCCGCCTCGCCCGCCTTGGCCACCGTGGGGGGCAACGTCGGCGTGTCCTACGCCTACAACGCCGGCGCCCTCACGGCCGGGCTGAGCGCCAGCTACTACGACGACACCAACGCCAACCGCCTCTTCGACGAGGCCCCGGTGGCCCAGCGCGTCGACACCACCATCAACCACTACTGGGGCACGGGCCCCGTGGGCCCGGCCGGCGCCGACAACGCCCTGGTGCGCTGGAGCGGCTTTCTGGCCGCCCCCGTGAGCGGCGACTACACCCTGCCGGTGTGGAGCGACGACGGCGTGCGGGTGTGGGTCAACAACGCCCTGGTGCTGGACCGCTGGTACGACCAGCACACCTGGCCCAACCAGGTCTACACCTCCAGCGTGCACCTGAGCGCGGGGGTGCCGGTGCCGTTCAAGGTGGAGTACTACGAGGCCAGCGGCGAGGCCCAGGTGACACTCGGCCTGCACGGCCCCCTGGGCCCCGGGGGGGCGGTGGCCGAGACCCTGCTGGACCCGTCGTGGCTGTCCCCCGACGCCCCCGTGCTGCCCTCGGGCTGGGCCCTGGTGGCCGGCGCCGCCAGCCTGGCCTTCCGCTCGGCCTCCGTGGCGGAGTCCTCGGTCACCCTCACCGACGCCGGCGGGGGATCGCACACCTGGCGCCGGCTGGCCGGCACCGGCGGCTACGTCCCCCCCGACGGCGAGGACGGCGTGCTGGCCCGCGACGGCGCCGGCAACCTCACCCTGCACGGCGACGACGCCGTGACCTACGTCTTCGACCCCGGGGGGCGCCTGGCCTCGGCCACCACCGCCACCGACGACCGCTCCCCGGCGGCCGCCGCCTACACG
>JBHELO010000024.1:0-2847 GCA_046263055.1 Acidimicrobiales bacterium | reverse complement strand
GGGCCCATGCCTGTCGCTGCCGGTGCGGCCACGACGGCGCCGTTCCCCAAGGGGGTGCGGGCGCCGGTCAGCTACGGCCCCCGGGTGCGGGCGGTGGTCGCCGACCTGCTGGGCCGCCAGCACCCTGCCCACCCGGCGGGTGGCCGAGACCCTGGCCGACCTCTACGGCTCAGGATCCCCACCGGGGCGATCGACGCCGTCTACTCCGAGGCGTCCCCGCGCCGGCGCGGCTTCATCGCCGCCCTGATCGCCTTCCTGCGCACCCTGCCGGTGCTGCACGCCGACGAGACCACCGACCGGGTGGCACGGCGACCGTCTCGACGTCGAGCCCGCCACGCCCCACGCCCCCACCGTCGGGCCCGCCGGCGCCGCTGGGTGGAGGCCGCCGTCGACTGACCCGGCGGTGCCCCGCCAACCCTGGGCCCTCGGCCTCAGGCGGCGGGCGTCTCGCCGAGCGGGGTGGTGAAGCCGTACCCCTGGGCCTTGAGGGCGTCGATGAGCGGGCGCAGGACGGCCACCGTCTGGGAGCGGTCACCGCCCCCGTCGTGGAGGAGGATGATGGCCCCCGGCCCCACCTTGGACAGGATCCGCTGGAGCAGCACCGGTTCGGGCGGCCGCAGGTAGTCCGACGGGTCCACCGACCAGTACATGACCCGCTGGTTGTTGGCGTGGGCCACCGAGATGATGTCGGGCGACAGGGTGCCGCCGGGCGGCCGGTAGATCTGGGGGGTCACGCCCGATGCCGCCCGTACCAGGTCGGTCCCACGACCGATCTCGTCGACTACCCGGCCGTGGTCGGCCTTGTTCAGGCCCTCGTCGTGGTCGGCGGTGTGGTTGCAGACGGTGTGGCCCTGGGCCACCTCGGCCGTCGCCAGCTGTGGGTTGCGGGCCGCCAGCCGACCGACCAGGCAGAAGGTGGCCGGCACCTTCTCGTCGGCGAGGATGGCCAGGACCTGAGGGGTCCACTTGGGGTCGGGGCCGTCGTCGAAGGTGAGGGCCACCACCTTGGCGGTCTCCGGGCGGGCCGGCACCGGTGGCGCCGGGGGCGACGAGGCGGGGGCCACCTCGCCGCTCAGGGCCCCCACCAGGATCGGCGCCGGCGCCGGCGCCGGATGCCACAGCTGGCGCTCCACGTCGGGCAGGCCTCCGGCCGGCCCCGCCGCCGCCCTGGCCACCAGCGTCTCGGTGAGGTCGGGGCCCCGGCTCACCTGCACCCGGTCGCCGGCCCGCAGCGGCGTCGAGAGCAGGGCCGGGCCGCCGTCCACCGTGACGTAGGGCGACGTGTGGCTGACGACCCGCCGGGTGAGCACCGACCGGATGTCGCCCTGGGTGGCGGTGAGGCGGCCGGCGGCCAAGGCGTCGGCCACCGTGAGCCGGGTGGGCGTGTCGGTGGCCGACGCCGCCACCGCCAGCGCAGCCGCGGGGGCGGGCAGGAGGCTGTCGCCCGGGCGCCCCACGGCGGCCGACGCCGGGGCGGTGGCCGTCGCCCGGTGCAGGCGGACGGTGCGGCCGTTGACCACCACCACGGTGGTGGACACCGGTTCCGGCCGCACCCACGCGGCGGTGGCGGGGAGCAGGGCCAGGGCGAAGCCCGCCACCAGGGCGCGGTTGCCTCGCTGGCGCCGTCGACGGCGCGAGGTCCCTGTCACCGGGCGCGGGGGGCGCACGGCCAGGTCCCCACCCACTGAGATCGTCATGCCCAAGGGCGACAACTTTGCCAACAACCGGGCCGGTGTGCTGTGACCCCTCTGGCCACCCGCGGCACCGACGCCCTCGGCGGGCGCCGCCCGGCGGATCAGGGCATCAGGGCCGCCAGCATCGGCGCCAGCTTGGCCTCCGTCTCCGCCCACTCGGCGTCCGGGTCGGAGTCGGCCACGATGCCGGCCCCCGCCGCCAGGCGGGCCCGGGCCCCCTCGAGGCGTGCGCACCGCAGGGCGACGGCCCAGTCGCCGTCGCCCCTGGCGTCGACCCAGCCCACCGGCCCGGCGTAGCGGTCCCGGTCGAACGACTCCAACTCGGCGATGGCGGCCAGGGCCTCGGCTCGGGGCAGCCCGGCGACGGCCGGGGTCGGGTGGAGGAGGCCGGCCAGGGCCAGGGCCGACGGCGGGGGCGCGGCCAGATGGCCGGCCACCGTGGTGGCCAGGTGGGTGACGGTGGGCAGGCGCACGGCGTCGGGGCGGGCATCGGCCACCAGCTCCCGGCACACCGGCGCCAGTGCCGCTCGCACCGCCCCCACCACCAGGGCGTGCTCCTCTGCCTCCTTGGCCGACGCCATCAGGTCAGACACCAGGCGGTCGTCCTGGACCCGGCTGGTGCCGCGCGGCGCGGTGCCGGCCATCGGCCGGGACACGACTCGCGAGTCGCGACGGCGGACGAGGAGCTCGGGCGACGCCCCCACGAAGCCGCCGACCGCGTAGGTGAAGGCCGACGGGTCGGCGGCCCGCAGGCGGCAAAGCACGGCCCGCCGCCGGAACGGGCGGTCACCCTGGGCCACCACCTCCCGGGCCAGCACCACCTTGGCCAGTGGCCCGGCGGCGATGCGGGCCAGCGCCGACCGCACCGCCGCCGTCCACTCGTCACGCCCCTCCTCGGTCCCGACCGCCAGCCGGGTGGGGCCCACGTCGGCGCCGGCCACCGCCCGGCCGACGGGCCCTCTGTCGCCGAACGTGCGGTGGGCGCCGTCACCGTCGAGGGCCGGACCGGTGCGGGTGACCCACGCCCGGCCTCCCGGCGTGCGCCCGACCACCAGCGCCGGCACCACCAGCTCGCCGGCTACCGAGTCGTGGAAGGGGATGGCGCCCAGGGCCAGGGGGCCGGTGCCGGGGAGGCGGAGGGGGTCGTCGTCGT
>JBHELO010000023.1:0-18242 GCA_046263055.1 Acidimicrobiales bacterium | reverse complement strand
ATGAGCAGCGCGGCCATCGCCGAGATCGCCACCGTCAATCCTGACGCGGTGGTGGCCAAGGGTGACCTGACCTCGACCGGGCGTACCGACGAGTTCGACGCCTTCCTGGACTGCTACCAGGGTGCGTTCGGCCGCCGCCTGCACTGGGTGCGAGGCAACCACGACGTGCTGGTCGACGGGGCCGTCGCCGGGCGCGGGCCCACCACCGTCGATCTGCCCGGCGTCGTGCTCGCCCTGCTGGAGACGCCGGTCGCGGGCCGGGCCGGCGGAGCGCTCGGGCAGGCTCAGCTCGAGTGGCTGGACGACCTCGGTGCCGGCGCCGATCGCCCCGTGCTCGTGTTCGGCCACCATCCCCTCGCCGATGGTGGCAGCGACAGCTTCGGCATCACTCCCGACGACACCCGGCGCCTGGTCGAGGTGGTGGCCCGGCGGCCCGCCCTGGTCGGGTACTTCGCGGGCCACAGCCATCGCAACCGCGTGCGCCGCCTGAGCGAGACCGGCGACGTCCCGTGGGTCGAGGTCTCCTCGACCAAGGACTTCCCCGGGGGGTGGGCCGAGTACCGGGTGTTCGAGGGCGGCATCCTCCAGGTCTTCCACCGCATCTCCGCGCCCGAGGCCCTCGACTGGTCGGAGCGCACCCGGGCCATGTTCGGCGGCCTGTACCCGGCCTACTCGTTCGGCACCCTGGCCGACCGCTGCTTCGCCATCCGCCCACGTCCGGCCGGTGTCGGGCCATCGGCCCGCTGAGGGACGTGGCGCACATGCCTCGCGGCGCGTCGGCCGGACGCGGGTAGCGTCGGCGGCCATGCCCGGACCGCTGGCGCTGGTGGGAGGAGGCGAGTGGCGCGAGGGCTGCACCTTCGACCGTGCCCTGCTCGACCAAGCGGACAGCAGCGAGGTCCTGGTGCTCCCCACCGCCGCCGCCTACGAGCACCCCGACAAGGCGGTGGAGTGGGCCCGGCGCTGGTTCGCGGGCCTGGGCGCCTCCGTCACCGGCCTCATGGTGCTGCACCGCCGGGAGGCCGAGGACCCGGCCATGGCCGCCGCCGTACGGGCCAGCCGCTTCGTCTACCTGAGCGGGGGCTCGCCCATGCACCTGCGGTCGGTGCTCAAGGACTCCCCCCTTTGGGACGCCCTGGTGGCCGCCTGGCAGGACGGGGCGGTCCTGGCCGGCTCTTCGGCCGGCGCCATGGTGCTCTGTGACCCGATGGTGGATCCCCGGGGCGGCGCCTTCACCCTGGGCCTGGGCCTGCTGCCCCAGCTGGCGGTGATCCCCCACCACGACACGTGGTCGGAGGAGAAGGCCAAACGCACGGTGGAGCTGGCCCCGCCCCGGCTTCCCATCGTCGCCATCGACGAGCAGACGGCTGTCATCCGCCAGCCCTCGGGCTCGTGGTCGGTGGAGGGGGCGGGCTCGGCGGTGGTGTTCGTGGACGGCCGCCAGGGCGGGCTGGAGGCCCTCCCGGCCTGAGGCCGGGCCGGGCCCGCCAGGCGTCCGGTCAGCTCTCGGTGATCGTCACCGACTCGATGACCACCTGCTCGCGAGGTTGGCCCGAGCGGGTGCCGACGGAGTCGATGGCGGCCACCACGTCGAGTCCGGCCACCACTTTGCCGAACAGCGAGTACTGGGGCGGCAGGCGCATGCCGTCGGGGCCGCTGACCACGAAGAACTGGCTGCCGTTGGTGTCGGGCCCGGCGTTGGCCATGGCCAGCGACCCCAGCTCGTAGCGGCCGGGTCGGGGCAGCTCGTCGGCGAAGCGGTAGCCCGGGCCGCCCCGCCCGCTTCCCTCGGGGTCACCGCCCTGGAGCATGAACCCGGGGATGATGCGGTGGAAGGCGATCCCGTCGAAGTAGTGATAGCGGGCCAGCACCACGAAGTTGTTGACCGTGGTGGGCGCCGCCACCGGATCGAGGGCGATCGTCATCGTTCCCTTGGAGGTGGCCATGGTGGCGCCATAGGTACGGGCCGGGTCGATGCACATCGGGGGCGGTCCGTCGAAGCGCTGGCGCTTGGGGCTGGACCCGTCGGCTGCCGGGCATTCGGTGGGCAAGGGTCAGGACTCCTTGATGGTGACGGACTCGATGGTGACGACGGCGGTCGGCGCGCCCGACTGGTCGGCGGACCCGGCGGCGTCGATCTTCTTGATGACGTCGAGGCTCTCGGGCGTGGCCTGCCCGAAGAGGGAGTACAGGGCCTGGAGCTGGGCGCCGGTGTCCCCGCTGACGATGAAGAACTGGCTGCCGTTGGTGTTGGGCCCGGAGTTGGCCATGGCCAGCGACCCCACCTTGTAGCTGGCCGCCGCTCCCTTGGGCAGCTCGTCGTCGAACTTGTAGCCGGGGCTGCCCAGGCCCGTCTCCAGCGGATCACCACCCTGGATCACGAACCCGGGGATGATGCGGTGGAAGGCGATGCCGTCGAAGTAGTGGTAGCGGGCCAGCACCACGAAGTTGTTGACCGCGGTGGGCGCGTCCTTGGGGTCGAGGGCGACGGTGATCGTTCCCATGCTGGTGCGGATGTCCGCCGTGTAGGTGCGGGCCGGGGAGATGCACGACGGCGGGGGCTTGGCGAAGTGGAGCGTCCGGGGCGACGTGCCGTCGGGCTTGGGGCAGGGCGTGTCCCCGGTGATGGTGGCCCCGTCGGGGGGCTTGGGCAGCGACACGGGGGTGGGAGCGGCGGTGGTGGTGGGCCCGGTGGACACCGTGGTGGTGCCGCCCCCGCCCACCAGGATGGCGATGCCCCCGATCAGCACGATGGCCAGGAAGCCGGCGACGACGACCCGGTTGCGCCGGCCCCGCCTGCGGGCGGCGGCGGCGGAGGCCGCCTCCCGGGCCTGGCGGTTGGGCGGGACGGGCCGCTTCTTGGCCGGGCGGGACCTGGGCTTCTGCTTGGACGTGACCACGGCTGCCCACGCTACCGCCCACCTTCATCGGCGCCTCACAGCCCTGAGCGGTCAGATGGTCAGTTCCGCGATCTGGACGATCTCGACCGTTTCGGGGTCGAGACCGTCCTGCCAGAAGACGTACCAGTCCCCGTGGCCGGTCGGCGTGGCGTGGATGTGACGGAGCTGGTCGGTGACGAACTGGCGGGTTCGGAGGCGCAGGTCGAACGGCGTGGTCTCCAGCCGGCCGAGCGTCCGCCGTACGGCGGCCAGCGCACGGTCGAGCGACGGGTCTCCTTCCAGCCGTTGCATGTACCCGTCGGCGTCGGGCCACCACAACAAGGTGTCGCTCACGGTGGGAAGCCTACCTTCAGTGGTGGCGATGACCAAAGATGGCAATTGACACGGGCTCGACGGTCGGTACTAAGGTGACCGCGCGATGGCCCACAGCCCCGCCCGGGAAGCCAAGGAGATCGTGGTCGACGAACGCCGGCGGACGAGCCTGGCCAAGGTGGGGCGCAAGCAGGATCGGCGCTACCTGGTCGAGGAGTTCGACGATGGCACCCTCGTCTTCACTCCGGCCGTCACCGTGACCGCGCTCGAGCTGGCCGCGCTCCGAGATCCGCAGCTCCGGGCGTCGCTGGAGGCCGCCCGCACCGGCGACCGGATCGGCCTTGGGGATCGGGGATCGTTCAGTCGGTTCGCCGACGACTCCTGACCTCCCAGCCCGCCGCCTCGTGAGCCTCGTCGTCCAGAAGTTCGGTGGGACCTCGGTGGCCGACGCCGACCGCATCCGGGCGGTGGCCGAGCACGTGGTGCGCACCCGTGACGAGGGCCACCGGGTCGTGGTGGTGGTCAGCGCCATGGGCAAGACCACCGACGACCTCCTGCGCCTGGCCCACGAGGTGTCGCCCTCGCCGCCGGGACGGGAGCTGGACATGCTCCAGACGGCGGGCGAGCGCATCGCCATGGCCCTGCTGTGCATCGCCACCTGGGACCGGGGCGTGCCGTCGGCCTCCTTCACCGGGAGCCAGGCGGGCATCGTCACCGACTCCGCCCACGGCCGGGCCAAGATCCTCGAGGTCCGGGCCGACCGCCTCCGGGAGGCGCTGGACGCCGGGCAGGTGGTGGTGGTGGCCGGCTTCCAGGGCGTGTCCCGTGGAAGGGACATCACGACCCTGGGCCGGGGTGGCTCCGACACGACCGCCGTCGCCCTGGCCGCGGCCATGGGAGCCGACGCCTGTGAGATCTACACCGACGTGGCCGGGATCTACTCGGCCGACCCCCGGGTGGTCCCCCGCGCCCGCCTGCTGCGCCAGGTGTCCTACCAGGAGATGCTGGAGATGGCGGCCACCGGCGGGCGGGTGCTGGCGCTGCGCTCGGTGGAGTTCGCCCGCAACCACGACGTCCCCCTCCACGTCCGGTCGAGCTTCACCTGGGAGCCGGGGACGCGGGTCACCAAGGAGGAAGGCCCCAAGGAGGCAGGCCCAGAGGAGGAAGGCATGGAGCAGGCCATCATCTCGGCCGTCACCCACGACGTGTCGGAGGCCAAGATCACCGTCGAGCGGGTGCCCGACCGCCCCGGCATCGCCGCCCGGCTCTTCCGGGCCCTGGCCGACGAGGCGGTGAACGTGGACATGATCGAGCAGAACGTCTCCGTCCACGGCGCCACCGACATCTCCTACACCGTGCCCCTGGCCGACCTGCCCACCGCCCTCAAGGTCACCGAGGCGATGGCCGCCGAGATCGGTGCCGACCGGGTCACCCACGACGCCGAGATCGCACGGGTCAGCCTGGTGGGAGCGGGGATGAAGACCCATCCCGGCGTGGCCGCCGCCATGTTCGAGGCCCTCGCCGACGCCGGCATCAACATCGAGATGATCTCCACCTCGTCCATCCGCATCAGCTGCGTGGTGCGCTCGGCCGACGTGGAGGGCGGAGTGCGAGCCCTGCACTCCGCCTTCGGGCTCGACCTTCCCGACGAACCGGGATGACCGCCTCCGGTACCGTACGAGCCGTGAGAGTCGGCATCGTGGGGGCCACCGGGCTGGTGGGAGGCGTCATGCGCTCGGTGCTGGCCGAGCGGGCCTTCCCCGTCTCCGAGTTGCGCCTCTTCGCCTCCGGCCGTTCCGCCGGGCGACGGCTCGCGTGGGCGGGGGGCGAGGTGGAGGTGGAGGACGCCGCCACCGCCGACTGGCGAGGCCTCGACATCGTGCTGTTCTCGGCCGGCGCGTCCACCTCCCGGGCCCTGGCCCCGGCGGTGGTCGCCGCCGGGGCGGTGGTCGTGGACAACTCGTCGGCCTGGCGCATGGACCCCGACGTGCCGCTGGTGGTGGCCGAGGTCAACCCCTCGGACCTGGACCGCATCCCCAAGGGCATCGTCGCCAACCCCAACTGCACGACCATGGTGGCCATGCCCGTCGTGAAGCCGCTGGCCGACGAGGCCGGGCTGCGCCGCATCGTGGTCAGCACCTACCAGGCGGTGTCCGGCGCCGGGCTCAAGGGCATCAGCGAGCTGGGCGAGCAGGTGGCCAAGGCCGGGGACCAGGCTCCCGACCTGGCCCTCGACGGCTCGGCCGTCGAGCTCCCGGCGCCGAGCACCTTCCCCGCACCGGTGGCCTTCAACGTCGTCCCCTTCGCCGGCACCCTGGTGGACGACGAGACCGACGAGGAGCACAAGTTCCGCAACGAGAGCCGCAAGATCCTGGGCCTGCCGTCGCTGGCTGTCTCCTGCACCTGCGTTCGGGTCCCGGTGTACACCGGCCACTCGCTGTCGCTCAACCTGGAGCTCGAACGCCCGCTGGCCCCCGAGCGGGCCCGCCGGCTCCTGGCCACCGCGCCGGGCGTCTCCGTCGTCGACGTGCCCACACCGCTGCAGGCGGCCGGCACCGATCCCTCGCTGGTGGGCCGCATCCGTCGCGACCCGGGCGTGGCGTCGGGCCTGGCCCTGTTCGTGTCCGGCGACAACCTGCGCAAGGGGGCGGCGCTGAACACCGTGCAGCTCGCCGAGGCCATCCTGGCCCGCCGGTAGCCGCATCCCCCATCCGGAAGGACCGAGTGACAAAGCAGCAGAAGATCATCTCCGGCGTCGTCCTCGCCATCCTCCTGCTGGCCGTCGGCTACTCCCTGATCCCGTTCCGGTTCGCCGACGCCGTGAACTGCGGGCCGCCCCTCCTGGGCGCCAAACCGGGCCCCTACGTGGACCGGGGGATCGGGTTCATCGAGCCCACGCGCGACTGCCACAACGCGGGCAAGAGCCGCCTGGCGGTCTCGGCGGTCGCCGCTTTCGTGGCCATGGGGATCGGGGTGGCCGCCCTGGCCACCAAGAACATCAGCGCCAACTGCCTGAACGGCAACCACGAGGACTGCACCGAGTGGTGGGCGGCCGAGCTGGGCGAGGGCGCCGAGGGGTACGCGTGCCAGTGCTCCTGCCACGGCTACTGACGCAGCCCTCGTCCACGTACCGCTGAGCCGGCCGGCAACGGCGCGGCGTGGTTTCGGGGCCGCGGTCCGCGGGAACTGCTCGGGCATCGCGCCGACCTCCCCCTCCCAGCGCGCCACCCGGGTGGCGGCCGTCGCCGTATGGGCGGCGCTCGGCTGGATCCTGCTGGCGTGGACGGCCACCGTCGAACAGGCCGTCGTCGGGGCGGTGGTGGCGCTCCTCGTGGGCGTGGCCCTTGCCCCCCTCGGGCCGGTGGCCCGGCCGTGGCTGCTGTTGGACCCCCGCCGCCTGGCCCGCCTGGTGGCGCTGGCGGTCACCTCGTTCGGGCGGGTCGTCAAGGCCAACGTGGGCCTGGCGCGACGGATCTGGTCCCCGTCACTGCCGCTGCGGTCGGGGATGCTCGTCCTGCCCACCGAGGCCCGGACCGACGGTGCGGTCACCGGCGTGTCCCTCGTCAGCTCGGTGATCGTCGACAACCAGCTGGTGGACCTGGAGCCCGGCCGCCTCCAGTACCACGCCGTGTGGGTGACCACCGAGGACCCGGCCGAGGCCCGCCGGCAGATCAACGGCTCCCTCGAGCGCCTGCTCGTCCCCTTGGCCGACGGGGACGCCGGCGGTGGCTGACGCCTTCGGCTGGGTGGCGGTAGCCGAGGTGGCGGTCATGGGCGTCCTGCTCGTCCGCCTGGCCGCCGGCCCCACGGTCTGCGACCGGGTGGTGGCCCTCAACACCATGTCCACCCAGGCCACGCTGGCCGTGTTCGCCTACGCCGTCTTCGCCGACCGCAGCGCCTACCTGGACGTCGCCCTGTGGTTGTCGAGCTTCAGCTACCTGGGGACCATCGTCTGGTCGCGCTACCTCGAGCGGGGCTTGCTGTGAGGGACGCGGTGGCCCTCGGGCTGTGCGTCGTCGGCCTGGCCTTCTCCCTGTCCGGCGCGGTCGGGATCCTGCGCATGCCCGACCTGTACACCCGCATCCAGTGCTCGTCCAAGAACGTCACCATGGGCGCCCTGCCTTTGCTGGCCGGGGTGGTGGTGAGCCAGGGGCCGATCTCCACCTACGGCAGCCGGGCGCTGGTCGTCGCCTTCCTGCTGCTGGTGGTGAACCCGATGGCCAGCCATGCGTTGGGCCGGGCCGCCTACCGCACCGGCATCCCCATGTGGGCCGGCTCGGTCGTCGACCAGGCCCGGCCGCCGGACGCCGGCGGGAAGGCCGCGGCTGCCGAGTGACCGCCTTCGACGTGCTCGACGTGCTCTGCCTGGCCGCCGTCCTGGTGGCCGCCGTGCTGGTGGTGCGCCTCGAGAACCTGAACGCCTCGGTCATGGCCCTGTCGGCGGTGGGGACGGTGCTGTCCCTGCTGTTCGTGGTGCTCGACGCCCCCGATGTGGCCCACTCGGAGGTGGTGGTGGGCGCCATCGCCCTGCCCGTCCTCTACCTGCTGGCCATCGGCAAGACGCGGGTGGTGGTGGAGGACGCCGCCGGCACCGGCGAGGAGGCCGACGGCGAGTCCGGCCGGCCGTGACGGGCGCCGGCCGGCCGCCGCCGCGGCGACGGACGGTGATGGCCGCCCTGGTGGTGGCAGGGATGGGCGCCTTCCTGGCCGCCGCCGTGGTGGGCCTGCCCGGCCCGTCCTCCGACCTGCCCGGGATCGCCCGCGATGCCCTGGCCACCGCCCTGCCTCGCTGGCACACCACCGAGGCCGTCAACGAGGTGGTGTACGGCAGCCGGGGCTTCGACACTTTCGGGGAGACCTTCCTGCTCCTCGGCGCGGTGGTGGGCGTGGGGGCCGTGTGCCGGGGGCGGGAGCGGCGGCGCGCCTTCGTCGGCGAAGAGCGCCTGGGTGGGCGCGAGCAGGCGGAAGGGCGGCGGGGCTCCCCCGCGTCGGGCCGGCGGGGGCGGGCCGACGCCCGCCGGGCCGAGGAGGTCGAGCAGGGCCAGGCCGGCGACGAGGGCGAGGCCGGCGACGCCCCGGCGACAGGCCAGGCCGGCGGCGACGGCGAGGCCGGCGACGAGGGCGAGGCCGGCGACGCCCCCGCCACGGCCCGGTCCGGCGGGGCTGGCGGCGGCGAGGGGATCGGCACCCGGGGCGTCGTGTCGCGCCAGCCGATGACGGTGGCGGTGCGGGGAGGCGCCCGCACCGTGCTGCCCGTCCTGGCCGTGGCCGGCGCCTACCTCGTGGCGTGGGGGTACTCGCCAGGGGGCGGCTTCCCGGCCGGCGCGGTGCTGGCCGGGGTCGTGCTGCTGGCCTACGCGGCGTACG
This sequence comes from Acidimicrobiales bacterium, assembly GCA_046263055.1. Lineage (GTDB taxonomy): Bacteria > Actinomycetota > Acidimicrobiia > Acidimicrobiales > AC-14 > DATAQC01. The sequence goes on along the minus strand of JBHELO010000023.1, from coordinate 9,663 downwards.
GCTACCGGGCCGTGCGGCGGGTGGTCCGGCCCGACGTCCTGGAGATGGTGGAGCTGGCGGGGGCGGCCGCCATCGTCGCCCTCGAGGTGGGTGGCCTGGTGGCCCGGGGGTCGTTCTCGGCCAACTGGCTGCCGCTCGGGACGGCCGGCACCATCCGGGGCGGGGGGATCCTCCAGGCCTTCTCCTTCAGCGAGCTGTTCGAGGTGGGGACCGGGCTGCTCCTGGTCATCTTCAGCCTGGTGGCCATGGAGCGGGAGTGGACCGCCGAGGACGAGGACGACGGTCGGGGCAGCGATGGCGGCGGTGGCCGCGGCGCGGGTGGCCGGCCGTGAGCGTCGTCAACGAACTGGCCGCCGCCGCCGTGTTCTGCATCGGGCTGTGGGCGGTGCTGACCCGGCGCAACCTGGTGAAGATCGTCATGGGCCTGTCCCTCATGGAGTCGTCCACCTACCTGCTGATCGTCTCCATGGCCTGGCGCCGGGGGGGCACCGCTCCAGTGTTGCTCGACCCCCCCAACGGCCGCTCGGTACCGAGCCTCGTCCACGGCCCGGTGGCCGACCCCGTCCTCCAGAACTTCTGCCTGACCGCAATCGTCATCGGTGTGGCGGTGACCGGCGTGTTCCTGGCCGTGGTGGTGCGCGTGGCCCAGCACTACCGAACGCTGGATGCCGACCGGGTCCGGGCCATGCGGGGCTGAGGGATGAGCGCCGAGGGCCTGGCCGCCGCCCTGCCCCTGGCCATCGCCATCCCCATCAGCGCCGCCGTGCTGGCGCCCCTGGTGGGCCGCCTGTCGGGACGGGCCGCCCTGGCGGTGGCCGTCGCCGGGCTGGGCGGGTCGGCGGCGGTGCTGGCGGCCGCCGCCCCCACCGTCTTCCGGGGCCGGGTCCTCGTCCACTACCTCAGCCGCACCCGGCCGGTGGCCGGACGGTCCCTCGGCATCGCCCTGGCCGCCGACCCGTTCGGGATGGTGTTCGCCCTGGCCGCCGCCGGGGTGGGGCTCCTCCTGGTGGCGTACGCCATCTCCGAGCTGGCCGACCTGGGCGGGCGGGAGCTGGGCACCTTCGCGTGCCTCTTCCTCCTCCTCGACGCCGGGCTGGTGGGCACCGCCCTCACCGCCGACGTGGTCAACCTGTTCGTGTGGTTCGAGGTGTCGGCCCTGGCCAGCTACGCCCTCACCGCCTTCTTCCTGGAACGGCCGTTGGCCCTGGAGGCGGCGCTGAAGATGGTGGTCGTCACCTCCCTGGCCAGCTTCGCGGTGTTCATGGGCTCCGCCCTGCTCTACGACTCGGCCGGCGGGCTCAACCTGGCCCAGCTCCAGCGGGCCCTCGCCGGGCCGGCGGTCGCCACCACCCCCCTGGTGGCCCTCGGGCTGCTGGTCGGCGGCTACGCCACCAAGGCGGGACTGGTGCCGTTCCACACGTGGCTGCCCGACGCCCACACCGCCGCCCCGGGACCCGTCTCCGCCCTCTTCTCGGGGCTCATGGTGAACCTCGGCATCGTGGCCTGCGCCCGGCTGGCCTACCTCGTGTTCGACCGCTCCTCGGTGCCGGTGCTCGGGCTCCTCACCGTGCTGGGCGTGGCCTCCGGCCTGGTGGGTGCGGTGATGGCCCTGTTCCAGGACGACCTGAAGCGTCTGCTGGCCTTCGACACCGTGTCGCAGATGGGCGTGCTGGCCGTCGCCCTCGGCACCGGGACCTCGTCGGGCCTGGCCGGTGCCGCCTACCACCTGGCCAACCACGCCCTGTTCAAGTCGCTGCTGTTCCTGTGCGCGGGCGCCATCGTGCACACCCTCGGTGTCGACCGGCTCTCGGAGATGGGCGGCCTGGCCCGCCGCTTCCCCCTGCTCGCCGCGGCGTTCGTGGTGGGCGTGGCCGCCATCGTCGGCGTGCCGCCCTTCAACGGCTACTTCTCGCTGGCCCTGGTACACGAGGGCATCTCCGAGGCCGGGTCGCCGGCGGTGACGGTGGCGGTGCGGCTCGTGGAGCTGCTCACCGCCGCCGCCCTGGCCCGGGCCACGTGGCTGGCGTTCTTCCGACCCCGGGCCGAGGCGTACGACGAGGCGTGCGCCATGCGGCCCGGGATGCTGGCCGGACTCGTCGGCCTGGGTGCCCTGTGCGCCGCCTTCGGGCTGGCCGCCGGCCCCATCGTCGGTCGGGTGGCGGCGCCCGCCGCCTCCGGCCTCCTGGACCGCCGGGCCTACGCTTCGGCCCTCCTAGACGGCGGTCGGGCCGGCGGCCCTCTGACGGTGGACGCCCTGCACCCCCACTTCTGGGCCGCCGGTGAGATGGCGGCCACCGCCGCCGTGCTGGTGCTGGGCGGGCTGCTGGCGGCCCGGGTGGTGCGCCGGGGCGGGGCCGAGCCCCGCCCGGTGGCGGTCCTGCGGGCGCTGCACAACGGCTCGACCAACGACTACGCGGCCTACGCCATGGGCGGCATGGTGGTGGTCATGGCCGTGCTGCGCTTCGGGTAGGGCCCAAGCCGAACCTGCCCGGGCAGTTCGAGGTACAGAACCGCAGGATGTTGATGCCGGCACTGCGCAGGTCGTTTCGGTCCTGGCAGGTAGCTATAGCTACCGGTCGGGTGCCCGGTACACCGACACGTGGGTCCGGCTGGCCTCGTCGAACGGGGCCCGGCCCCAGCCCGCCCACCGGTGCTCGAGGGCGAACCCGACGGTGCCGGCCATCACGTCCAACTCCGACGGGCCGGCATATCGGTGGGCGGTGGGGAACAGCCGCACCCGGCCGGGCGAGAACACCACCTGCACAGCGCGCACGTTCTGGCCGCCCGGGGGCAACGGCGCCGGGTCGAGGACGGCGGTGTCCAGGCTCACCCGGTCGGGCATCACGTAGCGCACACCCACCGCCGCCCCGCCCACGAAACGGCCCGGGTCGAGCACCCAGGCCTCCACCACGAAGCGCCCTCCGGGCGCCAGGTGGCGGGCCACGGTGGCGAAGCAGGCCAGTTGGGCCGCGTCGGTGGGCAGGGCGAAGACGGTGTTGAAGGCGAGGACGGCCAGGCGGAAGGGGCCGCCCGGCGCCTCGACGTCGGCGATGTCGCCCACCACCACCCTGAGGCGTTCGACCCCGGGCTTGGCCGCCAGCCGGGCCACCATGGCCGGCGAGGCGTCCACCCCGGTCACGGCCAGGCCCCGCCCGGCCAGGGGCAGGGCCAGGCGGCCGGTGCCCACCCCCAGTTCCAGCACCGGGCCGCCGGCAGACAGGTCGGCCAGACAGGCGACGGCCGCCTCCGTGTCCAGCACGTCGTCGTACAGCTCGTCGTACTCATCGGCGATGGTGGCCCCGTACACGGTCGGGTCGTGGGCGCCAGTCGGGCCGTGGGCGGCGATGTCGTGGGCGTTGGCCCCCGGCCCGTCGGGGCCCGTCCCCGGGTCGCCCGGGTCAGGCAACCGAGGCGTAGACCAGCTCGTAGCCGGAGACCATGGCGTCGATGCTGAAGCGCTCCTCTGCCACCTTCCGGCAGGAGGCGGGGTCGATGGTGTCCACCTTGGCGACGGCGGCCACGAAGCCGTCCAGGTCGTCGGCCACGAAACCGTTGACGCCGTCCTCCACGATCTCGGGCACGGACCCGTTGCGCAGGGCGACGACCGGGGTGCCGCAGGCCATGGACTCCACCATGACCAGCCCGAAGGGCTCCGGCCACTGGATGGGCATCAAGGTGCACGCGGCCCGGCCGTAGAGGTCGAGCTTCATGGCCTCGTCGGCCTCGCCCACGTACTCCGTGTCGGCCGTCATCCGCGGGCGCACCTCGGCCTCGAAGTAAGCCTTCTCGGCCGGCTCCGCCATCTTGCCGGCCAGGACCAGGCGGCGACCGAGGCGGGTGGCCGCCTCCACCGCCAGGTGGACGCCCTTGTCGTTGCACATGCGGCCGATGAAGAGCAGGAAGTCCTCCTTGTCGGCCCGGAACGGGTGCTCGTCCACGGCCACACCGTTGTACACGGTTCCCGCGTAGCTCAGCTCGGGAGTGGCCCGGCGCTGGTAGTCGCTGATGGCCACCAGGTGGACGCTGTCGCCCAGGGCGCCATAGATGGGCCGGGCGCTCGGGTGGGTGGGCGGCCCGTGAATTGTGTGGACGACGGCGGCGTCGGCCACCGAGGTGCCGATGGACGGGCCCAGCGGGAAGGTGTGGTCGTGGACGACGTCGAACTCCCCGGCCCGGCCGTAGGCGTTGAGGAGGTGGGGGTACTCGAGGTAGGGCTTGTCGACGGCCTCGGCCATCCCCGGGGCCTCGTCGTAGTGGCTGTCCAGGTCACCCTTGGTCTGCGAGCCTCCGGAGGCGAAGAGGGTGACGGCGTGGCCCCGATCCACCAGGCCGTCGGCCAGGCGGGCCACCAGTGCCTCGATGCCGCCGTAGCCCCGGGGCGGGACGGTCAGCCAGCAGGGGGCGATCTGGGCGATGCGGAGGGGCGCGGTCTCAGACCGGTCCGCAGGGGACATGAAGGGTTCTCCTCGCATATCACGGGCGATGGGGGCGCCGGCTCGCGTGGGGGCGCGACGGCACAGGGGCGCAGGTTCGTCCCTACCCAGGGCCGCCTGCCGGCCACACCTCGGGCGGCTCGCGCCGGCGCCGGGCCCCCTGCCGGAGCTCAGCCGGCCCGGGCCAGCGGGGCGCCGGCGCCGGCCACCAGGGACAGGTACCGGGAGAGCGGGCCCTTGGCCGCCTCGGTGCCGGCCAGCACGACGTTGCCGTCCGGTACGACGGCGAGGGCGTCGGCCAGGCGGCCGGCAGGGGCGGTGGCGCCCAGCGCGGCGGCCGCCTCGGCCACGTCGGTCGTGGCGTCAAGCCAGGCCCGGTCCCGGCCCGCGGGAGCGACGGCCAGGCAGGCGGCGGCGCACGCCTCGACCTCCCGACCGGCCTCGTCGGTGCGCCCCAAACGAGCCAGGAGCAGGGCCAGCCGGCCCCGCCAGGCCAGGTCGCCGTGGACCCAGGCCCGTTGGCGGCAGTGGTCGAGGACCTCGTAGCGCTCGTCCTCGTCGCCCGAGGCGAGGGCCACCCGGTGTCGCAGCGCCCACCACGCCTCGTCGGTGCCGGGATCACCCGCCTCCCGGCCCACGGCGAGGATCGCGTCGAGGCCGGCTCGGGCCGCGGCGTGACGGCCCTCGGCCAGAGCCCGCATGACGACTCGGGCGGCTTCCAGGTGCGCAGGCGGCGACCCGGCGGGCATCCCCGCGGGCGGCGGCCCGCCAGGCCAGGGCCCGGGCGGCGGCCAGGCCGGCGTCGCCGTCACCGAGGAACCCGACCGCCGGGGGCGGACGGCCTCCGCGGCGGCCCGGCGGGACCGTGGACGGGGCTGTGCCGCCCGCGATGGTGAGGCGCTGGCCGCCGGGGGTGAGGCGGGGGGCCAGCCGGTGCAGCCGGGCCCGGTGAGGGCCAGGTCCAGGTTGGCGTCGAGCCGGTCGAGGTCGATCACGGCGTCGTGCGGGGGGTCGCCACGCCTCAGGTATCGGCCGGCGGCGGCCCCGGGTTGAGGCCGCCCCGGGGCCGACGGCTACACCGGGACCTGGACCGCCTCCCAGCCGGCCTTGACCCCGTCCACCTGTGAGCTGGTGGCCCCGTAGAGGGCCGATGCCTGGGCGACGGTCTCCTTGGCGAAGTCGGAGAAGGTGGCGTTGGGGCTCAGCTTCGGGTCGCTCAGGGCCGCGAACCAGATGCGCCCGGGTGCCTCCCACGCGTTGCCGCCGATGGTGGTGGCCACCACGTAGAACGCCTTGTTGGGGATGCCCGAGTTGGTGTGCACGCCGCCGTTGTCCTGGTTGGACTTGACGTAGCCCGCCATGGTGGCGGGCTGGTTGTCGTGGGGGTTGGCGTGGCCCGGGTCCTTCATGGACCGCAGGGCCGGTGCCAGGGCGGGCCCCACGATGTCGGCCCCGATGAGCCAGTCGGCGGACGCCGCGTCCTGCTTCAGCTTGTACTGCTTGACGAGGGACCCGAAGACGTCGGAGATGGACTCGTTGAGGGCGCCGGACTGGCCCGAGTAGGTGAGGTTGGCCTCGTGCTGGGTCACCCCGTGGGTCAGCTCGTGGCCGATCACGTCGAGGCCCTTGGTCGTCTGGGTGAGCAGCTGGCCGTCGCCGTCGCCGAAGAACATGTGGCCCTGACCGTCCCAGAATGCGTTGTCGTAGTTGGTGTCGAAGTGGACGAGGCCCAGGATGGCCATGCCCTGGCCGTCGATGGAGTCCCGCTGGTTGACGTCCCAGTAGTACTGGTAGGTGGCCCCGAAGTTGTCGTAGGCGTCGTTGATGGCCCCGTCGGACGCCGCTGGCGCGCCTTCGGCCCGGACGAGGGTGCCGAGCCGCATCTCCGAGGAGTGCTTCTGGTCGTAGATCATCCGGTGGGGGTGGCCGGCGGCGGCGGTCAGGCCGGCAGGGCGGGCGTGACGAGCGGGCGTGCGGGCCGAGGCCTCGGCCCGGGCCAGGCGGAAGCTGTGATCCACCGCCAGCGTGGAGAGCGCCGCCTGGCGCTGCTCCTCGGTGCCCTCCTTGGCCAGGCGCACCAGGAGGTCGGGCGGCAGGATGCAGTGGCGGGGTGACCGGGCGGGCGGCAGACGCTTCATTCGGTGGGGCCTCCGGGATCGGGGCGGACGGGTTCGGGCCACGGGTGGCCGAGTCCACGAAGACGAGTCGCCGACCCTCCTCCGTGATACACGCGCCGATCGATCCGAGTCCCGGGGGCCGACGCTACCAAGGTGCCTCTCCACCCCGCAGTGGTGCCTACGACGCTCGGGGAAACGCACCGGGGCCGCCGCCCCCGCCGGCGGCACCGCCCACCCCTACGACCAGGGCAACCGTCTTGCGGCTCCGGAGGTCGACCGCCATCTCGACGTCGGTGGCCGGCACCACACGCCACCCAGGTGAGTCGGCAGGAAGTGGATCTTTCGGGCCAGGACCGCAGTCGCCCGGCCGAACCAACGTCCAGGGTCCGTCGTGACACCAGTGCCGCGTTCCCCGCCATGAGCAGCGTATCCCGAGGGAGGGGGCTTGCCGCAAGCGACCGGAACGTGCTGACCATGCCTCGTCGCCAGCCGATCCCGGCCAGGACCGAGGGCACGAGGAGTTGCGGAATGGATGCGTTGTCTTGCGCAGATGGGCCGACCGGGAGCGCTGAACCGGTGGAGGAGTTGGAGGGGAGGGTGTGGGCGACCGGAACTGGCGCGCCGTCGCGGTGCGCGAGGTGGCTGCCCCTGTCCGGTGCGGCGTACGCCGGGCAGCGGCGGTGACCGAACATGCGGTGGTGATCGCAGGAGGCGGCCCGACCGGGCTGATGTTGGCGGGCGAGCTGGCGTTGGCCGGAATCGACGTCGTCATCGTCGAACGACGCGCCGGTCAGGATGTCGACGGATCGCGAGCCGGCGGGCTTCACTCCCGCACCATCGAGGTGCTCGACCAGCGTGGCATCTCGGAGCGGTTCCTCTCGGCGGGGCAGGTGATGCAGCCTCTGGGGTACTCCGGGATCCCGTTGGACATCAGCGATTTCCCCACCCGCCACAACTACGGGCTTGCGCTCTGGCAGAGCCGGTTCGAGCCCATCCTGGCTGACTGGGTCGGTGAGCTCGGGGTCCCCATCCTTCGTTGCCGCGAGGTGGTGGGCTTTGCTCAGGACGACACCGGCGTCGACATCGAGGTGTCGGGCGACACGTCGCTGCGGGCGGAGTACCTCGTCGGTTGCGACGGTGGGCGCAGCCTCATTCGCAAGGCAGCCGGCATCGACTTCGCCGGGTTGGACCCCTCGACCAGCTGGATGATCGCCGAGGTCGAGTTGGACGAGGAGCCAGAGGTCGGCATGCGGCGCGAGGGTGGTGGCATCGGTCCCGTCAACCGGCTGGAGGGCGGGGGACCGTTCCGTGTCGTGCTCACCGAAAGACATGCCGAACACACCGGCGACCCCAGCATGGACGAGCTTCGCGAGGCTCTCGTCGCCGTGTACGGGACGGACTACGGGCTTCGTCGCGCCCACTGGATCTCCAGGTTCACCGACATGGCGCGACAGGCGGTGTCCTATCGCAAGGGTCGTGTCCTGCTGGCCGGGGACGCCGCCCACGTGCACCCCCCGCAGGGCGGCCAGGGGCTCAACACCGGCGTGCAGGATGCCGTCAACCTGGGATGGAAGCTGGCCCAGGTCGTCGACAAAGCGTCGCCCGAGAGCCTGCTGGACACCTACCACGCCGAACGGCACCCCGTCGGAGCCCGGGTGTTGCACAACACCATGGCCCAGGTCGCGCTCAGCCGCCCCGACGACCGTCACCGGGCCCTTCGGGACACCATGACCGAGCTGCTGGGCATGGACGAGCCCCGCAGACGCATCGCGGGGATGCTCTCCGGCCTCGACATCCACTACGACCTCGGGGAGGGACACCCGCTGCTGGGGCGGCGCATGCCCGACCTCGACGTGCAGACCGCCGACGGTCCCACGCGGGTGTTCCACCTGCTGCACGACGCCCGGCCCGTGCTCCTCAATTTCGGTGAACCCGGCGGGGTCGACATCGCGCCGTGGGCGAATCGAGTCCGGTTGGTCGACGCCCAGTACAACGGCGCGTGGAGGCTCCCGGTCCTCGGCGAGATCGCCGCGCCCCCGGCCGTGGCCATCCGACCCGACGGGCATGTCGCTTGGACAGGAGACCTCACGGACCCACAGCTGCCCCGAGCACTTGCGACCTGGTTCGGAGCGGCCACTCCGGCGTAGGACCCGGTGTCGGGCCGGGGCCAGCCGCTCGACGCTCCACGTGGGGTGGCGCGTCCAGATCTCCGGCCACGACGGCGGCCGACGTGCCGGGCCTCACCTAGGGCGACCTGCGCCACGCAGCCCCACCGGGAGGCGGTCGACGCGGTCGACCTGAAGATAGCAGGGACGAGGCGCGGCCCTTGGGGCCGAGGCTCGCACCCGCCATCCACCCACAGGCTTCGGGTGCCGCCGGCGCCGCTGTCGCAGGCAGCCTCGGCGGGCGGTCGATGAACGTCTGCGACCTGTCGGCGTTCGGGGACATGGTGACCGTGCGGGCCGACCAGCCCGTGACCGCCCGTGGGCGAAACCGTCGGGGCGTTGGGCGGCTGGCGCCTCCGAACCCCCCTGGCCGACGGTTCGGTTGTACCCTTGGTCACGAGGATGGGTAAGGCGGTGCCGGGGGCGTCCGGGTGCATGCCGCTGATCAGGGGGTGGAGGGCATGAAGCTCTCGAGGCGAACGAGCGTCTCGGTCCCGTTGGTCCTGTTGGTGACGACCCTCGTGGCCGTCACGGCGTCGGCCGTCACGACGCCACACGAACCCGCAGGCGAGGAGTCGGCGGCGTTGGCCGAGGGCCTGGACTGGTTCGGGGGGCAACGGCTCGGACCGGCCCAGGCGCTCGATCCGGCCGCCTTCGGTGCCGCCACCAGCTACGCGGCCAACGCCGCCGCCAATAGCTCCGCGCAGTGGACCGAGCTCGGACCGTACGCCTATGCCAAGGACGACCGACGCTACGTCTCTGACTTCTCGAACAACGGCTCCGGCAGCGGGTACAGCACGGGCCGCATCACCGGCGTCGCCGCCTCCCCCGACGGCCACACGCTGTTCGCCACCGGCGCCGGGGGTGGCATCTGGCGGGCGACCGACTACCCGGCGTTCCAGGCGTGGCAGCCGGTGGGGGACGCCTTGCCCACCACGGCGACGGGCG
>JBHELO010000022.1:0-9697 GCA_046263055.1 Acidimicrobiales bacterium | reverse complement strand
GCTGGCCGACCGCCCACCGGCGGTCCCCGGAGGAGATCACGCCGTCCGCCCAGCGCAGGGCCTCGGGGCAGCCGTCACCATCGGTGTCGGCGGCCAGGACGGCCGTGACCGCCGGGCATGGCGGGTCGTGTGGTGTCGTCGGGGGGGGCCGGCGGGAGCCCGGCGCGGCGGTGGCCGCTCCGGCCGCCCCGGTGGTGGAGCGATCGCCGGTGGCCGGGGGGGCCGCCGATCCCGGCGACAGCGCGGCGGTGCCGTCGGCCGAGGCGGCAGCCGCAGCCCCTGTCGCCGGACTCGGTGCGGGCTGCGCGCCTGCCCCCGGGTTGTCCACGGTGACCCCCGGCCGGCCGGGCGACGAGAGCCCCCGGCGTGGCGGCGCCGCCCCGCCGGGGGACAGCATCCGACCGACGCCGGCCACCGCCACCACCGCCAGGACTGCGGCGGCCGCAGCCAGGGCCAGGCGACGATGGGGCCGCCCGCCGGCGGGCGGGCTCGGGCCCCGGCCTCGCGCCCGCAGCGCGCCGAGGGCGGGGACGTCGGTGCCCGCCGCCGGCGCTGCCGCTGGTGGGGGCGCGGCCGGCGCAGTGGCGACCAGGACGGGCCGGTCGTTTCGTGCCTCCGCCGAGGACGAGCAGGTGGCGGCCCGCGAGGTCGAGGTCGAGCCCGAAGAGCCGCCGGGAGCCGGGAGGCGGCCTGAGCCGTCCTGCCCACCGGGGTCCCTGGTGACGGCAGGACGGGCGGCGCGGTTGGCGCCGGCGGTCGTGACGAACGGGGAGGGAGGCGGGACGCTGTCGGGGCCGTCGGGAGCACCCGGGCAGGGAGAAGCGTCGGGGACCGGCGTCCCGTCGGATCCGTTCGAACCGCCGGTGGGGTCGAGGCCATCGATGGCACCGGACGGGGCGGGGTACGCCACGGCCTCCGAGGCGCCCTCGGGGGCGTCGAGGGAGAGTGGAGCGGCGCCATCGTCGGTCTCGGGGATGCCGAGGGAGGCCAGACCGCCAGCGTCGTCCAGCCCGGGGCCGATCCGGCGGGCGAAGCTGAGGCCGGTGGCAGGGCGGCCGGTGCCGCCGTCCGGGAAGGCACCGCCGAGGCCGAGGGGGCTCGCCCCACTACGTGCGGGCGACCGGCGGGGGAGGCGGGCGCCGGGCACGGCGGCGCCGACGGCGGCGGCCAGGGAACGGGCGCTGAGGCGGAGGGCGGGGTCGGCGGCCAGGGCCCTGGCCGCCACCGCCCGCAGGGCGTCCCGTGCCGACCGCTCGGCGGGTGCCGGGCGCCGGTTCCGCCGGGCCCTCGGGCGCCGGAGCCTCCGCCGTCCGGCCGCCGGGCGTCCCCGCCGGGCGTCGGCCGGGCCGCCGGCCGGCGGCACCGAGAGGAGGGCCTGGAGCAACGCCCCCAAGGCGTACACGTCGGAGGCCGGCGACAGCGGGTCTCCGGGCGCCCGGGCCGGATCGGCGGCCGTCTCCGGCAGCGGCGCCTCGGCCACCGGCGGCTCGCCGCTGCGCCCCCCATAGCCGAACCCACACAGCACCGGCCGCCCGTCGGGGCCGACCACGACATGGTCAGCGACGACCGCCCCGTGGACGATGCCCAGGCCGTGGAGGTCGGCCAGGACGGTGGCCACCGCCGCCAGGAGGCCGGCGATCTCGGCGGCCGCCAGGTCGGTCAGGCGGGCGAGGTCGGGCCCGTCCACCCGCGTCGTGACGAGCACCGGGTGGTCGGCGTCGCCCTCGAGGCCGACGAGCTCGACGACGCCCGGCATCTGGGCGGTAGCCAGGATCTCGGCCTCGGCGACGAGGCGGACGGCGTCGACCGGCGTGTGAGCCACCTTGGTGGCCAGAGTCGCGGCGGGGGGACGTGCCAGGGCCGTGTCCATGCGCCCATGCTACGTGGTGGTTGACATCCTTTCAATGTGTTTCAGCATCCACCGTTTCCCTGGTGAGGGCTGCCCGAGGAGGACGCCTCCACGCGTCGCTCCCCACCGCCACCGGGGACGGCCGCCCCGAAGAGGGCGGAAACCGTGGCCGAGGCTTGGACCCGAACCTGGGGCGGGCACCCGGCCACCGCCGGCGGGGTGACGGCCACGTCCACCGACAGGTTGTGGAACCGGGACGGGTCGAGGGCGGCGGTCACCTGGGCCACGGCCACCTGCTGGACGGCCCCGGGATCCAGGTCGATGCGGTCGCCCTGGTAGAAGGCGGAGTTGCCGACGCCTTCGCCGGCGGCGTCGTTGGCGGCGGCCGCCACCGCGTTGGCCACCTCCCGCTGGCCGAGGAAGGCGATGGCGGAGTCGACGGTGATGGCCGCCAGCACCACCACCACCAGCACGGCGGCCGGGAACAACAGGAGGACGCTGCCCCGCTCCGGGAGCCGGCCCCGCCGGGGGTCAGGGCGCGACGACGTCACAGCCGGAGGCCGAGCCGGGGATGCCGGTCCTGAGGGGGTCGACGACCTCGGAGTGACGGGCGGTGGCGGTGAAGCCGTGGCCGAACCCGCCGATCCACGGCAGGGTGATGGCCGGCACCGGGTACGACGCCGCGAACGTCACCCGCTGGCAGCGTGAGAAGCCGGCCGTCTGAGGCGTCAGGCGCAGCAGTCCCGGGTCGCGCCCGCCGCCCCGCACCGCGTCGCCGGCCGCCGCCTGGGCAAGGGCGACGGGATCGGCGCCGGCCGGGGCCTCCACGTAGGCCCGGGTGGCCTCCCGGGCGGCCGACGCCATGGTGATCTTGGCGTCGACGACAGCCCATGCGTTGGTGACCAGCAGGACGCCGACGACGAACACCAGCAGCCCGAACGGGATGGCCTCGATGCCCGCCATCTGGCCGGACTCGTCGCCGCGCAGGCGCCCGGCGAGGCGCCGGCCGGCAGCGCGCAGGGTGATCACCGGAACTGCTCCACCCGCACACGAACGGTGCGATCCAGATCGGCGAAGGCCAGCGGCCCGGCGGTGGCGGGCAGAACCAGGCTCGGGTTGTGGGCCCGCACCCGCAGGACGACGGCGTCGGCGTTCACCGACCATTCGAACGTCACCCTCGACGCGTAGCTCCCGAGCGAACGGCGGGCGTCGGCCTCGGCGGGGGCGATCCCCGCCGGGTCGCCGGCGGCGGCCGCCACCCGCCGAGCGGCGTCGTAGGACACCGAGGTGACCACCGACGCGGCGTACAGGTTGAACAGGATCTGGACGGCGAACAGCAGCAGCGTCAGGAAGACGACGAACCCGAACCACGTGGAGAGGGGGCCGCTCCCCCGCTCGTCGCGCTCCATGGCCCGGGCTCGTCGCCTTCGTGTGCCGGCCTCGGCTCAGGGGCCGCCGATCTTGGTGATCTGGTTGTCGGTCTGGCTCGACGCGTGGCCCCAGATCTGCTGGAAGCCGACCCACATGACCGCCCCCAGGGCGGCCATGATGAGAACGGCGATGGCGGCGGAGATGACGCCTTCGCCGGCCTCGTCCTTGATGAGGCGGGCGTTGAAGGCCTTGAACCACACGTAGGCTCGCAGCAGGTGGTCGTTCACTCGGAGGTGCTCCCTTCGTCTGGTGGACAGGTCAGGTGGGACAGGTCTCTGTAGGTGGGCAGGGTCGGCGGGCGAGGCGGGTCAGGACCCGGAGAACAGGTTCAGCGCAGCCATGAACGGGATGGCCAGGAACAGGACACCGGGCAGCAGGGCGGCCACCGTCACCGGCACCCACACCTGCTGGCCGCGCCGCTCGGCCGTCTCGACCAGCTCCCGCTGGACGTCACGGCGGATGGATCGGGCTTCCTCGGAGATCAGCCGGCCCAGGTCGCTTGCCTCGCGGTTGAGGGCGAGGACCGGGATCAGGCGGTCCAGGGCCTCCACGTCGGCCAACGCCGCCCACTCCCGCAGGGCCTCGATCTCCGAGAGGCCCTGCCGGATCCGCCCGCACACCCGGGCCAGGTCTCGGGCCGCGTAGCCGCGGCCGCGTTCCGCCAACCGGTTCAGGGCCGCACCCAGCGAGAAGCCGGCCGACAACAGCATGGCGAGCTGCTCGGACAGCACCGGCAGCTCGAGGAACACCCGCCGCTTCCAGGTGTCGGACGCCTTGGCCACCTGCTGCTCGGGCACGAGGAAGCCGAGGGCGGCGCCCCCGAAGATGAAGAGCATGGCCAGGATCGCCGGCGGGCGCAGGGCCACGGTGACCAGGCACCCGACGGCGAACCCGGTGCCGCTCCAGCCCAGCTGGCGCACCCGGAAGGCGGTGACGTCGAGGGGCGAGTGGATCCGCTCCAGGCGGCTGCCCAGGTCCTCGCTCACACCCAGGGCCCGCGCCAGGCGCTCGCCCGACACCCGGCACAGGGGCCCCACGACCTCCCGGAAGGACTCCACCGACGGCAGCCCGCCCCGAGCCCGAGGGGTCATGCCCCCGGGCCCGTAGGGCCGCAGGCGGTCGAGGAGGGACGGGCGGGCGAACCAGCGCACCTGGGACAGGACCAGCGTGGCCCCCGCCCACAGCGCCAGCCCGGCGGCGATGGCCAGCCTCATTCCACGAACACCCGCTCTTCCTCGGGCAGGCGCATGATGCGCCCCGACCACACCCAGCAGGCGATGACCATGGCCAGGGCGACGACCACGCCCACCTGGCCGCCGGGCGACTCGTAGGCCTGGCGGCCGTTCCCGATGGAAAGCCCGGTGAGGGCCATGCCGAAGGGCACGAACAGCACGAAGCGGCGGGCGAAGCGCACCCCCGCCTGCTTGGCCTCGGCGTCCTTGCGGCCCTGGAGATGGGCGATGCGATCCTCGACGAGGGCGCCCAGGCGGCGGTCGAGATCGGTGCCGCCCACCTCGTGGGCCACCAGCAACGTCTCCACCGTGGCGTCGGCGGTGGCGTCGGCCAGGCGGGCCTTGAGCACGGCCACCGTCCGGGCGAAGTCGGTGGAGATGAGCCACTCGCGGTTGGCGGCGGCGAAGGCGGGGCGCATCTCCTCGGGGGCGCTGGCCCCCACCTCGAAGAGGGCCTGGGGGACCGACCGGCCGAGCGATCCACTCAGCAGGGCGATCTCCTCGATCATGCGGGGCCACGCCTCGCCGGCCCGGCGCCGAGCCCGGGAGCGGCGGGCCCGGTAGGAGGCCACCGGGTAGCTGGCCGCGAACCCGCCGACCACCAGGGCGGGGACGACGCTGCCGAACAGGGCGAAGGCCACGCCCGCCGCGCCCACGAAGAGCACGCCCATGACCGCGGCGAACTCGGGGACCCGGACGTCCTCCAGGCCGGCCTGGGTCAGCCACTGCTCGGCCCGGCGGGTGCGGGCGCGCCGGCGGCCGCCGTCGCCCGGGCGGGGGCCCACGCCGTGCCACCCCAGCGCCAGCGCGGTGTAGAGCAGGTACACGCCGTACCCACCGGCGACGGCGAGAAGGAGGCCGGCCATGGCCCTCAGCCCGCCGCCGTGCGGGCCGCCCGTCGCCGGGTGACGGTCGGGGCCCGGGGGGCGGTGGCGTCGTCGGCCCGGGCGTCGAGCAGCGAGCGGACGTCGTAGCCGGCCTCCTCGAGGAAGCGTGCGGCCCGCACCGGGAGGTTGCCGGTCCACGTCAGCGGCTCGTCCCACCGGGGACGGTTGAACACCTCGGTGACGGTGAACTGGGTGCCCTCCCGCCCGGTCTGCAGCTCCTCCACCGCCACCACCTCGGCCACCCGCACCACGCCGCCGATCCGGGCGCAGTGCACGACCACGTCGATGGCCTCGCTGACGAGGGCGCTGAGGGCCGAAAGCGGGAGCTCGTTGGGCGTGTCGGCCAGCTGGCAGATGAACCGCAGGCGGGTGAGGGCCTGGCGGGCGGAGCCGGCGTGGATGGTGGTGAACCCCTTGACGCCCGACGACAGGGTGAGCAGGAGCGGCAGTGCCTCCCGGTCGCGCACCTCCCCCACCACCGCAATGTCGGGCGCCATGCGCAGGAAGCCGGCCACCAGTCGCCGCAGGTCCACCTCCTTGCGGTCCTGGCGGGGCGGGCGGGTCTGCATGCTGGCCACGTTGGGCAGCGGCAGGTCGGCCTCGAAGACCTCCTCGGCCACCACCACGCGCAGACTCGGGTCGAGCTCGGCCGCGCAGCACGAGAGCATGGTGGTCTTGCCCGAGCCGGGGGCACCGGAGAACACCATTGACAGGCGGCCCCGCACGCAGGCCCGGAGGAACTCGGCCACCCGCTCGTCGAGCATGTCGCGAGCCACCAGCTCCGCCAGGGACCGGTACGCGACCCCCGTGAACTTGCGGATGTTCACGAGCACGTGGCCGTCGCGACCGACGTCGCCGTGAACGATGTGCAGGCGGGCGCCGGTGTCCAGCTGGGCGTCCTGGAGGCCCTCGGCGGGGTCCAGCTTGCGGTGCGACGCGGCGGCGTCGTCGAGGATCTTGGTGAGCGTGCGGACGACGTGCTCGTCGTCGTTGAAGACCTCGTCGTGGTAGCTGCTCGGGCCCCGATGGCGCTTCACGAAGATCTGGTCGGGCCCGTTAACCATAATCTCCCAGACGTCGTCATCGGCCAGGAGCGGCTCCAGGGGCCCGTATCCGGCCAGGTTGCGCCAGGCCCGCTCGGCCACCAGGGAGGGATCGGCCAGCTCGTAGGCCCGCAGCCCCCGCTTGTAGTCCGCCGACCACGCCCCGACCTCGTCGTCGATGAGCGCCCGCAGCTTGGCCCGGCCGTCGCCGCCGGCCATGTCGAGGGAGATCTCCTTGGCCCGCCGCTGGACCCGCCGCTCGATCTCCTGGAGGGGCGACGTCTCCTCCGCCCTCATCCGCTGGCCGCCTCGGGCTCGACGTCGGGACCGGTGCCCGCCCACCGCCCGAGGGACCCGGGCCGCACCCGCTCGGGCCCGCCGGGGGCGGCCACCGCCGGGCGACGGGCGGTGCTGGCGCGGTCGAGGACGGCGGAGAACGCCCCGGCCAGCGGCGCGCCGAGGACGGCGGGCACCCGGGCACCGTCGTGCAGGTCCCCCTCCACCTTGCGCTCGGCCAGGAACACCGGCGCCGCCAGGCCGTCCACCGAGTCGGGGGCGGCCCGGGCCACCGCCGGGGCGGTGAGGTCGGCCAGCGTGGCGGCCAGGGCGGACCGGGCCCTGGGCGAGCGGGGCCCGCAGTTGAACACCGGGACGATACGGGCGGGACGGACCCCGAAGGCCAAGAGGTCGGCCACCACCCGGACCAGGGCGTGCACGCCCTTCATGGACGGCAGCCCGACCGCGAACACCACATCGGCCCGGGCCATGGCCGTGCGGGCCATGACGTGGCGCTCCTCGACGTCGATGGACCCACCGTCGTCCTCGCCCTCCAGGTCGGCGTCGGTGTCGCAGACCACCACCCGGTAGGCGCGCTGCAGGGAGTCGAAGGCGGCTTCGAACGCCCGGCGCCGCAGCGCCGGCCAGAAGCGGGCCTGGCGCAGGCCGAGCAGCAGGTGGTAGTTGCGCTCCTCCACCGCGTAGGCCTGGGCCCGCACCTCGTCGAGCGACGGCTGCCCCGCCCGGTGCGCCTCTACCAGCTCCTGGATGCTGGGCAGGACGTCGCGGGCGTCGTGGAGCATGGCCTGCTCGGCGTGCAGGCGGAGGTCGGCCAGGCAGACCAGCCCGGCGTTGCGCACGTCGTCGCCCAGGGCCTGGGCCAGGGCGATGGCGGCGGTGGACACCCCGGTGCCGCCGGGGCCGGTGAGGGCGGCCACCGGGCAGCGCCACTCGGCGGGCACGCCGGCTACCGGGGTCCCCAGCTCCCCGCTGCGGGCGTCGCCCCGGGCGATGGGCCGGGCGTGGGCGGAGAGGTTGGCCAGCAGGACGTCGCGGTCGAAGCCGGGTTCGAGGACGGCAGCGGCGCCGAGGGAGGCCCAGTCCCGGGGCGTGCGGCCGTCGTCCACCACGAAGGTGGCACAGCCGGCGGCGCGGGCCGCGCCCAGCAGGTCGCGGTCCACGGCCGGCAGGGCGGCGTCGGCCACCAGGGCGGAGAACGGCCGCCCCCCGCCCAGGCGGGCCCGCACCTCCTCGGCCGACAGGCACTTCACGAACTCGGCACCCAGGGCCCCCGAGGTGGCCCAGTGCCCGAGGTTGCGGAACCACACCGACCGGGCCTGGGCCAGGCCGAGGATCACGTAGCGCTCGGAGGCCATCAGGGCGCCTTGGCCGTGGCGGTGGCGGTGGCGGGAGGCGGCGGGGCCGTCCGGTAGGTGGCGGGCGGCCCGGCAGCGGCCGTCGCCCCGGTGGCGACGACGACGGTGACCTTTCCGAGCGACTCGGCATGGGCCAGGGCCAGCTCGTCGTTGGGGTCGTCGATGGCCAGGGTGACGACCGTGGACCCGGTGTCGCCCAAGGAGGACTTCGACCGGTCGACGTCGACCACCAGAGCGTTGCGGAGGACCACCCCCGTCCAGGCGTCGTTGCCCGTCCCGTAGGTGGAGAGCACGTCCACCCGGTCGCCCTGCTTGAGGGCACCCAGGCGGGTCCGGTCCACCGGGAAGGAGGCCGTGCGCAGCCCGCCCGGGCCCCGGGTGGCCACCAGCGAACTGGGCTGGAGGAGCTCCCCGGCGCCGAGCGGCGACAGCAAGGTGGTGCCGGCCACGTCGGCCACCCGCTCGAAGGCCCGGGCGGCGAGGGCCGGGGGGAGGTCCATCGGCTGCACCGCCAGGTCGGAGGCCTGGACACGGGTGCCCGCCACCATGGCATGGCGAGTGACGACGTAGCTGTGGCTCGGCCCGCTGTGGAGGCGGGCGTAGGCCGCGAACAGCCCCACGGCAGCGGCCGCCACCAGGAGCCCGCCCGCCACCGCCCGGGTGTTGGGCAGGCCCCGCCGGCGGCGGAGCGGCCGGGGCCCGGGCAGCGGTGTCTGGCCGTTCACATGCCCCGCCCGGTCGGGCGCGACCAGCGACCCGATGTCAGCCATGGCCCCCCATCACCGCCTCCGTCCGTCCCGTCGCTCAAGCGCCCAGTTGAACCAACGTCCGTCGCACGCCCCGCTCCGCCGGGGAATCGGGGCCAAGACTATGAAAGGACCTGAAAGGTCGTCAAGGGGCGAATTGGTGTTCGATGGCGGCCGAAGGCTACGGCCGGTACGGGGCTTTGCGGGAGGTCAGCCAGCGACGTCGCGACGGAGGACGAGCTCTTCAGGACCGACGGGATCGCCAGATTGCCGGCCAGGGCGAGTCGGCGATCCGAGCGCCCACGGCGGACCCGAAGCTGTGCCACGGGCAGCGCCAGTGCGGCGCACCTGGATCAGGCCATGTGGTGGGGTTCGTCGTGTCGTGGCGCGCGGCGGCACCCCCCCCGTCCGCCTACGCCGCCTCGTGGAAGCAGACGGCCCGGGGGTCCAGGCGCTCGCCCGGCGGGTGGACCCAGGTCCCGGGTGGCGGTGGGCGGTCCCCCGGCGGCGTGGGCCGGCCACAGGTGGCCAGACGGCGTCCCCGTTCGTCGGTGAACACCATCCCGTCGGGGTCGTCGGCGTTGCCCTCGATGCCCAGGCGTCCCCGATGGTGGAGGCGATGGTGGCGCGGGCAGAGGGCCACCAGGTTGGGGGTGTCGGTGGGACCGCCGTCCTCCCAGTGGCGGATGTGGTGGACGTGCAGCCAGCGGCGGCGGTCGCAGCCGGGGACCCGGCAGCCTGCGTCGCGGTCCTCCACCGCCACCCGGGTGCGCTCGGGCACGATGCGAAAGGCCCGCCCCACGCTGAGTGCCCTGCCCTCGGACTCCACCACCGCCCGTACCCGGGCGTCACAGCCC
>JBHELO010000021.1:0-98278 GCA_046263055.1 Acidimicrobiales bacterium | reverse complement strand
CTCCTCGCCGGTTTCGCCATCTTCGTCGGTGGCAGCGGGGGCGCCGCATACCTCGGCAGCCGTCACAGCGGCCCGACGAGCGCCGGTGTCACGGTGCCGGTGCTGTACGCCACCGCCACCGTGGGTGCCGGAACGCAGGGTGCGGCAGCCCTCTCCGACGGGCGGATCCGCTCCCGGTCGGTGGCGCCGGCCACACGCCCGGGAGGCGCCGTGACCGACCCCTCGCAGCTCACCGGGCGGGTCGCGGTGGGCGCCATCGCCCCCGGCTCGTTCATCACCACCGACATGTTCGCCGCGCCCCAGACGCGCATCGGCTCGGTGGTCATCCCGCCCGGCATGCGTGCCCTCACCCTGGAGCTGTCACCGGTCCCTGGCGTCTCGGGCTTCGTCGGTGCCGGCGACCGGATCGACGTGTACGGCGTGGCCAACACGGACAGTGCCCCGCCGTCGGTGCGTCTGGTGCTGCAGGGCGTGCAGGTGCTGAACGTCAACGGCTCGGGGCTGCCGTCCGCCCAGGGGCAGCCCGGCGGCCCCAACCTGGTGTACCTGCTGGCGGTGACACCGGCAGAGGCCGAGCGGCTGATCTACCTGAACGAGTACGACAAGCTGTACTTCGATCTGGTGCCCACCGGCGAAGGTGCCGTCACCACGCCGGGTGCAACCCCCACCAACGCCTTCTCGGGCGTCTAGGGGAGGGCGACGTGACCGGCCCCCGCATCGCCGTCCTGGAGGAGGCGGACGACCTCAGCCGCCAGGTGGGACGCGTCTCGTCCTCCCTGTGGCCCGAGGCGGAGGTGCTCCGGTGCGGTGATTTCGACGCCGTGGACGCCGCCCTGGCCAGCGGTCCCTTCGACGTCCTGGTCGCCGGGCCCGTGGCCTGCACGAGCGCCGGGCTCCAGCAGCTGCGTCGCGTCCGGACGCGCACGCCCCGGGCGGCGCTCATCCTGGCCGTCGACGGTCGGCGCCGCGGGACCCTGCGGGACACCGTCAGGGCGGGGGCGTCGGACCTGCTGCAGCTT
Organism: Acidimicrobiales bacterium; assembly: GCA_046263055.1. GTDB lineage: Bacteria > Actinomycetota > Acidimicrobiia > Acidimicrobiales > AC-14 > DATAQC01. The sequence continues at coordinate 97,259 of JBHELO010000021.1, read as the reverse complement.
CCGGTCGACGACGGCTCGCTGCGCGACGCCCTCGAGCAGTCCTTGGAGGCGGGGCCGCCGGCCGCCCATCCCTCCACCGACGGGCAGTCCCCGGCGGGCAGGAACGGGACCGTGCTCGCCGTCGTCTCGCCGACGGGCGGCTGTGGGAAGACCTTCTTCGCCACCAACCTGGCCCATCACCTCCAGAGCGACCTGCGCCATCGGACGTGCCTGCTCGACTTGGACCTGCAGTTCGGCGAGGTCTCCACCGCCCTGCGGCTCAAGCCCCGGCACACCATCTCCGACCTGCTGTCGGCCGATGCCGACGGGGACGACCTCGCCCGGCGGCTGCACGAGCACCTGGAGCAGCACGAGTCGGGGTTCTCCGTCCTCGCCGCGCCCGGCGAGCCGTGGGCCGCCGACGGGATCAGCGGCATCGACGTGGCCCGGGTCATCGACGCCGCCCAGTCGTCGTTCGACTACGTGATCATCGACACCCCGGCGGCCCTGAACGAGTCCGTGCTGGTCGGCATCGAGCACGCCGACGCCGTCTTCGCCCTGGCCACCCTCGACCTGCCCAGCGTTCGCAACCTCGGGGTGATGCTGTCGACCCTCAAACGCCTGCAGGTCCCGTTCGAGCGGGTCAAGCTGCTCCTCAACAAGGTGGAGCCCGACGTCGGCATCGACGTGGGCCGGGTGGAGCGCTACTTCGCCCAGGGGTTCTCCATGGTGATCCCCTACGGGCGGGAGGTGAACCGCTCCCTGAACATGGGCATGCCGGTCCTCGCCTACTCACCCCGGAGCGAGGTCAGCCGGGCCCTGACCGCCGGCCTGGCCGCCTCCCTGCCGGCCGGCGCCGTACGTCCTGTTCCTGGCGGCCGGGAGCCGGGATCGAACGGTCGCCGCCGGCTCGGCTGGCGCCCCAAGAAGTCGGCATAGCCGTGATCCTCGCCGTCCTGGCCGTCGTCGGCGGGCTCACGCTCATGGTGCTCGCCGGCCTGGCCCACCGCCGCCACGTGGACGACGCCTTGGAGGAGCTCCTGGGCATGGCGCCGGCGGTGGTGCCGGAGGACCGCGAGAGAGCGGTCAGCGTGCTCGCCGGCCGCGCCGTCGACCTGGCCGGCCACGTGGTCGAGCACGTGGACAGCGCCCGGTCCCTGGGACTGATCCTCGAGCAGGCCAAGATCCCGCTGCGCCCCGGCGAGTTCGTCATCGTGGTGGGCGGCGCCGCCCTCGGAGTGGCCGCCGTCCTCATCGCCCTGACCCACGTGCCGCTGCTGGCGGTGGCAGGGGCGGGCGCGTCGGTCCTGGTCGCCACCCAGGTGGTGCGACGTCGGGTCGCCCGCCGGAGGAAGGCCTTCACCGCCCAGCTGCCCGACGCCCTGGGCCTGGCGGCCTCGTCGCTGAGCGCCGGCCACACGTTCCTCCGGGCCATCCAGATGATGTGCGAGGAATCCCAACCGCCGCTGTCCGAGGAGTTCGGCCGGGTCGTGAGCGAGACCCGGCTGGGCGACCCAGTGGTGAACGCCTTGGAACGGATGGCCAAGAGGTTGGAGATCCGGGACATGGACATGGTCGTCCAGGCCATCAGGATCCAGCAGACGGTCGGGGGACGGCTGGCTGCTCTCCTGCACACGCTGGCCGAGTTCATCCGGGCCCGGGAGGAGGTCCGGCGGGAGGTGAGGGTCCTCACCGCCGAGGGGCGGATGTCGGCGTACGTGCTCGCCGGGTTGGTGCCGTTCCTGTTCGTCACCATGCGGTTCGTGAACCCGGACTATCTGCTCCCCCTCTACCACGGGTGGGGCCTGGGGGTGCTGGCGGGTTGCGCCGGCTCGGTTCTGATCGGCCTGTTCGTCATCTTCCGGATGGTCAGGATCGACGTGTGACGAACCCGGGCATGCTCGCCCTCCTGGCCCTCTCCCTCGGTGGCCTGGTCCTGATGCTGGCCACCGTCGTCGGGGCGCGCCGGACGGCTCCCGACCTCGATGAGTTCCTGGCCGGCCTCGGGTACGAGCAGGAGCGAACGCCGCTCGACCAGCCTCTGGTGCCCCGGTTGGCGCGCGCCACGTACGCCCGCGTCTCGTCACGGCTGCAGCGGGTGCTGCCCCGTGCCTACGTCGGCAACGTCGAGCGTCAGCTCGCGCAGGCGGGCGTGACCGGCAGGCACAAGGTCGGGGAGCACCTGATGGCCACGCTGGGGCTGGCGGCGGCGGGGGCCGCACTGGCACCCCTGGTACCAACGCCGTCGCCATCGGCCCATGTTCTCGCCCTGGTGCTCGTTCCCGTCGTCGGCTTCATGTTGCCGTCGGTCCGCATCAAGCGCATGGCGGCGAGCCGGTCGGACGCCATGATCAAGGACCTCCCCGACATCGTCGACATGTTGGCCATCGCCGTCGAGGCTGGGAGCGGCTTCGAAGCGGCCCTGAGCCTCATCTGCAGCAACTTCACGTCGCCCGTCACCGACGAGCTGTCGGTGGCGTTGTCGGACATGGAGCTGGGCCTGCCCCGCCAGGACGCCCTTCGGCAGTTGCGCGAGCGGGTCGACGTCGATGCAGTGCGCACGCTGGTGCTGGCCCTCCTGCAGGCCGACGCACTCGGCATCCCCGTGGGGCGGGTGTTGCGCACGCAGGCCGCCGAGGTCCGGTCCCGGCGACGGGCGTGGGCCCGGGAGAAGGCGGCCAAGTTGCCGGTGAAGATCATGTTCCCGCTCGTCGTCTTCATCTTCCCGCCGATCATGGCCATCGTGCTCGCCCCCGCCGTCGGCTCCTTCGGGAAGATCTGAACACCCGGGCGGCGGCCTGCAGGTTGGCGGACCCGCCGCCGATGCCCGTGATGGGAGGCTACCGGTGGTGCCCGGCCAGCACCGGCGCCAGGAAGCGGCCGGTATGGCTGTCGGAGGTCTTGGCCACCACCTCGGGCGGGCCTTCCACCACCACCAAGCCGCCGCCGTCGCCACCCTCGGGGCCGAGGTCCACGATCCAGTCGGCGGACTTGACGACGTCCAGGTTGTGCTCGATGACGAGCACGGTGTTGCCGGCGTCGACCAGGCGGCTCAGCACGTGGAGGAGCTTGCGGATGTCCTCGAAGTGCAGGCCGGTGGTGGGCTCGTCCAGGATGTAGATGGTGTGGCCGGTGGAGCGCTTGGACAACTCGCTGGCCAGCTTCACCCGCTGGGCCTCGCCGCCCGACAGGGTGGGCGCCGGCTGGCCCAGCCGCACGTACCCGAGGCCGACGTCCACAAGGGTCACCAGGTGGCGGGCGATGGCCGGCTGGTTGGCAAAGAACTCGGCCGCCTCCTCGCACGACAGGTCGAGCACCTCGGCGATGTTCTTGCCCTTGAACGTGATGTCGAGGGTGTCGCGGTTGTAGCGGGCCCCCTTGCAGATCTCGCAGGGCACGTACACGTCGGGCAGGAAATGCATCTCGATCTTGATCGTGCCGTCGCCCGCGCACGCCTCGCAGCGGCCGCCCTTGACGTTGAACGAGAACCGGCCCGGCAGGTAGCCCCGCACCTTGGCCTCGGTGGTCTGGCGGAACAGGCGACGGACGTGGTCGAAGACGCCGGTGTAGGTGGCGGGGTTGGAGCGGGGCGTCCGGCCGATCGGCGACTGGTCGATGTTGATGACCTTGTCCAGCAGCTCATCGCCCTCGATGGTCCGGTGGCGGCCGGGAACCACCTTGGACCGGTAGATGCGCTGCATCAGGGCCCGGTACAGGATGTCGTTGACAAGGGTGGACTTGCCCGACCCGGAGACGCCGGTGACGCACACCAGGCAGCCCAGCGGGAGCTCCACGTCGATGGACTTGAGGTTGTGCTCGCGGGCGCCCCGCACGGCCAGCCAGTCGTCGCCCGGCTCCCGTCGCATGGCCGGCACCGGGATGGACCGGGCCCCGCTGAGGTACTGGCCGGTGAGCGACCGGGCCTCGCCCTCCAGGTCGGCGACCGTGCCCGACACCACCACGTGGCCACCGTGCTCGCCGGCGCCGGGGCCGATGTCCACCACGTGGTCGGCCACCCGGATGGTGTCCTCGTCGTGCTCGACGACGATCACGGTGTTGCCCAGGTCCCGCAGGCGGAGGAGGGTCTCGACCAGCTTGCGGTTGTCGCGCTGGTGCAGGCCGATGGACGGCTCGTCGAGCACGTACAGCACGCCCACCAGGCCGCTGCCGATCTGGCTGGCCAGGCGGATGCGCTGGGCCTCGCCGCCCGCCAGGGTGGCGGCCGAGCGGTTGAGGCTGAGGTAGTCCAGACCGACGTCGAGGAGGAACTGCATGCGGGCGTTGACCTCCCGCACCACCCGCTCGGCGATCATGCGGTCCCGCTCGGACAGCTCCAGGGTCACCAGGGCCTCGGCCGCCCGGGCGATGGAGAGGTCGCACAGCTCGAAGATGTTGCGCCCGCTCACGGTGACGCCGAGGGACTCCGGCTTGAGGCGGGCGCCGCCGCAGTCCGGGCAGGCCACCTCCCGCATGTAGCCCTCGATCTGGTCGCGCATGTAATCGGACTCGGCCTCGGCGTGGCGGCGCTGGAGGTAGGGCACGGCGCCCTCGTACTGGGTGTTGTACGACCGGGTGCGCCCGTAGCGGTTGCGGTACTGCACGTGGATCTGGCGGGTGCCCGAGCCGTACAGCAGCACCTTCTGCTCGGACTTCTTCAGCTTCCGCCAGGGCGCGGTGCCCCGGAACCCGTAGGCCTCGGCCACCGCCGCCAGCACCCGGTGGAAGTACTCGCCCCGGGCACCGGCCCAGGGGGCAATGGCGCCCTCGTCCAGGGTGAGGTCGGGGTTGGGCACCACCAGCTCGGGGTCGACCTCGAAGCGGGTGCCCAGCCCGTCACAGTGGGGGCATGCGCCGTAGGGCGAGTTGAACGAGAAGTTGCGAGGCGCCAGCTCGTCGAACGACGTGCCGTCGTTGGGGCAGGCCAGGTGCTGGCTGAAGGTCAGGGTGCGGGCCTCGACGCCGGCGCCTGGCGCGCCAGTGCTCGCCGCGCCGGTGCGATCGGCTTCCCCGGGCCCACCCGCGCCGTCGACCTCGCCGCCGACCGCGCCGTCGCGGGGGACGATCTCCACCTCGGCCACGCCGTCGGCCAGGCGCAGGGCCGTCTCCATGGAGTCGGTCAGCCGGCGCTCGATGCCGTCGCGCCGGACCAGGCGGTCCACCACCACTTCGATGGTGTGGTTCTCGTAGCGGGCCAGGGTGGCCGCCTCCCCGGCAGGACCGGACAGCTCCCGGAGCACGCCGTCCACCCGGGCCCGGGCGAAGCCCTGGCCCGCCAGCTCGCCGAGGAGGCCCTCGTACTCGCCCTTGCGACCCCGGACCACGGGGGCCAGGACCTGGAACCGGGTGCCCTCGGGCAGCTCCAGCACCCGGTCGACGATCTGCTGGGGCGTCTGGCGGGTGACCACGGCGCCGCACTGCGGGCAGTGGGGCACGCCGATGCGGGCGTACAGCAGGCGCAGGTAGTCGTAGATCTCGGTGATGGTGCCCACGGTGGACCGGGGGTTGCGGGACGCCGACTTCTGGTCGATGGAGATGGCCGGCGACAGTCCCTCGATGAAGTCCACGTCGGGCTTGTCCATCTGCCCCAGGAACTGGCGGGCGTAGGCCGAGAGGGACTCCACGTAGCGCCGTTGGCCCTCGGCGTAGATGGTGTCGAAGGCGAGGGACGACTTGCCCGACCCCGACAGCCCGGTGAAGACGATGAGGCGGTCGCGAGGCAGCTCCAGGGACACGTCGCGCAGGTTGTGCTCCCGCGCCCCGCGAATGACAAGCGTGTCAGCCACCCCGCCGAGGTTACCGGCGCCCGCCCGGCTGCGCCGCCGGGCGGATGCTTCCCCGGGGCCCGAGGACCCGGGGCGGCTGCACCCTCCGGCGGCACTCCCGCCATCGGCTTCGGCGTCCACTCGATGTTTTCGATTGGAGGGCGTCCTGGGCTCGTCGACCGTCGGGAGGGCGCCGGGGGTGGCGGCCAAGGCCTGGGGGGCGAGGTGGGGGCGGCCCGGCTCTCGTTCAGCCCGCCCCGGCGGCCACCAGGGGGCGGCGCTCGCCGGCGGCCGGCGGGTCCCCGGGGGCGCGCCCGGCCAGCAGGCAGGCCCCGACGACTGTGACCGGCAGGAGGGGCCTGGCGAGGTCCCATTCCCGAAGCACGGTGGGACCGAGGAGGAGCGCGAGGAGGCCGGACAGCGCCACCAACCACCGCACGTCCGGCCCGGGCGCCCGCCGCCAGGCCACCGCGGCCAGGACCACCACGCTGGCGGCGGTGACGACCTCCACCCAGCTCCACCGGGGCACCGCGGCCATCAGGTTGGAGGGGGGCAGGGCCAGCCGCCCCTCGCCGGCAGCGGTCGGCAACGCCCCCAGCCGGGCCCACACCACGGCCACCCACCCGGCGTAGGCGGCGAAGGGCACCGTCAGGCGGAGGGCCCGGTGCCGGGCGGCCCCCCGGCTCGGGAGCCCCCGGCCAAGGGTCGCCAGGAGCAGGGCGAGCGGCACCAGCAGGGTGGTCTCGCGGCCGAGGGCGGCGAGGCACAGGGCGGCGACGGCCCGGCGGTCCCGGCCGTCGAGCCACCACGCCATGCCGACGAGGGCGAGGCCGGTGGCCAGGGCGTCCGGCAGGCCGCCGAACAGGAGCTGGCCGGCCACGCCGGGCAGGAGCAGCAGGAGTGGCACCCAGTCGCCTTGGCGGCCGAACCGTCGGCACAGCATGCGGGCCCCGGCCGCCGTCAACCCGATGCCGACCGCCGACCAGCCCAGGAGGCCGAAGCCGACGGCGTGGGCCGAGCGGAACGAGGTCAGCATCACCAGCCACCCGAGGAGTGGCCGGGCGGCGCGGTAGGCCAGCTCGGCCCTGCCTCCGGTCCAGGCCGACGGGTGGGAAAGTAGCGGGTCGAGGGCGAGCGAACCGAAGGCCTGGCCGTCGTGGGCGTTCATGAGGGCGCCGGGGCCAACGGTCTGTCCCCGGAACGCGGGCGCGTAGGGGGTCCCCTGGCGGGCCGGGTCGGTCCCGACCGTCTGGGCCCGGTAGAGGAGGCCGCCAAAGGCCAGGGCGGCGGTGAGCAGGCCGGCGGCCACCACCTCCACCGCCGGCCGGAGGGGGCGACGGCCGTCGGCCCGGGCGTCCCCGGAGGTCATGGGGTCAGGCCGACGACGGCCACCTGCCAGCCCAGGCCGTCGGGCCGGCCGTCGCGGGACCGGAGGGTGGCGCCCGGTCCCAGGTCGCCCAGGTCCCGGGCGAGATGGTCGGTGACCAACACGGCCTGGCCGACGCCGGCGGCCTGCAGTCGCCCGGCCAGTGGCCGGAGGTCGGCGGGGTCGGCCAGGAGCCAGCGCTGCCGGTCGAAGGTGGACCACGCCAGGCGGGGGACGGCGCCATTGGTGGCGATCATGACCGGCCGCCCGGACGGGCCGACCGCCCGCCCGGCGCGGTCGGCCGAGGCCATGAGGCGGGCGGTGAGCCGGTGGGTGTCCCGGAGGCCGGCCACGCCCATGACGGCGAGGGCCACCGAGCACGCGGCCAGGGCGCCCGCCACGCCCCGGCGGGTGCGAGGCGCCAGGGCACGGCCGGCGTCGGTGAGCGCCACCAGGGCGACGGGTACCAGCACCGGCAGCCCGATGGCGAAGTAGCGACCGCCCCACTCGCCGGACCCGCCCCGGGCGTACTGGGTGGCGAGCACGGCCAGGGCGAACATCGAGAAGGTGCCGAGGGCAAGCCGGGCCCCCACGGTGTCGAGCGTGCTCCGCCGCAGCGAGACCAGCCCGGCCGCTATCACCGGGCAGGCCACCAACAGGCCCGGGACCAGGTTGGTGGGGGCCAGGGCGAGGGCGGCGGTGGCGGCCACCGCCGCCACGCTGCCGAGGAAGGTCAGCGCCCGGCCGTCCTTCGGATGGCGCCGGACGGTGATGCCCAGGATCACGACCGCTCCCAGCATGATGATCAGCGCGACCTCGGCAGTGGGGAACTGCCCATAGCCCGGCCGGAGCCAGGTGAGCCCGAAGCCCTGGAGGCGCCCGGCCACCAGGCCGACGCCGGCGTCGGGATCGCCGCCCAGGCCCACCGCCCGGCCGCCGAGGATGTGGGCGATCCACGCCCCCTCGCCCACGTGGGCCGCTGCCGCGCTGGCGACGACGGCGGCGGCGAGGGCGGCGAGGGGCCGGCTGCGCCGCCAGCAGGCGACGGCCGCCACCGCCACCCCCAGCCCGACGCCCAGGAACACCGCCTCGGTCCGGACCAGGACGGCGGCGGCGACGGCCGCGCCCGCCCCTGCGGCCCACGCCCACCGGTGGCGGCGCCCCTCAACCGCGCCCAGGGCGAGGAGGACGGCGGCGGCCGAGCAGGCGGCGCCCAGCGTGTGGGCGATGACCAGGTAGCCGTCGAAGAGCAGGGGCGTGGCCAGCCCCACCGCCCACAGCGTGGGGCGGGACAGGCCGGGGCGCAGCCGGGCGGCGAGGGCGGCGGCGAGGGCGGCGGCCACCACCGTCCCGGCCAGCGAGAGGGCCACCATGGCGGCCACCCCGCCCACCCGGTCGGCGCCCGCCAGGAGCAGGGCGTAGAGCGGGTGCTTGACGAACGGGGCGGTGCCGGCCGGACCCCGGGTGGAGAGCTCGAGGGGATAGGCGGCGGCGCCGGGGTCCACCTCGGGGAAGGGATGGGCGACGGCCCAGCCCTTCCCGGCCGCCAGGTGGCGGGCCTGGACGATGGCGGCGCCCTCGTCGGCCGACCACGAGGCCCGGGTGCCGATCACCGGCACCAGCGCCAGCAAGACGACGGCCAGCGCCAGCGCGTGGGCCCAGAGGGGGGCGGCGGCCACCCGGGCCGTCATCCCCGCCCTGGGTGAGGACGCGAGAGGGCGCCCGGTGGGGGGCGCCGGTGGGAGAGGAGCGGTGAGTTGGCGCACGATCTGGAAACCCCCCGGTGCGGGCGTGCGGCGAGAACCTTGGGACTTCATCGGCACGTCGCCCGGGAGGCCTGAGCGCGGGCTCAGCCGGGCGGTCGGGACAGCACCAGGGCGGGGTCGGCGGCGGGCAGCACCCGGCGCACCGGGAATGTCGCCTCTGCGACCCGGATCACCCGGGCGTCGGCCGCGAACCAGGCGGAGGACGACGGCCACCACGTTGCCACCACCACCGTGTCGCAGGCCGCCAGCTGGTCCGCCTCGGTGACCACCGCGAACTGGCGGGGCGTGTCCAGGTAGGCCAGCATCGGCGACACGCCGACGCCGACGACGCACGCCCGCCGTCCCGAGGCGTCGACCCGCTGGACGAGGGCCGCCGCCTGGCGGTAGCCGGTGGGCTCGGTCGTGAAGCCGGGGGCCAGGGCGGCGGCGGCCAGGACCACCCCGGCGCCCGCCAGCAGCCCCCGGCGGGGAGCCCGGCCGACGGCCGCGGCCGCCAGGTACCCGGCGGCGGGTACGAGCCAGACGAGGAACCGCTCGCTCAGGGCCGCCGACTGCACGCCCGCCCACAGGGCCACCAGCACCGCCCCGGCCGCCACCGCCGCTCCTCGGGCCGCCCTGCTCCGGACCACCACTGCGCCGCCGGTCACCACCACCGGCGACAGGGCCACGGCGGCCCAGCCGCCACCGGCCGCCATGACCCAGACCCGCCACGGGAAGCCGGGCTGGAACACCCGGGCGTGAGCGGCACCGGCGTCCACCATGGCGCGGGCCATGCCCGCGTAGGCCAGGCTGCCCAGAAGCGCAACGCCAAGCAGCCGGCCCCGCCCGCGGGGCCCGAGCCGGCGGCGGGCGACGGCAACGCCCACGTGGCCGGCCAGCACGGGGACCATGTAGAGATGGGTCGCCAGCCCGGCGCCGGCCACGACCACGTAGGCCAGGTCCCACCAGCCGGACCGCCCGTCGTGGTCCTCGACGACGAGGATCGTGGACCCGAGGGCGCACAGGGCCAGCAGGCTGTAGCCGCGCGGGGCTCGGGCCAGGGCGGCGAACGTGGGATTGCAGGCCACCACCCCCGCGCCCACCAGCCCGGCCAGCGGGCCGTGGCGGCGGGCTGCGTACCAGGCCAGCAGGCCTACCGTCAGCGCCCCGAAGGCGATCGGGAGGGCCCGCATGGCGGCGGCGTCGGTGCGGCCCGTCGCCACCCTCACCAACTGCTCGAGGAACGAGAAGAACGGGTGGTTGTTGAAGACCGCCTGACGGCTGAACACCGCCCACGGCGGGCCCTCGCGGACGAACCGGCCGACCGTCTCGGCGCCGTCGAAATCGAGGGACCGCCCGGTGCCGACCAGGTAGGCGGCGGCCGTCGCCACGCCGGCGACGGCTCCGACCACCGCCGGCCCAGGGCGCCGGCCGCCGGCGGCGACCGGCCGCCGCCCAGCCGGTCCGGGCGCAGTCGGCACACCCTCGGTGGCGGTCGCCAGCCCGCGCCCGGGCGGCGCCAGGCGCCGGCCCGCGCCCGGTGGGACCGGTGAGGTGCTCACACCGTGTGGATCGGCACGTTGGCGCCCCACCCTGAGCGGAACCGGCGGCCGCCGGCTGCGTCGGTCGGCGGAGACGGGGCCGTCCCGCGGCACTCAGCCGACCTGGCGCAGCTCCCGCTTCAGGTCGGAGATCTCGTCGCGCAGGCGGGCCGCGTACTCGAAGCGCAGGTCGGTGGCGGCCTCGTGCATCTCCTCCTCCAGCGTGCGGATGAGGCGCTCGAGCTCGTCGTGGGGCAGCTCGGCGAAGTCGCTGCGGACCTTGTCCCGCCGGCGGGACCGCCGGTCACGCCCGGGCGAGGGCGCCTTGCCGTCGCCCTCGGGCCGCAAGGTGGCGAGGATGTCGGTGACCGCCTTGCGGATGGTCTGGGGGTCGATGCCGTGCTCGGCGTTATAGGCCTGCTGCACTCCACGGCGCCGGCTGGTCTCGGAGATGGCCCGTTGCATGGAGTCGGTGACCTTGTCGGCGTACATGATCACTTGCCCGTCCACGTTGCGGGCCGCCCGCCCGATGGTCTGGATGAGCGACGTCTCCGAGCGGAGGAAGCCCTCCTTGTCGGCGTCGAGGATGGCCACCAGCGACACCTCGGGGAGGTCGAGGCCCTCCCGCAGCAGGTTGATGCCGACCAGTACGTCGAACTCCCCCAGGCGGAGGTCGCGCAGGATCTCGATGCGCTGGATGGTGTCCACCTCACTGTGGAGGTAGCGGACGCGAACGCCGAGCTCCAGGAGGTAGTCGGTGAGGTCCTCGGCCATCTTCTTCGTGAGGGTGGTGACCAGCACCCGGTCCTCGCGGGCCACCCGCTCGGTGATCTGGGCCATGAGGTCGTCGATCTGGCCCTTGGTGGGCTTGACGATGACCTCCGGGTCGATGAGCCCGGTCGGGCGCACGATCTGCTCCACCACCTGGCTCGACTGGGACACCTCGTAGTCGGAGGGGGTGGCTGAGAGGAACACGCACTGACCGACCCGCTCGTACCACTCGTCGAACCGCAGGGGGCGGTTGTCGGCCGCCGACGGCAGGCGGAAGCCGTGGTCGATCAGCGTCTCCTTGCGGGACCGGTCCCCCTCGTACTGACCGTGGAGCTGGGGCACGGTGACGTGGGACTCGTCGATGACCGTCAGATAGTCCTTCGGGAAGAAGCTGAGCAGCGAGTGCGGCGGCTGCCCCGGAGCCCGGCCGTCGATGTGGCGGGAGTAGTTCTCGATGCCCGAGCAGAACCCCACCTCCTGCATCATCTCCAGGTCGTACTGGGTGCGCATGCGGAGGCGCTGGGCCTCGAGGAGCTTGCCCTCCTTCTCGAACCACGAGAGCCGCTCGCGGAGCTCGTCCTCGATGCTGAGGATGGCCCGCTTCATGTTCTCCTCACCGGCCACGTAGTGGGTAGCCGGGAAGACCTCCAGCTCCTCGACCACCGCCAGCAGCTCGCCGGTGAGGGGGTCCACCCGGCTTATGCGCTCCACCTCGTCGCCGAACAGCTCGATGCGGACGCCCATCTCCTCGTAGGCCGGAAAGACCTCGATGGTGTCCCCCCGCACCCGGAACTTGCCCCGGATGAAGTTGAGGTCGTTGCGCTCGTACTGCATGTCCACCAGCTGGGAGATGATGGCCCGCTGGTCGGTCTCCTGGCCGGGGCGGAGGTAGAGGACCTGTTTGCGGTACTCCTCGGGCGACCCCAGCCCGTAGATGCACGAGACCGACGCCACCACGATGACGTCGCGCCGGGCCAGCAGGGCGGACGTGGCCGAGTGGCGCAGGCGGTCTATCTCGTCGTTGATGGTGGCGTCCTTCTCGATGTACGTGTCGGACGACGGGATGTAAGCCTCGGGCTGGTAGTAGTCGTAGTAGGACACGAAGTACTCGACCCGGTTCTCGGGAAAGAACTCCCGGAACTCGTTGGCCAGCTGGGCGGCCAGGGACTTGTTGGGGGCGATCACCAGGGTCGGGCGCTGGACCTGCTCGATGGTCCAGGCGATGGTGGCGCTCTTGCCGCTCCCGGTGATGCCCAGGAGGGTCTGGAACCGGTCCCCCCGCTCCACCCCGCGGGCCAGCGCCTCGACGGCCCGGGGCTGGTCCCCCGCGGCTTGGAACGCGCTCACGACTTTGAACGGGGGCACGCCGTCAAGGCTACCGGCGGGGTACGACACCGGCCCGCCGGCGAACCGGGTTCGCTTACCAGACGCGGGCGCCGCCTAGCCGAACCCGGTTCGAGGAGGGGCGTTCCTGTCACCACCTCTTGGTCGCCATGGACGAGCGGGTCGCAGCCATTTCCCCCGGGCGGGTGTGCCCGAGGTGACGGCTCCCCGCCCTCACCACCAGCACCGCCGGGTGGTCGTCCACCGCCCTCGGGCCTCCCTCGTCGGCCACGTGACGACGGTCGAGGGCGTCCCCACCACCCGATTGGCGAGAAGGCTCGTCGACCTTGCCGGCGCCGTCCATCCCGCCCGGACGGCCCGGGCGGTGGACAACGCCCTGGCCGGCCGGCTGGTATCGCTCGACGAGCTGCGCGTGACGACCGACCAGCTGGCGGCGCGGGGGCGACCGGGCATCGCCGTGATGCGGGCCCTCCTCGCTGACAGAGGGCCGGGCTACGTCGCCACCGAGAGTGAACTGGAGGACGGTTCGTGGCCCTGGTCCGGGCCGCCGGGCTTCCCGATCCCGCCCGGCAGTTGGACGCCGGGGACGACCAGGCGTGGCAGGGCCGCGTCGATTTCGCCTACCGGGAGGCAGCCCCGCTGATCGAGCTCGACGGTCGGCGCCATCATCAGCCGCTTCTCGATAGGGAGGCGGACCGCCGGCGGGACCACCGGATGCTGGCCGGCGGGTGGCGGGTGGTCAGGGTGACCCGGGAGGACCTCACCGCACGGCCCGGTGACACTGTCGCCCTCCTTCGGAGCCTCCTGGGGGCCGCCAGCGCCATTCCCCGCTCAACCGGGTTCGGTCGAGGGGCTCCTGTGCCTGCTAACCGAACCCGGTTCGGGAGGGGGGAGGCTGCGGATCCACTGCCAGGCGGCGTCCACCGCCGCCTCCAGGTCGGCCGGCGAGCCGTCGTTGGGGATCACCCGGTCGGCGCGGGCCAGGCGGTCGGCCCGGCTGGCCTGGGCGGCCATGCGCCGGCGGACGTCGTCGGGGGCCATGCCCCGGGACGCCGTCACCCGGCGCACCGCCTCCTCCTCGGGACAGTCGACGACCACCACCGCGTCGGCGCCGTCCCAGCCCACCTCCACGAGGAGCGGCACCACCACCACCACCACGACGGCCTCGGTCCCCGCCATGGCCTCCAGGCGACTGACCCGGGCCGCCTCGACCGCGGGGTGGACGATGGCCTCCAGGTCGGCCCGGGCGGCGGCGTCGCTGAACACCACGTCGGCCAGGGCCCGGCGGTCGAGGCGGCCGTCGGCCCCGGTCACGGCCGGCCCGAACCGCTCGAGCACCGCCCCGTACCCGGGCGTACCGGGCTCCACGACCTGGCGCGCCAGGTCGTCGGCGTCCACCACCACCGCCCCCCGGTCGGCCAGCAACCGGGCCACCGACGATTTCCCTGTACCAATCCCGCCGGTGAGGCCGATGACCATCACGTGAGGCGACCGTATCATCGGGGCATCGCTGCCGACCCCCGCCTGTTCTCCCGACGCGCCTCCGAGCGGCTGGACGCGGCGCGAGCCCTCAAGGGGCGGGCGCGCCGGGCGGCGGAGGGACGAGCCGAGGGCTGGCCGCCCTTCTCCCCGGCGGCGGTCAACGCCTGGCTGCTGATGGTGACCACCAAGCCACCGAACTGGCGGGACCCCTTCGTCCACTGGGAGGACCAGCCGCCCACCCTGGGGTCGGCCAACGAGGGGTTCTACTACCCCGACCCCCTCGGGTTCTGGGCGGAGGTCCGGCGCTGGTCCCTGGAGCTGTTCCGGGCCCACGAGCCGGACTGGGCCCAGCCCGACACCCTGGCCCTGACCTCGCTCCTCCACCTGGGGACGGAGCCCGACCGCCTCACCCGGGCCATCGAGCTGTCCGACCCCCAGGTGGTCCTGTTCCTGGACGAGCCGTCCTGGGAGCGGTCGCAGATGGCCGGCGTGCGCCAGGTGACCCACCACATCACGGACCCCCACCGGCCCGGTCAGGTCTACGAGGGCTTCTGGGGGACCACGCCCGACGGGCGGGTCGTCGGCAAGGCGCCCCAGCACCCGACCACCCACAACCTGTACCGGGCCCAGGACATGGTCGGGTTCCTGCGCTCGGTGCCGGCCCCCGGCCGATTGGCGTCGGGCGCCGGGTAGGGGTCGACGCCCTGCCCGAACCCGCCGGGGAGGGCGCTACACGTCGTACTGCACGGCGTGGCGGCCGGCGACGATGGGCCTCAGCAACTCGGCGATGAGGTGGCGATGGGCCGGGTGCTCGGCGTAGCGCAGGTAGGCGGCGGCGTCGTCGAAGTCGGCCACCAGGGCGAAGTCGTCCGCCCCGCCGGACGCCGCGTCCTGGCCAGGCAGGCCGGCGAGGCGCGCGTCGGGGCCGAACGTGTAGGACCGGATCTCCGGCACCCGGCCCGGGAGGGCGGCCAGGCCGTCGGCGAACGCCCGGATGGCGGCCGCGGAGGCGTCGGGGTTCCAGGAGAACAGCGCGACGTGGCGGAGCATGCCGAAGGGTAGCCACGGCCGCCCGGCGACGGCACTCGTAGTGTTGGCCCGTGCCCGCCCGCACCGACCTCCTTCTCGACCCCTTCGGTGCCCGGTGGGAGGACCTCCGGGCCGCCGCCCTGGCCGCCGCCGAGGCCGGCTTCTCGGGCCTGTGGACGTGGGACCACCTGGCCGGCAGCGTCCACCGGGCCGACTGGGTGCTGGAGAGCTGGACCCTCCTGGCCGGGCTGGCCGCCACCGTCGAGGGCCTGGCCATCGGGCCCCTCGTGCTCAACGTGGCCAACCGCCACCCCCTGCTGGTGGCCACCGCCGCCGCCACCCTCCAGGAGATGAGCGGCGGGCGGGTCCTCCTGGGCCTCGGCGCGGGCGGCGGTCCGGCGACGCCGTACGCCGCCGAACAGCAGGCGCTCGGCCGGCGGGTCGGGCCCGACCCGGTCCGCCGCCGGCGGCTCACCGAGGCCATCGCCGTGATCCGCCAAGTCTGGACCGGCGGTACGACCGGGTTCGCCGGCCACCACTACCGCCTGGAGGCGGCGTCCGGCTTTCCCCGCCCCGACCCCCCACCGCCGATCGTGGTGGGCGCCTTCGGGCCCAAGATGGCCGAGCTGGCGGGCCGGGAGGCGGACGGCATCAACGTCCAGGCCTTCAACCCCCGCCTCGACGAGCTCCTGGCCACTGCCCGGCGGGCGCGGGCCCAGGCCGGGCGCGACCCCGACGAGTTCCTGGTCACCGCCTTCGCCGGCCTGGACTCCCGCTGGCTCGACCACCAGGGGCGGGAGCGCTCGCACCTCCGGCGCAGCGGCGTGGACCGCCTCATCCTCCTGGTGCCGACCCCGTTGGACCCCGCCGAGATCGGCGCCGCCGGCCGCCTCCTCTCCCGCAGCCGGCGCTGACCGCGGCCGCCGGACGGCGCCGGCTGGGACGGGCGGGGCCGCGGCACAGCGGGACGGCGGGGCTCACTCCCAGCGGCAGAGCCCGGCCACGAAGTCGGCGATGAGCTTGGGCCAGGACCGGACGGCGGCCAGGTCGGAGGCCACGTGCAGCTCGCTGAGCACCAGCAGGTCGGCGAGGGACTCGGCCACCGGGGCCGGGTGGGCGGGGTCGCCGGCCCAGGCCAGGACGAGGGCGGGGACGACGATCGTGCGCACCTCCTCCCGCGCCGGCAGGTCGGAGGCGGCGGCGCCCCGGAGGATGGCGGCCACCGCCCGGTCCTCCATGGCGCCCAGGTGGCGGGCGGTGACGGCCCGGGCCTCGGGGAGCTGCTCGGCGAAGATCCTGGGGGCCGGGCGCCGCTGCAGGTCGTCGGCCAGGGCTCGCACGCCGCGGCGCTCGACCAGCCCGGCGGCCGCCTCCCATCGCTCGGCATCGGCCCCCCGGGACTCCCACGCCGGGGGTGGGGCCATCACCACCAGGCCCTGCACCCGCTTGGGCGCCCGCAGGGCGGTCCACAGGGCCACCGCCGCTCCCATCCCCGTACCCCCGGCCACGAACGGGCCGGTGCCTCCCGCCCGCAGCATGTCGTCCACCATGCAGGGCCAGCGGAAGGCCCGGTCGTAGTACTGCATGGCTTCGGTCTCGCCGTGGCCCCGGGCGTCGTAGCGGACGACCCGCGCCACCTCCTGCACCGCCGACCAGTCGAAGAGCCCCAGCTCGTCCTCGTGGGCCCGGGAACTGGCCATGGCGTGCGCCCAGACCACAGCACACTTGTCCATGGGATCCAGGGTGGACCACTGCCCTGGGACACGGCAATAGGGGACCGGCGCATCTACCTGCGCCAAACACTCTCCACGGCGGAGGCCCAGGCCCGAACGACCTGCGCACCTCGAGGTACAGAGCCGCTGGATGGTGATTCAGGCACTGCGCAGGGGCTCCGGTCCTGACCGGTACGGACGGGATGGCCTTCCGGAGGGCCGACCGGGCGGGGGTGGTCGGGCCCTCCGGGGGCCGGCGGGCAGGGCCGGGGGAAGCCTGCCCGTGAAGGGCGGCTCAGCCGACGAGCCCCGGCTGACCGCAGCTCGTGGCGTCGAAGTAGTTCTTCAGAGCCCCGACGTCGTCCTGTCCCAGCTTCAGGCCCATGGCCGCGAACGTGGGGGTCAGGACCTCGTTGGAGGCGGCGCTCACCACGTTGTTGACGATTGTCTGGACGGCACTGGCGACGTCCGAGACCGTGATGCCGAGCGGGAGGCTGCCCAGGAGCGTGACTGAGATGTTGCCGGTGGACACTGTCAGGCCGGGCGCCACCGCGGTGGTCGACTTGGGGCTGGCGCTCGGGCTGAACTCCGACGGGTAGGAGAAGGTCAGGCTGCTGCTGCCCGAGGCGCTGTTGGCCGACGCCGGCCCGACTTTTACGGACGCCACCGGGATCCCGAGGAGCGAGACCGTCAGGGTCGTGCCGGTGGAGGTGGTGACCGGCTGCGACGTCACGCCCACGCTGATGCTGGGCGCCGTGCAGTTCACCGCCGTCAGGGTGCCGGTGGCGCCGGCCGCGGCCATCGACACCGGCACGACGCCGCTGATGGTCAACAGGCCCAGGCCGAGGGCGTTGGCGCTGAGCGTCGAGGCCAGCTTCTCCGTCACCTGGGCCGTCGACACCGAGCCGCCGACGTCACCGAAGTAGATCTTCGGCGGCTCGATCACGGTCACCGCCACCGTGGTCGACAGGCTGCCGACGCCGGTCACGGGAAGGCTGAGGCTGGTGCCGGCGTCGACCAGGTGGTTCTTGTTGGCGACCTGGGCGGCGGCGGTGACGAGGTCGAGCACGTTGACGTCGGCGCCGGCCACCGACCCGAGGCCCTGGGTGGCGGAGATCAGGTCGCCCAGCTTGAACGTGGTCGTCGAGGTGGCGGCCACGGTGGCCAGCCCGCTGACGGTGGCAGCCACGGTCGGGCTGGAGCTGCTGAGGACGGTGGCGGTGGCGGTGAGCAGCTGGCCGAGCGTCAGGTTGGTGGTCAACAGCGTGTCGACGCTCCCGCCGGTGAGCTGGGTGGCCAGATCCCCGAGCTTGACCGAGGCACCGGCCAGGCCCTGATAGCTGACCGTACTCAGGTTGAGGCTGCCACCCAGCATGGCGCCCAACACCTTGTTGAGCACGACGTTGTCGGCGGAACTGAAGTTGGCCAGCGACGAGCCGATCGAGAACCCGGCCCGGGTCCTGACCTTGGCCACCGCCTTGCCGCCCGTGCTCGACGGGCCGCTGACGAAGGGGAAGGCGGTGCTGAACGAGGAGCGCACGGTCACCCGGACCGCGCTGTTGAGAGTGCCGTCGGGCGTGAACACCCCGGCCCCGCTGACGCTGCCCATCTCCACGTTGCTGCAGCTCAGGCCGGAGAAGCCGTTCCTGGTGGCGCTGAGCTGGGCCCGGCCGCAGGCGGTGGCCGCCGAGCTCAGGTCACGGGCGGCGTCCAGGGCCGCCAAGTCCGCCACCTTCTGGTCGTCGCGCTTGTCCGACGCCAGGCGCCCGAGGTCGACGGCGAGGGCGGCGGCGATCATGGCGACCACGATGCCGACGGTGGACAGGATGAGGATCGTGCCGCGCTCGTCGGCACGGGTCGTCCGGGTGGAGGTCATGGCCGGGCTCCTCAGGAGTACTGGACGACGGCGGTGGAGTGGAAGGTGTTGGGCGTGGCCAGGCTCAGGCCCGGGGCCGCCGGCACGAGCGGGTTGTCCTTGTAGTCCCACGTGATCGTGACCGTGATGCAGCTGCCCGACCCTCCCGAGCAGCTCCCCGTGACGTAGCTCTCGGTGTAGTTGGCCGGGGAGCCCGCCGGCGCCCCCAGGGAGTTGTGGACCCGGGTCTGGGCCGCCAGTTGGGCGGCGGCCGCAGAGCTCTGTCCGACGGCGGCGCGGGCGCCGTCGGCGGCGGCGTTGGTGATCTGCTGCTTCTGGGCCAGGATCACGCCGAAGGTGATGAGGCCGTAGAGGAGGAAGACGAAGATCGGCAGGGCGAACGCCAGCTCGACCATGGCGGCGCCCGACTCGTCACCGCGGCGAAGCCGGCGACGACCGGAGGACGGCGTAGGCAGGGCACGGTGGGTCACGTGCGGCTCCAGTGCGGGGGGATCTGACGCTGGAGCCATCGGTCACCCCGGCTCCCGGCTTTAGCCGGCCGCGCCGTCCGCACCGTCCGCACCGTCCTCCCGGCTTACAGGCCTCGGGCTTCAGGAGCCGCCACCGGGCGCCGATGCAACCTCGGCACGCTGCCCAGCGAGTGGCGGGTAGCACGAGCAAGCCGGGAGACCACATGGCAAAGCGATCCAACCTCATCGTCAGCCTCGGGCTGGCCGTCTTCGTGGCAGGGGCGGCGGCGACGTTCTTCGTGGTCCGGGACCACGGGACCTCGTCGGCCTCCAGCGCCAACGGCACGACCGTCCTGTACGCGACCAAGACCATCCCCTCGGGTACGTCGGGCGTCAGCGCCGTCGACCAGGGCCTCGTGAAGAGCCGCAGCGTCGCCAACTCGGCCAAGCCCGCCGGCGCCCTCACCGACCCGTCGCAGCTGGCGGGCAAGACGGCGGTCGACACGTTGCCCGAGGGCGCCGTCCTCACCGACAGCCAGTTCGCCGTCCCCCAGACCCGCCTGGGCACCGTGACCATCCCCCCGGGCAAGACGGCCCTCGCCCTCCAGCTCGGTGCCGTGCCCGGCGTGGCCGGCTTCGTCGGCAACGGTGACCACATCGACATCTACGGGGTGGCCAAGGACGGGCCCGGCGCACCCTCGGCCAAGCTCATCATGCAGAACACCGAGGTCCTCAACGTGACGGGAGGCAGCCCGTCGGCCACCGCCACCGCAGCCGCCACCGCCACCAGCGCCAACGCCACGTTCCTGCTGGCCGTCAGCCCGGCCGAGGCCGAGCACCTCGTCTACCTGACCAGCTTCCAGTCGCTGTACTTCTCGCTCGTGTCCAAGGACGCCGCCGCCGTCGGGGGCACCCCGGGCAGCGGGGCCGGCGACGCCCTCAAGCAGCTTTCCTAGGAGCCCGACGTGCGCAACCCGAAGATCCTCGTCCTCGACCGCGGCGCCGAGCTGCTCCGCCAGGTCCAGGAGGTCGCCGGCGAGCTGCGGCCCCGCCCCGACGTCTCGATCTGCGAGCGGGTCGGGACGGTGGGAGACGTGCTCTCCGACGACGGCCCCTTCGACGTCCTGATCGCGGGGCCCAGCCTGGGCACCAAGGCCGGTCTGTCCCGGCTCCAGATCATCCACGACGAGCTGCCGGCCATGAGCGTCCTGCTCGCCTTCTCCACCCGGCCCGACGCCCAGCTGCGGGACATCATCCGGGCCGGCGCCATCGACCTCCTCCAGCTCCCCGTCACCGACCGGGTCCTGCGGGACGCCATCGAACGGGCGGTGGAGGTCGGGCGCCAGCGGGTGGCGGTGGCGCCCGTCCCCGCCGCCGCCACCGCCCCCGCCGCTCCCGCCCACCAGGGCACGGTGTTCACGGTGGGCTCGGCCACCGGCGGCTGCGGCAAGACGTTCTTCGCCACCAACCTGGGCTACTTCCTCCACCACCACACCGGTCGCAGCGTGTGCATCGTGGACCTGGACCTCCAGTTCGGCGAGGTCTCCACCTCCCTGCGGCTGCGGCCCCGGTACACGATCTTCGACGCCCTGCAGCGCGACGGCGACGAGGGGGAGGTGCCGGCCCAGCTCCAGGAGTTCCTCGTCACGCACGACACGGGCGTCCAGGTGCTGGCCGCCCCCCGGGACCCCTCCGACGCCGACCGCATCCACCCGCCGGACGTCACCAAGATCATCGAGATGCTGCGCGAGATGTTCGACTACGTCATCGTCGACACCCCCGCCGCCCTCACCGAGATCGTGCTGGCCGCCTTCGACCTGTCCGACCACCTGTACGTGATGGCCACCCTCGACCTTCCCAGCGTCCGCAACATGGGGGTTTTCCTGAACACCCTCGAGAAGCTCAAGATGCCGGCCGAGAACGTGCGGCTGATCCTGAACAAGGCCGAGAAGGACGTCGGCATCGACATCGACCAGGTGACCCGTCTCTTCCCCCAGGGCTTCTCGGCGGTGCTCCCCTACGCCCGTGAGGTCTCCAAGTCGGTCAACGTCGGCACCCCGATCCTCGCCTTCTCGCCGGGCTCGGAGATCAGCCGGCGAATGGAGACGGGCCTGGCGCCGCTCCTGCCCGAGGAGGCCCGCTACACGGTCGGCGACACCGCCACCCACAAGGCGTCCCGCGGCCTGTTCGCCCGCATGTTCCACCCCGGCTCCCGTTCCAAGGCCTCATAGGCCACAGGGCAGGAAAGGACCCCCCGTGAACCTGTCAGACAAGCTGGCCGCACTCGAGGCCAAGGAGACCCAGGCCGCCACCCGGGTCTCCAACCCGGTGGTGGAGGTGGCCCGACGGCGGGTGCGCACCGCCGACATCGACGGCAGCAAACGCCCCACCAGCTCGGGGTGGGCGGCCAGCAAGCGCAAGGTGCGCGAGCTGGTGCTCACGGAGGTGGCGCCCAAGTCCAGCGGCATGTCGGCCGAGGCGCTGGCCGCCGAGGTCCGGGCGGCCATGGACCGCATCCTCCAGAGCGAGGAGGTAAAGATCTCCCCCCGGGAGCGGCGGGCGTTCGTCGAGGAGATGATCCAGGACACCCTCGGCTACGGCCCCCTCGACCCCTTGCTGGCCGACGTGGCCGTCACCGAGGTCATGTGCAACGCCTACGACGACATCTGGGTGGAGCGCGAGGGCAAGCTGTTCCACACCGGCGCCTCGTTCACCGACGACAACCAGTACCGGCACGTGATCGAGAAGATCGTGGCCGCCGTCGGCCGGCGGGTGGACGAGTCGTCGCCCATGGTGGACGCCCGCCTCCCCGACGGCTCCCGCGTGAACGCCATCATCCCGCCCCTGGCCATCAACGGCCCGGTGCTCACCATCCGCAAGTTCGCCGCCGACCCCTACCAGGTCAAGGACCTCATCAACTTCGGCACCTTCACCCTGGACCTGGCCACCGTCATGGAGGCATGCGTCAGGGGCAAGCTCAGCGTCCTGGTCTCCGGAGGGACGGGCACCGGAAAGACCACCAACCTCAACGTGCTGTCGTCGTTCATCCCCGACGGCGAGCGCATCGTCACAATCGAGGACGCGGCCGAGCTCCAGCTCCAACAGCCCCACGTGGTCAGCCTGGAGGCCCGCCCGCCCAACGTCGAGGGCGCCGGCGAGGTCCGCATCCGCGACCTGGTCCGCAACGCCCTCCGCATGCGCCCCGACCGCATCCTGGTCGGCGAGGTCCGGGGCGCCGAGGCCCTGGACATGCTGCAGGCCATGAACACCGGTCACGAGGGCTCGATGACCACCGTCCACGCCAACAGCCCCCGTGACGCCCTCAGCCGCCTGGAGACAATGGTGCTCATGGCGGGGTTCGAGCTCCCCGTGCGGGCCATCCGCGAGCAGATCGCGGCGGCCATCAACCTGATCATGCACCTGGACCGCATGCCCGACGGCCGCCGGGTGGTCACCTCGGTCACCGAGATCCAGGGCATGGAGGGCGACACCATCCTGCTCCAGGACATCTTCAAGTACCGGCTCTACCCCCGCCGGGTGGGCGAGGAGGCGGCTCCCAAGGCGAGCGGTGAGCTGGTGGCCTCCGGCCTGCGGCCCAAGTTCCTCGACAAGCTGTCGGAGAACGGCGTGGACGTGCCGGCCAAGGCCTTCCGGTCCACCCCGCCGCCGCCCGCCCCCACCGGCCGCCTGCGGTCGGCCAAGGTCCCCGAGGTCGCCACGCTGGCTCGCGCCGAGCGGGCCCGTTAGGAGAGGTGGTCAGGCCATGAGCATCTCCGTGTTGGCCGTCGTCGCCGTCGGCCTGGGGCTGGCCCTGGTGGTGGCCGGCGTGCTGTTCCGGGCCCGTGAGCGGGAGAGGGCGTTGGCCGAGATCCTCGACCTGCCCTTCGGCGAGCGGGATGTGGACGTCACCACCGTCAGCGAGGGCTACAGCCCCCTCGTCGAGGGCACCATCGGGCTGGCCGGCCGCATGGTCGAGCAGTTCGACCAGAAGGGCTCGCTGGCGTCGTCCCTGGAGCGGGCCCGTGTGCCGGTGAAGCCCGGCGAGTACGTGGTCATCTCGGGTGCCGGAACCGTCGCCCTGAGCGCCTTCCTCTACGGGATCACGAGCTCTTGGTTCTTCGGGGTGGCCGGGCTCATCCTCGGGCCGCTGGTGGCCAGTTCGGTGCTGCGCATGCGCATCAACAAGCGCCGGCGGGCGTTCGAGACGCAGCTTCCCGACGCCCTCACCCTGATCGCCTCGTCGCTCACCGCCGGCCACACGTTCCTGCGGGCGATCCAGATGATGTGCGAGGAGTCCGAGCCGCCCCTGGCCGAGGAATTCAGCCGGGTCGTTTCAGAGACCCGCCTGGGCGACCCGGTGGTGGAGGCGCTGGCCCGGATGGCCACACGCCTACAAATCCGCGACGTGGACTGGATCGTGCAGGCCATCCGGATCCAGCAGACCGTCGGCGGCAAGCTGGCCGACATCCTGCACACCTTGGCCGACTTCATCCGGGCCCGCCAGGAGGTGCGCCGGGAGGTACAGGTGCTTTCGGCCGAGGGCCGGGTCTCGGCCTACGTGCTGGCCGGGCTGGCGCCCCTGCTGCTGCTCATGATCCAGGTCACCAACCCCTCCTACCTTGCCCCCATGCTCCACGGCGCCGGGCTGGTGGTGCTCCTCTGCACCGGCCTCTCGGTTGCCTTCGGGGCGTTCATCATCTTCCGCATGGTCAAGATCGAGGTCTGACGATGAGCTCGTCCGTGCTGTTCCTCACCCTCACCGCCGCCATCGGTGGCGCGGTCGCCATCGCCGTCGGGGCGGTCCTGGCCCGCCGCCCGGTCACCGACGTCGAGCGCTACCTGCACGACCTGGAGGGGGACGCCGTCGCCCCCGACGAGTTCGAGCGCCGCCTGGCGGAGCCGTTCTTCGTGCGGGTCATCCGCCCGATGAGCGGCCGGGCCCTCGGGCTCATCACCCGCTTCACGCCCGGCAACTACCTGGAGGCCACCCACAAGAAGATCCTCGTGGCCGGCATGGCCCAGTCGCTGCGGGCCGAGGAGTTCGTCGTCGGCCAGGTGGCCAGCGGCGCCGTCTTCACCCTGGCCGGCATGGGATACGTGGTGCTGACCCACCCGGCCCGCAAATGGGCGCTCATCACCTTCGTCCTCATGCCGGTGATCGGCCTCCTCCTGCCGGCGTCGTGGTTGACCCGCCGGGTGGCCTCCCGCCAGATGGCCATCCGCAAGGACCTCCCCGACACGCTCGACCTGCTGGCCATCTCGGTGGAGGCGGGCATGGGCTTCGAGGGGGCGCTCGACATCGTGTGCCAGCACTTCGACTCCGCCCTGGCCGAGGAGTTCTCCCGCACCCTGCGGGAGATGGAGCTGGGCCTGCCCCGGCGCGACGCCTTCCAGAACCTCAAGCGGCGGACAGAGGTCCCCGAGCTGTCCAACTTCGTGCTCGCCCTGATGCAGGCCGACGCCTTGGGCATCCCTATCGGGCGGGTCCTGCGGACCCAGGCGGTGGAGATGCGGGCCAAGCGCCGGCAGTGGGCCCGGGAGAAGGCGGCCAAGCTCCCGGTCAAGGTCCTGTTCCCCCTGATGGCCTTCATCTTCCCGTCGATCATGATCGTGATCCTCGGCCCCGGAGCCCCCGGGATCTACAAGGCCCTGGGCTGACCCGGTGACCCTGAACCGATGACCGCGGTGCTGCCCGGCTTCACGGCCGGACCGGGCAGGTCGACGGCCTCGCCCGCCAGGTACTCGCCCCCCGCCCCACCGGCGGCGGGGGGCGGCACCCTGGGTCCGGGGTCGCCGCTCGTCTCCGGCGTCCGCTGGGGCACCCTCACCCTCGGGATCGTCCTGGCCGTGGCCCGCAAGCCCGTCCGGGGGTCGGTCCTGGCGTGGGGCGCGGTGCTGGTGGCCCACACGCTGTGGCGGACGCTGGGCGCCGGCGACTGGGCCCGCCACGGGGCGGGGCCGGTCGAGGCCACCGGCCTGCAGGCAGCACCGGCGGCAGCCCGGTCCTGGCTCGCCCGGGACCGCTCCCTGGTGCTGCTGGAGCTGGGAGTGGTGCTGGCGGCGGTGGTGGCCACCGGGTCCTGGAGCTCCCCTTACGCCTTCTGCCTCATGACCGCCCTCATCGCCGCCGGCTTCGAGGACGGGTTCGCGGGCTCGGCCCGGGCCGCCGCCGCCACCGTGGCGGTGGTGGGCGTGGCGTCCATGGTGGGCAACGACCCGTGGGCGGCGGCCCAGCTCACCGGCCAGTGGGCGGTGGAGCTGGTCCTGCTGGCCGTGCTCGCCGGTCAGGCCCGCCGCACCTTCGGCGAGGCCCAGGAGCGCCACTCCCAGGCCCTCGACCGCATGGACCGCCTGGCCGAGGCCAACGACCTGCTGGTGTCGCTCCACCACGTCGCCCAGTCGCTGCCGGCCACCCTCAACCTGTCCGAGGTCCTGGCCTCCACCGCCACCCGCCTGCACAGCCTGGTGGACTGCGACGTCCTCGCCGTGCTCCTGCGCGACGACCCCTCGTCGCGCTGGACGGTGGCCGTCGGTGAGGGCACCCGCATCGCCGGTTCGGTGGAGCACGATGACCTCCCCGCCCCGCTGTCGGCGGCCACCTCGAGTAGCGTGGCGTCCCTGGTGGTCGTGCTCGCCGAGGGCGAGGGGATCGGTGTGGACCTGCTCTCGTGGTCGGGCCTCTACGCCCCCCTCCGGGCCCGGGGCCGCCTCATCGGCCTGGTGGCCCTGGAACACCATGAGCCCGGCCAGTACGGCCGGCGGGAGCTGCAACTCCTCGACGGCTTCCTGGAGACTGCGGCGCTGGCCATCGACAACGCCCGCTGGTTCGCCCGGCTGCGCAGCATGGGCGCCGACGAGGAGCGGGTGCGCATCGCCCGGGACATGCACGACCGTGTCGGCCAGTCCCTGGCCACCCTCGCCTTCCGCCTCGACCGCCTGACCCGCCAGGCCGCCGGCTCGTCGCTGGCCGGCGAGCTGGACCTCCTGCGGGGCGAGGTTCGCGAGGTCCTGGGCGACGTGCGGGCGACCCTGTCCGACCTGCGCACCGACGTGTCCGACCAGCGGGGCCTGGTGGAGACGCTGGAGGCCTTCCTGGAACGCGTCGAGGAGCGCAGCGGGATCGAGGCCTCCCTCACCCGCGAGGTGTCCGGCCGCCTGCCCCTGCTCCAGGAGCGGGAACTGTGGCGGATCGCCCACGAGGCTGTCACCAACGTGGAGCGCCACGCCCGCGCCGCCTCGGTGGCCGTGCGCTGGACGTGCGACGGCTCGGGCGCGTCGCTGGAGGTGGCCGACGACGGGACGGGGTTCTCGGTGGAGGACGCCCGCGCCGACTCCTTCGGCCTCACCGGGATGCGGGAGCGGGCCGACGCCATCGGCGCCACCCTCGACATCACGTCCGGGGCCCGGGGGACCGTGGTCCGATGCCGGCTGGCCGCCGCCTGAGCGGCTGCCCCCACCAGGAGCGTCCGACGTGTCACCAACCGCAATGGTCAGCACCGATACTGACGGCATGACCGACGCCATCCGCGTCGTGCTGGCCGACGACCATCGCATGCTGCGGGACGGCCTCCGCCTGTGCATGGAGGAGGCCGGGTTCGAGGTGGTGGGCGAGGCCGGCAACGGCGAGGAGGCCGTCCGCCTGGTGGCCACCCTGCGCCCCGACGTGGTGCTCATGGACGTCTCCATGCCGCTGCTGGACGGCATCGAGGCCACCCGCCTGGCCGCCTCCCGGGCGCCCGAGAGCCGAGTGGTCATGCTGACCATGCACGGGGAGAGCGACGTCCTGGCCCGGGCCATCTCGGCGGGGGCGGTCGGGTACCTGGTCAAGGACTGCTCCACCGAGGAGGTGGTGGAAGCGGTGCGCATGGCCGCTCGGGGCGACGGCGGGCTGTCGCCCCAGTTGGCCTCGTCCATGCTGGCCGAGGTCCAGCGGGCGGGCCGGGGCGCGGTGGGCGAGTCGGTCATCAGCGCCCGGGAGGAGCAGGTCCTTCAGCTGGTGGCCGACGGCCTGTCCCTCCCCGAGGTGTCGGCCCGGCTGTACATCAGCGTCAAGACGGTCAAGAACCACCTGGCGTCCATCTACTCCAAGCTCGACGCCCGGGACCGGACCCAGGCGGTGCTCCGGGCCGTGCGCATGGGCATCATCCGCCTCGATTGACCGCCTCGGCCCAGAGACGCTTCACGTTTTCCCCTGCCCTGCCGATACCTTCATTCAGAACCCGAGCCCCGGCTTGGGCACTCGAGGAATGAGGGACGGCTCGTGGGCTTCACCGGTCATTGCCAGCAGCTCGCCGCCCGGTGGGCATCCGTGCGGGGCGGCCGGACGACGGACCGGGAGGGCGGCAGTGCGCTCGTCGAGTACCTGCTGCTCCTCTCGCTGATCGCCGTCGTGTGCATCGTCGGCCTGACGCTGCTGGGCAACGCCACGGGCAGCAAGTACTCCGACGTGGCCGTCTCCATCCGCTGACCGCGAAGCCGCCGGCAGAAATAGGGGCCCGGCATTTGCCCGGTCCTCGATTTGTCGGTAGCGAGGCGAGGTGGCGCGTTCATCAGAGAGTCGACCGGTTCACGGAAACGGGCCGATCGGCCTATACAGCGTCGGTGCCGGACGGCCGATCTCTCCGGTAGTTCCGGCCCGGAAGAAGGGCCACAGAGATCGGAGGACCCGAATGAACGTCGTCCAGTACTTCCAGCAGGTCGTGGCCCCTTGGACCCGGGCCCACATCGGTCGGACCGAGCGGGGCGCCGCCCTGGTGGAGTACGCCCTCCTCCTGGCCCTCATCGCCGTGGTCTGCATCGCCGCCCTGACGCTGCTCGGTGGGAACGCCTCCAGCAAGTTCTCCAACGTGGCGACGTCGATCAGCTGATCACCGTTCTGACCGCCCCCCGGTCAGCAAACCCAAGAGGAGCGGGCCTCCGGGCCCGCTCCTCTTGCGCGCCGGCGCCGGCCTCTTCGGTCCACCGGTCGAGCGCCTGCCGTGGTCGGTGGCCGGCCCCCGAATTTGGGTCGATCGGCTCATTCAGGGGTGGCCGGTACGGGCCGATCACTTCCGTACCAGCCCCCGACGACCGGGGGAATGATCCCAGGAGGAAATACAAGATGGACATCGTCGGTTTCTGGCAGCAGATGGCCGTTCCCTTCCGCGCCCGCTTCGGCCGGTCCGAGCGTGGTGCCGCCCTGGTCGAGTACGCGCTGCTGCTGGCGCTGATCGCCGTCGTGTGCATCGCCGCCCTGTCGCTGCTCGGTGGGAACGCCTCGACCAAGTTCTCCAAGGTGGCCACGTCGATCAGCTGATCAACTCGCCCGCGGTGGGAAGAGGGGCCTGCGGGCCCCTCTTCTCGCGCGTCCGGAGGTCAGGCTTGGCGCTGGTAGACGACCCAGTAACCGTCGCGGAACCGCTGTTGCCACTGCCCGCTGGCCCGCATCATGGAGGGCAGGGGCAGGTCCCGGTCCCACAGCACGACGTCAACGCCCCGACGGTCGAGCACGCCCAGGGCGTCGGGCTTGCCCTCGAGCAGGCTCCGGTAGTCCGACGACACCGACAACGGGTACATGTCGTAGCGGTCGTCGATGAAGACCCTGACCCGGCGCCCGTACCGGAGTGTGAGGTAGTTGCCGACGAAGTCCTGCTCGGCCACCCGGTGGGACGGTCCCAAAAGGCCGTTGGCGTCGAGGAACGTCGCCGCCCGCTCTGGGAAGAGGCTCGTGTTGAGCGGCGGTGTCGCCCAGATGGACGCGGTGAACACCACGAAGGCCACCACCAGGGTGGCCCCGACCGCCCGGTTCATCCGTTGGCGGCTGGGGGAGTCGGCCCCGACTCGCGCCGAGCGCGTGGCCGACCCCTCGCCCGGCCGCAGGGCCCGACCCAGCACCGGCGCTATGACGACCGCCGCCACCGGCAGGTTGCGCATCGCCACCAGGCTGGCGGCGAGGAAGCCCACCACCGGCAGCAGGTCGCGCCAGGTGACCCGGGCCCGGATCAACAGGGCCAGGGCGACGACCAGGAAGACCAGGGCGAAGCGCCCGGCGAAGCTCTGGAAGTCGGGCGACTTCCACTCGACGATGCTGGAAAAGATCGACGACTTCTGGCCGACCGTCAGCGGGAAGGAGAGCAACCGGGCCCCGAGCGGGTTGGCGACGGCCGCCACCAGCCCGGTCAGGAAGCCCGCCACGTAGCGGGCGACGTCGTCGGGCCACGCCTTCCAGTCCATCCATTGGCCGAGGCCCCGGGCCCCGAGCCACGCCAGGCCGAGGGGGAACGAGCCGTGGCTCTGCACCCAGAACCACACGAGGGGCACCAGGAGCCAGGGACTGCGCCGGTGCTCCACCACCGTCACCAGCAGGGCCATGCACACCAGGCCGAACAGCAGGGGCCGCGGCGTCCAGAAGGGGGCGCCGAGGCCGATGGCCACGCCACCGGCGAGGGCGGTGCGCAAGGGGCTGCCAGCCCGGGCCAGGCGGACGACGAGCCAGGCCAACAGGGCGCAGACCACGGCCTGCTCGAGGACCACCAGGCGATAGCCGCCGAGGCGGTGGAGGAAGCCGTACGTCCACTCCGGCAGCCAGCTCTGGACGACCCACCGGTGCCCGAGGGCGGTGAAGGAGTACGGGTCGGTCCGGGGGATACCCCGCCCGGCGACGGCGTCGACCCCGGTGCGCAGGTGGGTGAACATGGAATTGTCGGAGATCGGGCGCACGCCCAGGCGGAACCCGAACAGCACGAGGGCGGCGGTGAACAGGGACTCCAGCCGGGGCGCGCGCGCCCGCCGCGTCACCGCGGTCATGGGAGGGCCGGCACGGTGGCTGGTCCTGGCCTAACCGGCGACCGGACCCTCCCCGGGGGCGACGGGCGTGGCCGCGGCTTCGGCGGCCGGGGCGGCGCCGCCCCCGTCCTCACCGGCGGGCCGGCCGGCGGCGGACGACTCGGCGGCCTGGGCGGCCGCGTACTCGGCGGCCCACGCCGCCTGCGCCTCGGTCTCGGGCGTGAAGTCGCCGGCCTGGTACTCGCCGCCGATGTAGTTGCCGGCGTCGTCGTAGGCGTGCTCGCCGAACGCCTCCTGGTACTCGGCCGAGACGATGCCGCCCTCGGCCGCCTGCTTGATGGAGAGGCTGATGCGGCGGCGCTGGAGATCGAGGTCGATGATCTTGACCCACAGCTCCTCGCCGGCGGACACGACCTGCTCGGGCAGGTCCACGTGGTGGGCGGCCATCTCCGAGATGTGCACCAGGCCCTCGATGCCGTCGCCCACCTGGAGGAAGGCGCCGAACGGCACCAGCTTGGTGACCCGGCCGTAGACCAGCTCGCCCACCCGGTGGTTGTTGGCGAACTCCTGCCAGGGGTCCTGCTGGGTGGTCTTGAGGGAAAGGCTGATGCGCTCCCGGTCGAGGTCGACCTCCAGCACCTCCACCTCGATCTCGTCGCCCACCGACACGACCTCGGAGGGATGGGCCACGTGCTTCCACGAGAGCTCGGAGACGTGCACCAGGCCGTCCATGCCGCCCAGGTCCACGAAGGCGCCGAAGTTGACCACCGACGACACCGTGCCCCGGCGCTTCTCGCCCGGCTTCAGGTTGTCGAGGAACTCCTCGCGCTGCTCCTTCTGGGTCTCCTCCAGCCACGCCCGGCGGGACAGCACCACGTTGTTGCGGTGCTTGTCGAGCTCGATGATCTTGGCCTCGAGGCTGCGGCCCACGTAGGGCAGCAGGTCGCGCACCCG
This sequence comes from Acidimicrobiales bacterium, assembly GCA_046263055.1. Lineage (GTDB taxonomy): Bacteria > Actinomycetota > Acidimicrobiia > Acidimicrobiales > AC-14 > DATAQC01. Next base: position 66,485 of record JBHELO010000021.1, on the reverse strand, counting down.
GCGCAGCTCGACGAGGGAGGCGGGGAGGAAGCCGCGCAGGCCGATGTCGAGGATGAGGCCGCCCTTGACCACCTCGATGACGGGGCCGGAGACGACGCCGTTGTTCTCCTTGATCTGCTCGATCGTCCCCCACGCCCGCTCGTACTGGGCCCGCTTCTTGGAGAGGATGAGGCGCCCCTCCTTGTCCTCCTTGGTGAGGACGAGGGCCTCGATGCGGTCGCCCAGGGCCACGATCTCGCCGGGGTCGACGTCGTGGCGGATGGACAGCTCTCGGGCGGGGATGACGCCTTCGGACTTGTAGCCGATGTCGAGCAGGACCTCGTCCTGGTCCACCTTCACGACCTCGCCGCTCACGATGTCACCGTCGTCGAACTCCACGATGGTGCCGGCGATGGCGTCGGCGAAGGTCGTGCCCTCGGGCAGGTCGTCGAGCACCACCTGGCGGAAGACGTACTCGCCCTGGTCCCCGGGGCCGGCCTGAGCGGCGCCGTTGGCGGTGTCGTCGGCGGCGGGCGGGGCGGGCGGCGCCTCGGTGCTCACGCCGGCGGGCGCGTCGAGGTCGGCGGGGACAGGAGGTGCGGCGGCGGTACCTGTCGAAGGCTGGTCGGACATGTCGGTGGTCTCGCTTCTGGGGGGACAGTCTCCCGCCCGTATTTCGGGTATAGGGGAGGGCGGGGACCTGCGAACGGGCGGTCTGCGCCACCGGCGATTCTACCGTCCCCCCGATCGGCGCGCCGCCGGCCCGCCGGCTACGACTTGGCGTCGGCCCAGCTGGCGCCCCAGGAGAGGTTGACCTCCAACGGCACCGACAGGTCGGCGGCGCCTCTCATGGCGTCCACCGTGAGGCCGGCCGCCGCCTCCTCCTCGGCCGGCGGCACCTCCAGGATCACCTCGTCGTGGACCTGGAGCACCAGGCGGCTGGCCAGCCCGGCCACCTCCAGCTCGGTGTCCAGGCGAACGAGGGCGACCTTGAAGATGTCGGCCGCCAGCCCCTGGATGCCGGCGTTCATGGCCTGGCGCTCGCCGGCCTGGCGCAGCCGGTAGTTGGTGGACGACAACTCGGGGATCTGGCGGCGGCGGCCGAACAGCGTCTCCGTGTACCCGCGGTCGCGGGCCTCGGCCACCGTGCGGTCCATGTACGACCGCACGCTCGGGAAGGCCTCGAAGTAGGCCTCCAGGATCTCGGCCGCCTCGTCGGTGGGGATGCCGAGGCGCTGGCCCAGGCCGTAGGCCTCCATGCCGTAGGCGAGGCCGTAGGACACCATCTTGGCCTTGGACCGCTGAGCCACCGTGACCGCCCCCGGGTCGGTGGTGAACAGGCGGGCGGCGGTGGCCCGGTGGATGTCCTGCCCCGACGCGAACGCCTCGATGAGCCCGGGGTCCTGGGCGAGGTGGGCGATCACCCGCAGCTCGATCTGGTTGTAGTCGGCCACCAGGAACCGGCAGCCCTCGGAGGGGATGAAGGCCTGGCGGATGCGGCGGCCCTCGTCGGTGCGGATCGGGATGTTGTGCAGGTTGGGGCGGTCCGAGCTCAGGCGGCCGGTGCGGGCCACGGTCTGGTTGAACGAGGCGTGGATGCGACCGTCGTCGGCCACCTCGGCCAGCAGGCTCTCGCCGTAGGTGGACCGGAGCTTCTCCACCTCCCGGTACCGCAGCAGGGGCTCGATGATGGCGTGCTGGCCCCGCAGCTTCTCCAGCGACGCGGCGTCGGTGGAGAAGCCCGTCTTCGTCTTCTTCTGGGGCTGGAGGCCCAGCTGGCCGAACAGCACGTGGCGGAGCTGGGGCGTGGAGTTGACCTTGAAGGGCTCCCCCGCCAGCACCTGGATCTCCGCCTCCAGCCGCCCACCCTCCTCCACCAGCCCCTCGTACAGGGACCGCAGCCGCTCGCCGTCCACCCGCACGCCAACCTTCTCCATGCGGGCCAGCACCCGCACCAGGGGGCGCTCCACGTCGTCGTACAGGCGGCGCAGGCCCCGGCTGTCGAGCACGCCGGCCAGGGTCGGGGCCAGGCGGGCGACGGCCACCGCCCGCCGGGCCGCCTCCTCGGCCGGGTCGGGCGTGGTACCGCCCAGGTCGAGCTGGCCGGCGGGCGGGGCGTCGGGCGACCGGATCTCCAGGCCCAGGTACCGAAGGGCCAGGTCGTCGAGGACGTAGGTGGCCTCGGCGGGGTCCACCAGGTAGGCGGCCACCGCGGTGTCCACGTCCAGGGAGAGGACGTCGAGGCCCAGGCGGTCGAGGCCGCGCATCAGCTCCTTGGCGTGGTGGGTGGACACCGGGGGGCCGTGCGGGCCCAGCACGGTGGCCAGGGCTCGGTGCACCTGGTCGTCGGCCATCAGCTCGGTGGGCAGCCACCAGGTCGTTTCCCCCCCGGCGCCCGCGTCCTGTCCCTCCGGGCGCCCTCCCCATGGGGCCCCTTCCCCATGGGGCCCCTCCCGGAGGGCCACCCGGCCGCCTACCTCCTCCGCTATCGCCACGCCCCGCAGCTGGCTCCGGCCTTCTTCGCCCTCCCAGCTGGCGGCCACGCTCACCTGCCCCCGTAGCCCCATCAGGACCTCAACTGCCTGCGATTCCGTCCGGAGGGTCGCCACCTCGACCTCAAGTGGGGGCTGGGTGGGGGTGGGGGTGGCCTCCAGGCCGCTGGTTGCCTCCAGCAGGCGGTCGAACAGGGTGCGGAACTCCAAGAAGGCGAAGAGCTTCCGCACGTCCTCCTGATCCCACTGGCCCATCTTCAGGGCGTCCAGCTCCACGTCCAGCTCCAGGTCGCGCACCAGGGGGGTGGCCAGGGCGTTGGATCGCACCTGGGCCTCGTGGGCTTTGAGGTTCTCGCGCAGCTTGGGCGTGTTGTCGTCGACGTGGGCGAACACGCCGTCGAGGTCGCCCCAGGTGTTGATCAGCTTGGCCGCCGTCTTCTCGCCCACGCCGGGCACGCCGGGCAGGTTGTCCGACGGGTCTCCCCGCAGGGCCGCGTACTGGGGGTACAGGTCGGGGGTGACGCCCGTGCGCTCCAGGATCCCGGCCTCGTCGTAGAGGGCGTAGTCGCTCACCCCCCGGCGGTTGTAGAGCACCTTGACGTGGGGGTCCTCCACGAGCTGGTAGGCGTCGCGGTCGCCGGTGACCACGATCACGTCGTCGCCCCGGTCCCGGGCCTCGGTGGCCAGGGTGGCGATGACGTCGTCGGCCTCGTAGCCGGGGGCGTCCACGATGGGGATGCGCATGGTCTCCACCACCTGGCGCACCAGGCCCAGCTGCTGGCGCAGGATGTCGGGCGCCTCCGAGCGCCCCGCCTTGTAGTCGGCCACCAGGGCGTGGCGGAAGGTGGGCTCGGGGCGGTCGAAGGCCACCGCGATGGCATCCGGGCGGTGGTCCTTGAGCAGGTTGACCAGCATCGACGTGAACCCGAACACCGCGTTGGTGACCTGGCCGGAGGCGGTGGCCAGGTCCGTGGGGAGAGCGAAGAACGCCCGGTAGGCGAGGGAGTTGCCGTCCAGCAGCATCACCAGGGCCACGGCCGCATGGTACGGCTCCCGGGTAGGATCGGCGCCGTGCAGGACGGCTTCCACCCCCCGTTGGAGGAGTACCTGGAGGCCATCTGGGAGCTGGAGGAGGAGGGGGCGCGGGTCATCCAGGCCCGGCTCGCCGAGCACCTCGGGCACTCGCCGCCGTCGGTCTCGGAGATGGTGCGGCGCCTGCGCGACGAGGGGTGGGTGGACGTCCGGGAGCGGGCCGTCCACCTCACCGACAAGGGCCGGGCCCGGGCCGAGAGCGTGGTCCGCAAGCACCGGCTGGCCGAGCGCCTCCTGACCGACGTCATCGGGCTCCCGTGGCACATGACCCACGTGGAGGCCTGCCGGTGGGAGCACGTGATCTCCGACGAGGTGGAGTCCCGCCTGGTCACCCTGCTGCAGAACCCGGCCACGTGCCCCCACGGCAACCCCATCCCCGGGGCCGGCGGTGACCGTGACGACCTGCGGGCCCTGGCCGAGGCCCAGCCCGGCGACCACGTTCGCCTGGAGCGGGTCACCGAACAGGTGGAGGTGGACCTGGACGCCCTCATCTACCTGGACAGCCACCACTTCATCCCCGGGGCGGCGGCCGAGGTGCACGCCAAGGCCCCCGACGGCACCCTCACCCTGACCCTGGCCGAGGGCAGCATCGCCCTCGGCCCCGCTCTCGCCGCCCAGCTCTACGTCAGCGCCGGCTGACCCGTCCCACCGGCCGGGGAGCCGGGGCGGCCGGCGGGACCGGCGCCGGGGACGGAGGCGCCTCGTCCAGGCCGGCCCAGATCGGGAAGCCCTGGGCGCCGAGGCGGCGGAGCTCCTCGACGTGCAGGGCGGTGAGGGCGGCCAGGCGGCGTGAGCCCAGGGCGGTGAGGCGCACGCGGACCACGCGGTGGTCGGCGGGGTCGGTACTGCGGGCCACCAGCCCGGCCGCCTCCGCCCGGTCCACCAGCCCCACCGCGCTGTGGTGGCGGAGGAGCAGGTGGTCGGCCACGTCGCCCACTGTGGGGTGCCCGGCGCCGTCGTGCGCGCGGACGGCCAGCAGGAGCTGGTGCTGGGCGGGTGTGAGCCCGGCCTCCCCGGCCCGCTCGCCGCTCCAGTGCAGGAACCGGCGAAGGCCGTCCCGGAAGTCCAGCAGGCGGCTGTAGTCGCCGTCGTCCAGGCGGACCCTCATATCGCCCCACGATAGACTTTGCCGATGCCCCCGCGAAGCCGGATGTGGAACCCGCTGCGCGAGCTGGCGGTGGCGCCCAACCCGGGCGTGCTGGGCATGGTGGCGGTGGTCGGTGTCCTCGGCGGGGCCGCCGGGGCCGCGTTCGTGGGCGCCCTGAAGCTGCTGGAGCGTGGCCTCTGGCCCACCCACTGGCACACGTTGCCCCACCTCTTCGTGCTGCTCGGCGTGGGAGTGGCCGTCGGGATCCTGACGTGGGTGCTGGGCAGCCCCGGCGACGTCGAGCTGCTGGTGGACAACATCCACGTGCTCGGTGGGAACGAGGACCTCCGCGACCTCCGCTCGCTGATCCCCGTGTCGCTGTTGTGCATCTCGGCGGGCGGGGCAATGGGGCCGGAGGCACCGCTCGTGCAGACCACGGGGTCGCTCGGCACCTGGGTGGCCCGGCGACGGCGCCTCGGCACGGTGGACGTCCGCATCCTCACCATCACCGGGATGGCGGCCGGGTTCACGGTGCTGTTCGGCGCACCGCTCGGCTCCGCCGTCTTCGCCCTCGAGCTCCTCCACCGGCGGGGCCTGGAGTACTACGAGGCCCTCCTCCCGGCGGTGGTCGGGTCGCTGTGCGGCTACGCGGTCTACGCCACCATCACCGGGCTCGGCCTCGCCCCGGTGTGGCGCTTCCCCGCCGCACAGGCCATCGACGGCGCCGACCTCCTGTGGGCGGTGGCCGCAGGGGCCGCAGGCGCGGCGGTGGCCGCCACCTTCAGCTACGGCAGCCTCGGCCTGCGCTGGCTGTTCCGGCGGCTCCCCCCCACGGTGCGCCCGGTGGTGGGGGGCCTCGCCCTCGGCGCCCTGGCCTTCCTGTCGCCCTACGCCCTCACCTTCGGCGAAGCCCAGGTGGACCCCCTCCTCGCCCGCCGGGCCCTAATGGCCACCTTCGCCCTGGCCCTGGTGGCCAAGCTGGCCGGCACCGCCGTCACCCTGGCCTCCGGCTGGCGAGGCGGGTTCATCATCCCCCTCTTCTTCATGGGCGTGGCCATGGGGCGCCTGGGCCACGTCCTGTTCCCCGGGACACACGAGGTGGTGCTCATGGCCGCGGCCATGGCCGCCGCCAACGTCGGCGTCACCAAGACGCCGCTCGGCAGCACGATCGTGGTCAGCGAGATGGCCGGCATCCGCCTCTTCCCCACCACCCTCGTCGCCGCCCTGGTCGCCCTGGTGCTCACCAGCCCGGTGGGGCTCATCGACAGCCAGCGCGATCGCGAGGGCGCCTACGACCGCACCACCGACAAGGGCGCCACCCCCCCGGAGCTGGACGACGCCGACGTTGGCCCCGAGCCCAGCGCCGCCTGACGCAGGCGCTCACGCACGGCACCTGGCCCCGAGCTTCGAGGGGACCGGGCGCCCGGCCTCGTTGGCGCGCCGCCCGGGCTCGGGCCTCGGCCCCCGGACCGGCGGCGTCGATAGCCTGGTCCGGTGACCACCACCGCCGGCTCGCCGGTGCCGCAGGTGCCGCAGGTGCCGCAGGTGCCGCCGTTGCCGGTCCCCCCCGTGGCGCCCGCCCCGCCGACCACGCTGGCCATCGACATCGGCGGCACCGGGCTCAAGGCGTCGGTCCTGGACGCGACGGGCGCCATGGAGGTGGACCGGGTGCGGGTGCCCACCACCTATCCCCTGCCGCCTCCCGCCCTGGTCACCGCCCTGGCCGGGCTGGTGTCGCCCCTTCCCGCCTACGACCGGATCTCGGCCGGCTTCCCGGGCGTGGTCCGCAAGGGCCGGGTGCTCACCGCGCCCCACTTCGTGACCGCCGCCGGGCCCGGCACCGAGATCCTCCCCGAGCTGGTGGCCGCCTGGCGGGGGTTCGACCTGGCCGGTGAGCTGTCCCGGGCCCTGGGCAAGCCGGCCAAGGTCGTGAACGACGCCGACCTCCAGGGCGCGGCGGTGGTGGCCGGGCACGGGCTCGAGCTGGTGGTGACCCTGGGTACCGGCGTGGGCACCGGCCTGTTCATGGACGGTCACCTGGCACCCCACCTGGAGATCGCCCACCACCCCTTTCGCAAGGGCCAGACCTACAACGAGCAGATCGGCGACGCCGCCCGCAAGCGGGTCGGGGCCAAGAAGTGGAACCGGCGGGTGGCCAGGGCGTTGACCACCCTGGACGCGCTGCTCAACCCCGACCACGTGTACCTGGGCGGTGGGAACGCCGCCCGGGTGACCCTCGACCTCGGGCCCGGCGTGACGGTGGTGGACAACGCCGCCGGCATCCTGGGCGGCATCAAGCTATGGGAGAAGAGCGGCCCCCTCGCCTGAGGCGGCCACCGCCCGGCCCGTGGCCGTTCCGGCGCGCCAGACGACGCTGATGGCCTCCGGGCTCGGGCGCGCCACAAGCCGGTGGGGCGGCGCTAGCGCGGGGGGTTGACCGACCCGTCGGCCGGGGGCGGCGCCAGGGAGCCGTCGAGGACCTGCTCGGCCACCGCCCGCATCCTGGCCCGCTGGCGCATGGCCGTCTGCTGGATGAACGTGAACGCCTCCTGCTCGGACAGGTGATAGGTGTCCATCAGGTGGCCTCGCGCCCGCTCGACGATGCGCCGGGTGGCCAGCTGCTCCTCCAGGCTGTGGACCTCCTGCTCCAGGGCCCGCAACTCCGAGAAGCGGCCGATGGCGACCTCGATGGCGGGCACCAGATCGCTCTTCTGGAAGGGCTTCACCAGATAGCCGATGGCCCCCGCGTCCCGGGCCTGCTCGACCAGGTCGCGCTGGCTGAAGGCGGTGAGGATCAGGACGGCCGCCCACCGGCCGCCGGCGATCTCCTTGGCCGCGCTGATGCCGTCCATGCCCGGCATCTTGATGTCGAGGATGGCCAGGTCGGGCCGGAGGTCGCGCACCATGGTGACGGCCTCGTCGCCCCGGCCGGTGCTGCCCACCACCTCATAGCCCTCCTCCTCCAGGGTCTCCTGCAGGTCGAGGCGGATGATGGCCTCGTCCTCGGCGATGACGACGCGCGCTGCCACCGGCGGCTGCTCCCCCGCCGCTACTGCCGCTCGGCCAGGAGCCGGTCGAGCAGCTCGTCGCGCGACGACTCCAGCCTGCCGATCGACGCCACCACCCGCGCCCGCTGCCCAGCCATGGCCTCGGCGTGGCGCCGGGCCTCGGTGTGCTCCCGGTCGGCGAGGGGCGTCTCCGACACCAGCGCCCGCAGGCGCGTCTCGTCGGCCGCCTCGGCGAGGAACGCCAACTGCTCGTCGATCACCGCCAGCTCGTTGCGAAGGCTGCGGAGCCGTTCGGCCGACGCCGACAGCTGCTTCTCGACCATCCATCGCGACATGGGAGCGGAAGTGTACCCCCGGCCCCCCGGCCGCCCCCGGCGATTGCCGGCCGCCGCTCGCGGGGCAGGATGGCGGGAGCCGCCCGCCCGTCGACCGCCGCCGGAGGAGTCCCGTCGCCCACGCCACCACCCCGCCGATCCCGCCGTCGCCCGCCGCCTGGGGGGTGGCCGAGGGCTACCACGACGCCGCCGGCGAGTGGCGGGAGCCGCCGGCCTCCACCCTCGATGCGGTGCTCGGAGCCATGGGCGCGTCGGGCGAGTCGCCCCCGCCGAGGTCCGCCCTGGCCGCCGCCCGCCCGGGGGGGTCGACCGGCGTGGACGGGCCGGTGGAGCTCGTCACCGAGGACGGCGCCACCCTGCGGCTCGGGCCCGGCCAGCCCGTGCCCCCCGACCTGCCTTTCGGCTACCACCGCCTGACCGACCTGGACGGCGGCGGTGACCATCTCATGGTGGTCGGGCCCGGCGCCTGCCCCCTGCCGGCCGCCCGGACCTGGGGCTGGGCGGTGCAGCTCTACGCCGCCCGCTCGACCGCCAGCTGGGGCATCGGCGACCTCGGTGACCTGGCCCAGCTCGGCCGCTGGTCGGCCGGCGATCTCGGCGCCGGCTTCCTGCTGGTCAACCCCCTCCACGCCGCGGTGCCGGTGCTCCCCCAGGACGCCAGTCCCTACTACCCGAGCAGCCGCCGGTTCCGGAACCCGCTGTACCTGCGGGTGGAGGACGTGCCCGGGGCCGCCACCCTGGGCCCCGCCCTCGACGACCTTTCCGCCGCCGGGCGCCGCCTCAACGCCGACCGCCGGGTAGACCGCAACGAGGTCTTCCGCCTCAAGTCGGCCGCCCTGGCCGAGCTGTGGGAGCGGTTCCCGGGCGACCCCGCCTTCGACCGCTGGTGCACGGCGCAGGGGGATGCCCTGGAGAACTACGCCACCTTCTGCGTGCTGACCGAGCGCCACGGCCGCCCGTGGCGGGACTGGCCGGGCGGCGTGCGCCATCCCGAGGGGCCGGCGGTAGCCGCCTTCCGGCGGGTGCACCGCCGCCGGGTGGACTTCCACCGCTGGCTCCAGTGGCTGGTGGACCGCCAGCTGGCGACGGCCTCCACCGAGGTGGCGGTGGTCCAGGACCTGGCCGTGGGCTTTGACCCCGGTGGGGCCGACGCCTGGGAGTGGCAGGACGTGGTGGCGCCGGGGATGTCGGTGGGTGCCCCGCCCGACGAGTTCAACACCAAGGGCCAGGACTGGGGCCTCCCTCCCTTCGACCCGTGGCACCTGCGGGCCGCCGGGTACCGGCCGTTCGTGGAGACGGTGCGGGCCGCCCTCAGCCACGCCGGTGGCCTCCGCCTCGACCACGTGATGGGCCTGTTCCGGCTGTTCTGGGTGCCGGCTGGGTGCCCGGCGGCGGATGGGACCTACGTGCGCTACCCGGCTGCCGACCTGCTCGAGGTGGTGGCCCTGGAGAGCCACCGGGCGGGGGCCTGGGTGGTGGGCGAGGACCTGGGAACGGTGGAAGACCACGTGCGCGACGAGCTGGCCACCCGCAACGTGCTCTCCTACCGCCTCCTGTGGTTCGAGCCGGGCGACCCCGCCGGGTTCCCGGAGCGGGCCCTGGCCGCGGTCACCACCCACGACCTGCCGACGGTGGCCGGGCTGTGGTCGGGCGCCGACCTCGACGCCCAGCGCCGCCTGGACATGGCTCCCAACGAGGAGGGGACGGCGGCCATCCGCGAACGAATTGCGGCGGTGGCGGGCGTGGGCGACGACGCCCCCGTCGACCGGGTGGTGGAGGGCGTGCACCGGGCGCTGGCCCGGGCCCCGTCGGTCCTGCTGACGGCCGCCCTGGACGACGCCCTGGCCGTGGAGGAGCGCCCCAACATGCCGGGGACGGTGGACGAGTGGCCCAACTGGTCCATCGCCCTGCCCGCCACCGTGGATGACATCGTCGCCCACCCCGGGCCGGCGGCCCTGGCCGCCATCCTCGGGAGCGGCCGAGCCGGGGCCCGTCCCGCCGTGGAGGCCGCCCGCTCTCGGGAGAGCATCGGGGATGGCGATGCGGGATCAGGTCCAGGCCCGGTGGCCCCCGCCGGCCACGGCCTCGCGTAGGGTCGCCTGGTGGTCGTCTCCGGCCTGCGCCTGTGGATCGCCGGCACCAACGCGTGGGTCGTCGCCCCGTCGGGCCCGGGCGGCGAGTGCGTGCTGGTGGACGCCCCGCCCGACCCGGAGGCCATCCTCGACCACCTGTCCGAGCACGACCTGCGCCTCGTCGCCATCCTCGCCACCCATGGCCACGCCGACCATGTGGGCGGGGTGGCCGAGGTGGTCGGTGCCCAGCACCATGACGTCCCCGTGCACCTGCACGACGCCGACCGCCACCTGCTGGACGACCCGGTGGGCAACGGCGGCACCCTGGGCCAGGTCCTGGCCGCCTCCGACCTGGACCTGGACCCGCCCGAGCTCGTCTACGGCCTGGACGACCGCCAGCGGGTGTCCGGCGCGGGCATGACCTTCGCGGCCATCCACACGCCCGGCCACACCAAGGGCTCGGTGTGCTTCCTGCTGGAGATGGAGGGCGAGGAGCCGCTGTTGTTCAGCGGCGACCACCTGTTCGCCGGCTCCATCGGTCGCACCGACATGCCCGGCGGCTCCTACGAGGAGCTCATGGCGTCGATGGCCGACAAGATCCTGCCCCTCGACGACGCCATCCGGGTGCTGCCCGGTCACGGCCCCACCACCACCATCGGCGACGAGCGGCGGTCCAACCCCTTCATCGCCGGCCTCCTCGCCGGCGACGGACCCAGGGTGGAGTCAGGCTAGGGCCGGGCGCCGCCGCCCGCCGCCGACGAGCACCCGTCGACGGCACTCCCCCGGGCGATCGGCTCCGCACGAGTCGCTCCGGGCCCCGAGGATCCCGCCCTGCTGCGCCAGGCCGTGCTGGAGGTGTCCACCCTGCGGCGCGGGTTCGACGACGATCAGCTGGAGCGGGCGTTGGCCCGCTTCATGGCCCGCCACCTGGGCGCCGGTGCCACCCCGTCGACGGCCATGTTCAACGACCTGCTCCAGCGCCCGGGTCAGCCTGTTCTCCGACGCCGACGACGTGCGCCTCCTCACGCGCTGGCTCAACCGGGTCGTGCTCGCCTTCCTCGGGGCGTCGGTCGGACGGCCGCCAGGCCCATGAGGGCGAGACGCCGTAGCCTGGCGGCGTGCGCAGGACGGGTGTGGTGGCGGCCGTGGCGCTGGTCGCGATGGTCGCCGCTCTCGGCGGCTGGCGGCTGGCCGGCGGCTCGGGTGGGCGCAGCGCCGCCGCGCCCCTCCCGGACCCGGCGGCGTCGCCACCAACGCGGGGGCCGGGCACCGTCCCCGCGCCCACCACCACAGCGACCACCGAGGCCACCGTCGCCGACCCCGGCGGCAGCCGCCTCCGGGTGGGCACGGCCCACCCGGTGACGTCGCCCGCCCTGGTGGCCGACGCGGTGGGGCCCTCCGTCGCCCTCTACAGCGCCCCGGGGGACGACGAGCCGGGCGACGTCATGGCCAACCCGACGTGGGAGGGCCTTCCGGTGGTGTTCCTGGTCATGGCCCAGCAGGGCGACTGGGTGCAGGTCCAGGTGTCGCGCCGGCCCAACGAGGCCACCGCCTGGGTGAAGGCGGCCGACGTCACCCTCCGCAGCGACCCCTACATGATCACCGTGGACTCCTCGGCCCACCGCCTCACCCTCACCGACGGGACCACGACCCTCCTCGACGTCCCGGTGGCCGTGGGCACCGGCGGCACCCCGACACCCACGGGGACGTTCTTCCTGGACGGGGCGGCCCGCCCGCCCGACCCCGGTGGCCCCTACGGCGCCTACGAGCTGAGCGTGGCCGCCTTCTCCGACGTGCTGACCAGCTTCGGCGGCGGCAACGGCCAGATCGCCATCCACGGGACCAACGCCCCCGGCCTGGTCGGCAGCGCGGTCAGCCACGGCTGCGTGCGCATGACCAACGCCGACGTCACCACGGTGGCCACCACCGTGCCCGTGGGCACGCCGGTGGAGATCCGCTAGCCGCTACAGCACCCAGCGGTGCTCGCGGTACCAGGCCACCGCCCCGGCGATGCCCTCGCGGGTGTCGGTGTGGCGGGGACGGAAGCCGGTGGACTCCAGGGCGTCGAGGGACAGCCGGTTGTTGCGGTTGGCCTTCGCCAGGAACCGGAACCGCTGCGGCGTGAGGAGGATGTGGGGCTCCATGCCGTCGGCCAGCATCTGCTCGCGCACCGCCACCCGGCGCTCGTGGGGTAGGCCGCACTCGGGGTCGTCGGACTCCTCCAGCTCCATCCCGAACTCCTCGGCCAGGGCCGCCGCCACCTCGATGCTGGTGGGGTACACGCCCGAGGTGACGTTGAACGCCCGGCCCACGGCGGCGTCGGACGACGCCACGTGCACGGTGGCGGCCACCAGGTCGTCCACGTGCAACAGGCGCTGCTCCACGGGCTCCCGGTGCACCGCCACCCGGGGCACGCCGGCCCGGCGCTCGACGGCCACGTCCAGGATGGCGCTGGCCACCAGCTTCACCGCCCGCGGCCCGTACACCGACACCGGTCGCAGCACCACCACCGCCAGCCCGTCGCGACCGGCCGCCCAGACCCGTCCCTCCGCTCCCCACTTGGCCTTCCCGTAGCCCCGGCTCGGGTGGACGTCCACGTCCTCCCGCACCGGCAGCGGGAGCTGGCGGTCCTCGCCGTAGACCGACGTGCTGCTCATGTGCACGAACCGCTCGACGCCGGACGCCCGGGCGGCGGCCGCCACCAGGCGCCCGGTGCCGCTCACGTTGGTGCGGTCCATCTCCGCCTGGTCGGAGGTGGAGCTGGAGGCACCGGCCAGGTGGAAGACGGTGGTCACGCCGTCGAGCAGGGACGCCAGGTCGTCGTGGCCGGCCAGGTCGGCGGGGGCGTAGTCGACACCGTCGGCCAACCACGCCGCGTCGGCCCGGGGGCGGCGGCCGGTGGCCCGCACCTCCCAATCGTCGGCCACCAGGGCGGGGACGAGGGCGGCGCCGAGGTAGCCGGTGGCGCCGGTGACCAGGGCAGTCCGATCAGCCATGGCCGTACACTCGCACACGCCATGGACACCACCGTCTGGTTCAACCCCGCGTGCTCCAACTGCCGGACCCTGGCCGGGGTCCTGGCCGAGCGCGGGGTGGACGCCGACTACGTGCGCTACCTGGACGACGCCCCGTCGCGCGCTGACCTGGAGCGGGTGCTCGGGCTCCTCGGCACCGACGATCCCCGGGCCATCATGCGGGAGAAGGAACCGGTCTACGCCGAGCTCGGCCTGGCCACCGCAGAGCGGGACGCCCTCCTCGACGCCATGGCCGCCCACCCGATCCTCATCCAGCGGCCCATCGTCATCCGCGGCCACCGGGCGGTGGTGGCCCGCCCGCCCGACCGGGTCCTGGAGCTGCTGCACGGCGAGTAGGCGGCACGCCCCCGCCGGGACTGGTGGGATGTCCGGGGGGACCGGGCGTCAGCCGGCCGGCTCGAGGGCGCCCGCCTCGACCTCGTCGGCGGCCCACGTGGCCCACTCCTCCATCATCCGGTAGTAGCGGTGGCCGGCCTCGATGACCAGGCGGCAGGACGAGGTGGACGGGGCGCAGCCCTCCAGGCGGGACCGCATGCCGGCCCAGTGCTCGGACTCGGCCCGCAGGTAGCGGGCCGCCTCCTCGGGCCGCAGCAGCCACAGGAAGAAGCTGCGGAGCAGGCCCTCGTTGCGCACGCCGTGGTCGGTCTGGCCGTCGGTGACCCAGGCCCGCACCGCATCCAGGCCGGCGGTGGTGGCGGCGTACACCTTGCGGCCCCGGGGCCCGTCGCCGGTCTGCACGATGAGGCCCTCGTCCACCAGCTTGCGCAGCTCGGGATAGATCTGGCTGTGCTGGGCGCTCCAGGTGTTGGCCAGCGTCAGCTCGAACCGCTTGGTCAGGTCGTACCCGCTCATGGGCTCCTCGGCCAGCAGCCCGACAAGGGCAAGTCGAAGCGACATCGTCCACGCCTCCTTCACCAGAGTATGACATGTCGCAGTTGACATGTCGAGGTAGGCGTGTTTGACTCCACCTGTCAACCCGGACACCTGAAGGTGGTGCGATGATCTCCGACCCCGAGACGATCCACCGGCGGCGCTGGTGGACGCTGGCCGTCCTTTCCCTGAGCCTCCTCATCATCGTGGTGGACAACACCATCGTGAACGTGGCCCTCCCGACCCTGGTGCGGGAGCTGCACGCCACCACCACCCAGCTCCAGTGGATCGTGGACGCCTACACCCTCGTGCTGGCCGGGATGCTCCTGAGCATGGGCAGCCTGGGCGACCGGGTGGGGCGCCACCGGGCGCTGGCCGGGGGCCTGGTGGTGTTCGGCGTCGGGTCGGCGCTGGCCGCCCTGTCGGGGTCGGCCGCCCAGCTCATCGCCAGCCGCACGATCATGGGCCTGGGGGCGGCCATGGTCATGCCCGCCACCCTGTCCATCCTCACCAACGTGTTCACCGACCCGAGCGAGCGGGCCCGGGCCATCGCCATGTGGGGGGCGGTGGCCGGCCTGGGCATCGCCATCGGCCCCACCGCCGGCGGCTGGCTGCTGGAGCACTACAGCTGGAGCTCCATCTTCGTGGTCAACATCCCGATCGTGGCCGTGGCCCTCAGCGCCGGCCGCTCCCTGGTGCCGTCGTTCCCCGCCAACCGCGGCGGCCGCCTGGACGCCGCCGGCGCCGTCCTCTCGGTGGCCGGGCTGGTGGCGGTGGTCTACGCCGTCATCGAGGCTCCCAACAAGGGATGGGGCAGTGCCTCCACCCTCGGGGTGGGGGCGGCCGGGCTGGCCGTGCTGGCTGTGTTCGGAGCGTGGGAGGTGCGCAACGCCAACCCCATGGTGGACCTGCGCTTCTTCCGCAACCCCCGGTTCTCGGCCGCCAGCCTCAGCATCACGCTGATCTTCTTCGCCCTGTTGGGCTGGACGTTCCTCTTCACCCAGCACCTCCAGTTCGTGTTCGGGTACAACACCCTCCAGGCCGGCGTCCGGGTGCTGCCCTTTGCCATCGCCATCGGGGTCACCGCATCGTTCGCGGCCCAGCTGGCGGAGCGGGTGGGCACCAAGATCGTGGTGGCCGGCGGGATGACGGTCATGGCCGTCGGCCTGGCCATGGTCTCCCGGTCCGACATCCACACCGGCTTCCCGTACCTGCTGGTGGCCAGCGTGGTGGTGGCCCTCGGGATGGGCGTGGCCATGGCTCCTGCCACCGAGTCCATCATGGGCGCCCTCCCGCCCCGGCACGCGGGCGTGGGCTCGGCCGTCAACGACACCACCCGGGAGCTGGGCGGCGCCCTCGGGGTGGCGGTGCTCGGGAGCGTGGCCGCCACGTCCTACGCCAGCGGCCTCCACTCGGCGGTGGCCGGCCTCCCCTCGGGGATGGCGTCGGCCGCCACCCGCAGCCTCGGGGCCGCCATCGCCGTCGGCCACGCCATGCCGGGGACCACGGGAGACGGCCTGGTCACCGCGGCCAAGGTCTCCTTCCTCCACGCCGCCGGGAGCGCCACCCTGGTGGCCGCGGGCATCGCCCTGGTCGGCGCGGCGGTGGCCGCCGTCGCCCTGCCCGCCCGCGCCACCGAAGAGGCCGAGGCCGAGGCAGCGGAGGCCGATGAGGCCGTGGGCGAAGGGGCCGAGGTGGACGGGGCGGTGGCCGACGGGGCGGTGGCTGAAGAGGCAGGGACGACGGTGGCCTCCGCCGACACGGTGGACGGTGGCGAGGAGAGCCTCACCCTGGCCTAGGGCCTGGACCGGGCCGGCCGGCCCGGCCGCCGGCCGCCGGCCACCCGTGCCCGGGTTCGCCGCGGTCGGCGGGCGGGTACGCCGGTAGGGTGCAGACGATGCCGGGTCCAACGGCGCCGGCGTCCGGCGGGCCACGACCGGCAGGGCCGGGGCGGCTGATCGCCGATCGCTACGAGGTGGCCGACCTCCTGGGCCGGGGCGGCATGGCCGAGGTGTACGCCGGTACCGACCGCCGGCTGGCCCGCCCGGTGGCGATCAAGCTGCTCAGCCCGGCCATGGCCGCCCGACCCGACCTGCGCACCCGCTTCGAGGCCGAGGCGCGGGCGGCGGCGTCGCTGTCGCACCCCAACGCGGTGGCCGTCTTCGACACCGGCGAGCACGACGGCGTGCCCTTCATCGTCATGGAACGCCTGCCCGGCGAGACACTGGCCGACCGCCTGGGCGCCGGACGGGCCGATCCGGCGTGGGTACGAGGCTTGGCGGAGGAGGTGCTGGCGGCCCTGGGCGCGGCCCACGCCGTCGGCCTCGTCCACCGCGACGTCAAGCCGGCCAACATCCTCCTCGCCTCCGACGGCCGGGCCAAGGTGGCCGACTTCGGCATCGCCAAGAGCCTCGAGGCGGGGGGCGCCGACCTCACCACCACCGGCCAGCTCCTCGGCACGCCTGCCTACCTGGCCCCAGAGCGCATCGAGGGCGCACCCGCCACCCCGGCGTCCGACCTGTGGTCCCTCGGCGTCGTCCTCTACGAGGCGCTGGCCGGCGCCAAGCCGTTCTCCGGCGATACGCCCCTGGCCACCGCCCGGGCGGTGGCCGGCGGCAGCCACCCGCCGCTGTCCGCCCTCCGTCCCGACCTCGACCCGGGGCTGGTGGCCGCCGTGGAGCGGGCCATGGCCCAGGATCCCGCCGACCGCTTCACGTCCGCCGACGAGATGGCCGCCGCCCTGGGCGGGCGGGCGGCGACCGCCCCCACCGTGGCCGTGGCCCCCCCTGACGCCACCCTGGCGTTGGGGGACGCCGAGCTGGCGGCCGCCGACCTGGGCGCCGGGGCCGACGGGGCCGGTGCCGGGTGGCCCGGCGGTGACCGGGCCGCCGGGTCGGCCGTCGTCACCGGCCGGCGGTCACCCGGCCGGCGGCCCGACGGCCTGCGGCGGGGGCTGGTGTGGGCCGTCGGGGCGGCGCTGGTCGTCCTGGTGCTGATCCTCCTCGCCCGGGCCGGCTCCGGTGGCCACCCGGCTCCCACCGCCGGGGCCCCGGCCACGCCCGCCGGCCAGGCGCCCACCAGTGCCAGCACCGGGGCCACCGACGGCCCGGCTGCCGCCCTGGCCTCGCGGTTGCGGGACGAGGCCGACCACCTGGGGCCGGCCGACGGGCCGCTGGCCTCCCAGTTGGCCTCCCGTCTCCGGTCGGTGGCCGACCAGGTCCAGGCCGGCGGCGGTGGCTCGGACGCCACCGCCGTGCTGGCCACCACCGTGGGCTGGGCCCGGGCCGGACAGCTCACCGCCGGGACGGCCACCACCGTCGTGGAGCTCCTGGCCGCCGTCCCCGGCGTGGACACGTCGGTGCTCAGCGCCCTCACCGGCGGCACCACCGGCACAGGCGCAGGCTCAGGAACGGCGGCCACCACTCCGGCCCGGGGCAAGACGAAGAAGGGCAAGGGCGGCAGCGGCTGAGGTTCGCGGCCATGCCCGCCGCCCCGAGGGGACGGTCGACTCGAAGGGGAGGACTCGAAGCGGCGGGCGGCTCCCGCCCGACCCCTCTACCACTCCAGCTGCGACTTCTCCCCGCTACTTCTCCCGGCGCACCAGCCAGCGGAGCCGCCTGGCGCCCTCGAAGGCGGCTTCGGCGGCCAGCTGGCCGATGCTGGTCGACAGCGTGGGGTACACGTGGATGAGCGACGCCATGTCGCTGAAGCCCAGGCCCCGGTTGATGGCCAGGGCCAGCTCGTGGATCATCTCGCCCGCCGACGGGGCCAGGATGTGGGCACCGACGACCGACTTGCCGTGGGTGACGACCACGATGGCGCCGTCGCTGGCGGCGTCGGCCCGGGCCCGGTCCGAGTGGGCCAGCTCCATCTGCCAGACGTCCACGTCGTCGCCCCACCTGGCCTTGGCCTCCGCCACCGTCATCCCCGCGTGGGCCAGCTCCGGGTCGGTGAACGTGCACCACGGCACGAAGTCGGTGACCGTGCCCTTGCCCGGGAAGAACATGTCACGGATGGCCCGCACGCCCTCGTAGGCGGCCGAGTGGGTGAAGAGGAAGCGCCCGGCCAGGTCGCCGGCGGCGTACACCGACGGCACCGAGGTGCGCATGCGGCCGTCCACCACCACCCCCTTCGGCCCGACCTCCACCCCGACCTCCTCCAGGCCGAGCCCCTCGGCGTTGGGGCGGCGGCCCACCGCCACCAGCAGCTCCTCGGCCTCCCACCGGCCGGGCTGGCCCGCCTCGGCCCCGTGCACCACCTTCGTCCTGCCCTCCACACCCACCCTGGTGGTCTCGACGTTCACCCGCAGGTCCACGCCGTCCTCCCCCAGCAGCCGGGTGAGAACGGCCACCAGGTCGGGCTCGTCCCGGGGCAGGATGCCGGGACCCTTCTGGAGCACCGTCACCGAGATGCCGAGGCGGGAGAACCCCTGGGCCATCTCGATGGCGATCGGGCCGCCGCCGATCATCACCACGCTGCGGGGCGCCCGCTCCAGCTCGAACACCGTCTCGCTGGTGAGGTAGCCGGCCTCGGCCAGCCCCTCGATCGGCGGGACCGCCGGGCGGCTGCCCGTGCACAAGAGCACGAACCGGGTCTCGATCTCCCGGGAGGCACCGTCCTCACCCGTGACCGTCACCGTGTTGGGGCCGGTGAGCCGGGCCGTCCCCGCCACCAGCTCCACGCCCAGCGCCCGGTAACGGTCGGGGTTGTCGTCGGTGGCGGCCACCTCCTGCTGGACGGCCCGGATGCGCTTCCACACCAGCGACGTGTCGATCTCGGGCTCCACCGACGGAAGCCCGTAGCGGTCGGCCACCCGCATGGTGTGGGCCGCCTTGGCCGACGCCAGGAGGGCCTTGCTGGGGACGCACCCGGTCCACAGGCAGTCGCCCCCGACCCGGCCCCGCTCGACGACGGCCACCCGCAGCCCGAGGGAGGCAGCGAACTCGGCCGCTACCATCCCCCCGGAACCCATGCCGACGATGACCACGTCGTGGCGCGCCGTCGCTCGCTCCCCCTCTTCGCTGCTGGCCGGGCATCGTAGAGCCTCGGGCCGGCCCGCGCCTCCTCGGCCGGCTCACAGGAACCGGCCCGACACCAGCCACCTAGCATCCGGTCGTGAGCCCGCTCGCCGGCACCGGAGGCATGGACCTCATCCTCGGGATCGGCGCGGTGCTGGCGGTGGCCGGACTGGTCAAGGGCTGGCGGTCGTTCCTGGACGACGAGTTCACCCCCGCCGACCGGCGGGTGGCCATGCAGGTGTCGGTGTTCATCGTGCCCCCGGTGGTCGTGCTCCTCCACGAGCTGGGCCACATGGCCGCCACCCTGGCGGTGGGCGGCCGGGTCACCAGCTTCCACTACGGCCTGTTCGAGGGCTCGGTCGGCTTCGCCGGCGTGGCCTCAACCGC
Source organism: Acidimicrobiales bacterium (assembly GCA_046263055.1). Taxonomy (GTDB): domain Bacteria; phylum Actinomycetota; class Acidimicrobiia; order Acidimicrobiales; family AC-14; genus DATAQC01. The sequence continues at coordinate 47,110 of JBHELO010000021.1, read as the reverse complement.
CGCCGTCTGGTTCGTCGCCGTGGCCGGCAACGTCGTCAGCGCGGTGGTGGGCGGCACCATGGTGGTGGCCGGCGGGTTGGGGACCCGCATCCGCCGCCCCCTCCGCTACGTCCTCATCCTGGGCGGGCTGTTCGAGTTCGTCTTCGCCCTCGTCGGGTACCCGCTGCTGTCCGAGTCGGCCCGCTTCGGCGACTGGCTCCTGATCTACGACTTCGGGGCCAACCCGTTCCTCAGCTGGGCCACCCTGGCCGTGCACGCCGCCCTGCTGGTGGCCATGTGGCGCTGGTGGCAGGACGGCCTGCGCCATACGCTCTTCGCGGTCACCTGGGCGGAGGAGGACCGCCTGGCCGAGCTCACCGCCGCCGTGCAGGGGGCGCCGGCCGACATCGCCCCCCGGATCGACCTGGCCAACCTGTTCGCCGGTCACGGCGACCTCAAGCTGGCCGCCGCCGCCCTCGACGAGGGCGTGGCCGCCGCCGACGAGCCCGCCCGCCTGCACCTGGCGCGGGCGCGCCTGGCCATGTTCCGGCGCCAGTGGAACGAGGCCGTGCTGGCCACTCGCGCCGGCCTGGCCGACGAGCGGGCCGACGGCTACCGCCAGGAGCTGTGGGCCAACCAGGGACTGGCCCTGGCCCAGATGGAGCGGGCCGAGCTGGCCCTGGCCGCCTTCGCCCACGTGGGCCCGGCCCTGGCCGACGACCCCCGGGTGCGCTACGGCCGGGCGGTGGCCCGCCTGGCCTCGGGTGACGCGGACGGAGGCCGGGCCGACCTGGCGGCGGTGGTGGCCGCACTGCCCGAGGGTGAGCCGCTGCGGCGGTGGGCCCAGGGCCGCCTGGACGGCCGCCCGCTGGAGGCAGGCGGGGATGGCGGCACCGGCACCGTTGGCCGCGCCACCCGCGGCGGCCCTCGCCGACCGGCGCCCCAGGCCCCCATCACCGCCGTCTGAGGGCTGCCGGCCGACCGGGCGGACGGCCGTCGAGCGGCGCCGAGGGGCGCCGGTCAGCTGTTCCCCGTGCGCGCGACCGCGCCACGGACCACCAGGCGCGTACGGCGGTCCCGGCGGCCAGGCCCTCAGGTCGCGGGGCCGATGACGGGCAGGGCCTGGAGCAGGGGCTCCACCTCGGCCCGGGTGGTCACGTTGTCGAAGCGGGCGGCGATGCGGCCGTCGGCCCCGATCACGAACACCCACGGCTCGTTGAGGTCGTTGTTGCGGTACAGCCAGTCGGCGGCCGCCTTGTTGAGGGTGTTGTTCTGGAAGTCCCGCCAGATCTCCACGTGGACGAAGCTGGCCCGGTCGGCGTAGGTCTTGGACAGGTCGTCCACCATGTCGGTGATGGGCCCGCAGAAGCGGCTGATGCAGAACACCGGGGTGGCGAAGACGACCACCGCCGGGCGGTGGGCGGCCAGGGCGGCGGCGATGGTCGTGGAGTGCAGCTCGGGATCGGGCACGTCGCCGCTGCTCCCGGCCCGGGAGTCCACCGCCGCCTTGGGGGCGTCGGTCGACGACACGGTGAGGTTGTCGGAGGGCAGGGCGGGGTCCCCCACCGCCGGGACCTGGTGGGTCCGGCCCACCTGGAAGGCACCGGTGCCCCGGCGGGCGGTGCCGCCGATCTGAGCCGTCACCTCCACCTGCCAGAAGCCGGCCTGGTCGAACCCGAACCGGGCGGCGTACACGCCCCGCTGGGCGCCCTGGACGATCTCGGCGCCGGTCGGCAGGGGTGACGGCACGTCCGCCCCCGGCACGGTGAGGAAGGTGGCGGTCACCGGCGAGCCGACGGCCTTGGACACCCCCGCCTGCTTGGCGCCCAGGAACGAGAACTGCATCTGCACCGACCCGAACCCGATGAGGTGCTGGTCGTTGGTCAGGAGGCCGGCGATGAAGCGGTCGGGCGGCCCCTGGGCCAGGTCGTAGCTGGCGATCTCCACCGCCAGGTCGCCCTTGGCCGACCCCGAGCCGGAGCCCGACCCCGAGCCGCAGGCGGTGGCGACGGCGGCCACCACGGCGATGGCGACTGCGGTGGCCCGCCACCGCCACCGCCACCGCCCGCCCCCGGCGCACGGGGCGCACGAGGCGACAGCGGGGCGGGCGCCGTCCGGGGCGGTGGAGTGGAGGACCACGTCGGGGCGATGGTAGGGGCCGACCTGGTGACCGGTCAGGTCGGGCCTCCTCCGCCGTCGCCCGGCGGCCGCCCGCCGGCGGCCCGGCGCAGCACCCGCAACGACCCGCACCCCCGCTCCGGTTCCTCGACGAAGGCGCCCGACGCCAGCGCCCGGCGGTACACCTCCCACGGCGGGCGGCCCCCGTCGGGGGGGTCGGGGAACACGTCGTGGATGGCCAGCAGGCCGCCGGGAGCGACGTGGGGCGACCAGCCGTCGTAGTCGGCGTGGGCCGGGCCGGCGCCGTGGCCGCCGTCGAGGAACACCAGCCCGAGGGGCGTGCGCCAGTGGGCCGCCACGGTGGCCGACTCCCCGACCACCAGGATCACCGTGGCCTCCAGGCCGGCCATCACCACCGTGCGCCGGAGGAAGGGCAGCGTGTCGATGCGGCCGGCGGCGGGGTCCACCACCTCGGGGTCGTGGTGCTCCCACCCCGGCTGAAGCTCCTCCGACCCCCGGTGGTGGTCCACCGTGAAGCACACCGTGCCCACGGCCCGGGCGGCGGCACCGAGCCACACCGCCGACATCCCGCAGTAGGAGCCGATCTCCAGTAGCGGGCCGATGCAGGCTCCCGCCAGGGCCGCCCGGTGCAGGGCGGCCGCCTCGTCCTCGGGCAGGAACCCCTTGGCCCGGCGGGCGGCGGCCAGGAGCCGGCCGTCCATGGCCGCCGCCGGCGCGCCCGGCCGGGCGACGCTCACCCCTTGTCGGTGACGCCGGCGGAGTCGAAGGTGGCCATCTCCGCCAGCACCCGGGCCGACGCCTGCACCAGGGGCAGGGCCAGGCACGCGCCCGTGCCCTCGCCCAGGCGCAGGCCCAGGTCCAGCAGGGGATCGAGGCCGAGGTGCTCCAGGGCGGCGCTGGCCCCCGGCTCGGTCGAGCGGTGGCCGGCCAGGCAGAAGTCCACCGCCCCGGGGACGAGGGCGGCGGCGGCCAGGACGCCGGCCAGGGCGATCACGCCGTCCACCACCACCGGCACCCGGGCGGCGGCGGCGCCCACCACGAAGCCGGCCAGGGCGGCGATCTCCAGGCCGCCGAGCGACGCCAGCACGGCCAGGGGCCCGCCGGCCAGGGAGCCGTCGGCCTCGGCCCGGCCCAGGGCCACCGTCACCGCCGCCACCTTGCGCTCCCAGGTGGCGTCGTCGATGCCGGTCCCCCGCCCGGTCACCTCCTCCGGCGGGCGGCCCGTCCAGGCCGCCACCAGGGCGGCCGACGGGGTGGTGTTGCCGATGCCCATGTCGCCGGTGAGCAGGCAACGGGCGCCGGTCGCCACCGCGTCGGCGGCGGTGGCGGCGCCGACGTCCAGGGCCCGGCCCGCGTCCTCCACGGTCATCGCCGGCTCCCTGACCAGGTTGGCGGTGCCCAGGCGCACCTTGCGGTCCACCAGGCCCGGCGCCGGGTCGAGGGGCCGGGCCACGCCCACGTCCACCACCACCACCGTCGCCCGCACCTGGCGGGCCAGCACGTTGACCGCCGCCCCGCCGGCGCAGAAGGTGGCCACCATCTGGGCGGTGACCTCCTGCGGCCACTGCGTGACGCCCTCGGCCACCACGCCGTGGTCGGCCGCGAACACCGCCACCGTGGCCGGCTCGGCGGCCGGGGGCGGGCAGGCGGCGGCGATGGCGGCCAGGTGCACCCCCACGTCCTCCAGCCGGCCCAGGGCGCCCCGGGGCTTGGTCAGGCGCTGGGAATGAGCCACCGCCTCGGCGGCCGCCGCCCGGTCCAGGGGGCCCACCGCCGCCGCCGCCCGGGCGAATGCCCCGGCCGGGTCGAGGCGAGGGGGTTGGCCGCCGCCGCTCACGTGGGCAAACCGGTGCGGCCGTCGAGGGCGGGGGGCAGGGCCTCCGGCTTGTGGGCGAACAGGACCTTGTTCAGGACCACGAACTTGGCGATCCAGAGGATCCCGAAGGCGGCCAGCCCGGCGAACATCACGATGAGGGTGCGCACCAGGTGGACGCTGGTGATGCCGTCGGCCGTCGTCTTGGCGAAGTCGGCGGCCCAGGTCGAGAACACCAGCCCGAGCAGGGCCATGGCCCAGAAGGGCACGACCTCCTTCATGAAATGGGACTTGCCGCTCTTGCCCCAGGCCCACACCCGGTTGAGGTAGTAGGAGGGGATGGCCGACACCGCCACCGAGAACACGTTGGCGTTGCGGGCGCCCCAGTGCATGAGGCCGAGGGTCACGAACAGCAGGACCTCGTAGACGATCACCGAGACCACCGAGACCATGCTGTAGCGGACGAACTTCTTGCCCTCGGGGGCGCGCGACCAGGCCAGCAGCCCGGAGGGGGTCAGCTCCATGGCGGGATGGTAACCGGCCCCACCGGCGTTCCCGGATGCGCGGCCACGGGGCCTGGTATCACGGCTCCCACCCTTCTGTTTCGGGCATCTCGGGGGTTACCATCACGGCAGTGGGGATGGCCCGAGACGCCGAGGTCATCGTGGTGGGGGGCGGGGTCGCAGGATGTGCCGCCGCCATCGCCCTGGCCCGCGCCGGCGTGGAGGTGGCCGTCGTCGGGCCCACGGCCGCTCCGGCGTGGCGGGTGGGTGAGACCGTCCCGCCGAGGATCCGGCCCCTGTTGGAGGGCCTGGGGACCTGGGACGACTTCGTGGCCGACGGCCACCTGCCGGTGGCGGGCACCGTGTCGGCCTGGGGCGACGGGGAGGCGGCCGAGCGGGACTTCCTGTTCGACCCCTACGGGCCGGGGTGGCACCTGGACCGAGGCCGGTTCGACGCCATGCTGGCCGCCGCCGCCACCCGGGCCGGCGCCCGGCAGGTCTCCGGCCGGCCCGTCCGCCTGGCCCGCCTCCCCGAGGGCGGGTGGCGGCTGGCGGTGGACGGCGCCCACCCCTCGGAGTTGGCGGCTCCCTTCGTGGTGGACGCCACCGGGCGGTCGAGCTGGGCGGGGCGGGCGTGCGGCGCCCGCCGCCGGGTGGTGGACCGCCTGGTCGGCGTGGTGGCCGTGGTCCGCCCCGGGCCCTCGGGCGCCGACGCCGGCGACCCCCGCACCTTCGTGGAGGCGGTGGAGGACGGCTGGTGGTACACGGCGGTCGTGCCCGGCGGGGCGGTGGTGGCCGCCTGGATGACCGACGCCGACCTCCTCCCCGCCCGGCCCGTGTACCCCGCCCAGGCGTGGGCGGCGGGGCTGGCTCACGCCCCCCGGACGGCCCCGCGGCTCGGCGGGGCCGCCCCCGACGTCGTCGCGGCGGTCCGGGTGGTGGCCGCCGGCAGCTCGGCGCTGTTCCCTCCGGCGGGCGACGGCTGGATGGCGGTGGGTGACGCCGCCGCCACGATGGACCCGCTGTCGTCGTCGGGGATCGCCACCGCCCTGGCCTCGGGACGGGCGGCGGCCACCGCCCTCACGGCCACCCTCGCCGGCGACGCCGGCGCCATCCCCGCCTACGCGGCCACCGCCGTCACCGGCTACGCCCGCTACCTGGCATCGCGGACCGGCTACTACGCGCTCGAGCAGCGCTGGCCGGCCGCCCCGTTCTGGCGGCGCCGCCATTCCCGGCTGGCCCCCGCCACCGCTGTCCCCGACGACCTGGTGCAGGAGGAACGCCATGCCCCCCCCGAAGATCGCCTACTGCGCCATCTCCCCCGGCATCGGGATCGCCCGCCTGGGCAGCAGCCCCGACGCCTTCTTCGTCGGGCCTGAGGCCCCGGCGACGGCGTCCGACCCGGGAGGGGCGTTCAAGGACGCCGCCGGCCGGGTCAAGCGCCAGGCCGCCCGGTTCCGGATCTTCGCCTACGACAGCCACGACCGGGTGGTGGGCGAGCTCACCTCGAGCGAGGCGGAGATCACCTGGACCGTGCACCTGGCCAACAAGAAGGCGTCGTGGTTCCAGTTCAACGGGTACGCGGCCGAGCAGCAGGCCAACCAGAGCGGCCAGCCGCTGCCCCTGCGCAACGCCGACGTCGCCGACCGCCAGTCGCTCGTGGTCGACCCCGGCCCCCGGTCCGTCTCCGGGCCCAGCCAGTCGGGCGACGGCTACCGCTTCGAGGGCGGCACCTGCTACGGCGTCCCCGTCCCCCTGGGCGAGGTGCGCACCGACGAGGCCGGCCGCCTCCTGGTGCTCGGCGGCTTCGGCACCTCCGGATCGGTGACCCCCGACAACCCGATCGTCCACTACGCCAACAACGACGGCTGGTACGACGACACCTCCGACGGCCCGGTCACGGCCACCGTCGTGCTCCACGGCGGCTCGTCGGTGCCCGTGCGGTCGTCGTCGTGGGTGATCGTGGCCCCGCCCGACTTCGCCCCCGCGGTGGGCAGCGTGGTGTCCCTCTACGACGTGGCCACGTCGGTGGCGGTCGGCCAGGGCTGGGCCACGTCGCCCGAGAAGGTGTCCTTCGCGGCCGACGTGTTCCCCATCCTGGCCGCCGCCGCCGGCTACTCGTGGGTGAACGCCACCGCCTTCCGGGGCCACCGGGCCGGCCCCCGGCCCGGGCCCGACAGCCCCTACGCCCAGGGGCGGGCCGGTGACTTCCTCGACCCCGCCCGCCTGGCCGTGCTGGCCGACAACTCGGCCAAGGCCGCCCCTGCCCGCCAGGCGGTGTACAGCCGCCTGCGCAACCCTTCGCCCCCCGACGCCCCCACCGCCGCCGGCCAGGCCAACTTCTTCTACATGCCCATCCTGTCGGGCGACGGCGGGTTCGCCACCGTCGGGCAGGCGGAGACGTGGTTCACCGTGCTCCCCCACCAGTACGAGATCCTCGGCCGGTGGGCGGCGGGCGACTTCGAGCCCGACTGGGCGGGTTCGCCGCCGGTCCCCGTGGCCTGGCGGGACATCCCCGTAGCCGAGCGTCCCGCCGCCCTCGACCGGGCCGCCCTCGAGCACTGCGTGGGCGGGCCGTTCTTCCCCGGGATCGAGATGACCTACGTGTCGCGCGACGCGAGCTTCTACGCCGGCGCCTACCGGCTGCGGCCCGACCTGGAGCCGGGCGACCTGGGCAAGCGCATGGCCCTGCCCTGGCAGGCCGATTTCTACGAGTGCCAGACGTTCTGGTGGCCGGCCCAGCGCCCCGACGACGTGGTGACCGATGCCGAGTTCGCCGCCGTGCTGGAGTCCTACGGGACGGGCCCCGACGGATCCACCGTGGGGCTCAACGAGCTGGTCTTCAACCGGGAGAAATGGGCCCGGGGGCTGGGCGCGTCGATCTACTACCAGGGCGAGGCCCGCCAGCGGGTGGAGGAGGCTTACACCGCCGGCGACAACGACATGGTCTACCAGTGGGACCGCATGGGCTTCGTGGTGCCCAGGAGCGCGCCCGACGGCAGCACCGCCTACGTGGAGACCGAGCGGTCGCCCTATGCCGGGCTCCCCGACCGCCAGTACTTCCGCATCATGCTCAACCTGGACGCGTACCCCGACTTCCTGCCCATGGCCAAGTCCCTGGCCGAGGGCTTCCTGGCCTCCGCCCGCGCCCTGCAGGGCTACCTGGCCCTGGACGACGACTTGCGCTCGTTCCCCTACACCCAGCGGGGTCTCGACGCCCGACTGGACAAGATCTACGACAACCTGGTGGACGAGGCGGCCACCTACGAGCCGGCCAACGACCCGGTGTTCTCCAGCCGGGAGAAGGTCGTGGAGCTGATCCGCCAGACGTCGGTGTTCAACCAGGTGGACGGGGCGTGGCTGCGCAGCGTGGCGCCGGCGGGGCCCATGGACGAGGTGCGCTCGTACCTGTTCAGCATCTGGACCGACGAGTCGGGCAACGGCGACCCCCAGCTCAACCACGCCAACGTGTACACCGACCTGATGCACAGCGTGGGCATCTACTCCGAGGACATCGCCAGCCAGGCCTACGCCGACAACTCCCTCCTCCTCGACTCGGCGTTCACCCTGCCGCTGCTCGAGCTGACGATCTCCCAGTTCACCGACAACTACTTCCCCGAGATCCTGGGCATGACGCTGTTCCTCGAATGGGAGGTGCTCGACCTCCAGAAGACGGTCAAGCTCATGGAGGCCTACGGCATCAACAGCCAGTTCTACCGGCTGCACGTCGGCATAGACAACGCCGCCGACGGCCACGGGGCCATGGCCAAGCGAGCCGTGCAGCTCTACCTGGACCAGGTGCGGGCCGAGAGCGGCGAGGCCGCCGTCCAGGAGCACTGGGACCGCATCTGGACCGGCTACGTGGCCTTCCGCACCACCGGTACCTTCGGCGAAGACCTGTACCGGTCCCTCTCCAACCCCAACCCCCCGTCGCTCACCGACCGGGTGGTGGCCATGGTGGTCCGCAAGGCCCCCTATGCCAGCCTCAACCACGGCCTCAAGCGCCTGGGCACCAACCTCATCAACGACCTGTTCGACAGCCCCTACGACCTGCTCCAGGGCCTGCTCGACGCCGGCCTGCTCGTTCCCGGTGACCCCGACGGCAGCCCGTTCTTCCGCCTGACCGGCTTCACCGGCCCCATGTACAAGGTCTTCACCCCCGACGAGCTGCGGCTCTGGTCGGACTGGATCCGGTCCCTGGCCGACAACCAGCCGGCGCCCACGCCACCGCCGCCCGGCGGCACCGGCACCGACGCGGCGGCCGCCCTCATGGTGCGCCTGGTCGACACCATGCGGGCCCGCCAGGTGGGCGTGGGCGGGCACATGGCCAACCAGCTCACCGGCCCCGACCCCTCGGACCCCACCAAGACCACCACGCTGGCGGTGGCCCAGTGGTTCGACGCCCCGACGCCCGCCTTCCTGGCCGCCCTGGCCAACGAGGACAACGGCTGGGTCGTGAAGGGCGACGCCGGCTCCAGCCGCTTCGTCACCGAGCTGCTGAGCGGCAGCCACCCCATGGCCCAGGCCCTGGCCGACGCCGCCCCCGGCACGTCGCACAAGACGTGGCGCTCCATCGCCATCGACTGGATCAACGCCGGGTGCCCCATCCCGACCGCCGGGTTCATGAAGTCCATCCGCCCCGAGCGCCGCAGCGTGGCTGAGATCGCGTCGCTGGCGCCGACCGCCCCCATCCCCCGGCTGTCGCTCCTGTCCACGCCCGAGGCGGTGGCCAGCCACCCCCGCCAACGCATCCTCGGCATGGGCGCCGTGCACTGAGCCCGGCTGGGCGGCGAACACCATCTCCGGGGACCTGGGGTGCATGGGCAACACCCCTCCCCCGACGCCCGCTCGGCTGCTGCAGCACAACACCGCGGCGTCCCGTTCCGGCCAGTGCCTGGGGACGTTGTAGGGCGCCGGCCCTGCGCCCGCCCGGTCCCAATCCGTGGCCGACATCGATGTACCGGCTCGGCCGACCTGCGGCCGAGCCGTCCGGAGCACCCGGAGCGACACCCCGTCCGCCCCCGGTGCCGCCACCGTAGGATGCGGTCGAGACGGCGGCGGCGGGACGAAAGGAGCGCCATGAGCCCGGGGACGAGCCCCGACGATGAGCTGCAGTCGGCCTCGAGCAGGGGCGACAGCGCGGCCGTGCGTCAGGCCCTGGAGGCAGGGGCGAACATCGAGGCGGCGGACTTCAACGGCCGGTCGCCGCTCATGCAGGCCAGCATCAACGGGCACCTGGACGTCGTGAAGCTGCTGCTGGAGGCGGGCGCCCACGTCGACACCACGGACGCCGCCGGCCGGACCCCGTTGATGGAGGCGTCCATGAGGGGCGCGGTCGACGTCATGCGTGCGCTTCTCGACGGGGGAGCCGCCGTGAACCTGTCCGCCTCCCTCGGCGAGACCGCCCTCATCCTGGCGGCCAGCGGCAGGGCCGTGGACACGGTTCCGATCCTGCTGGAACATCACGCCGATCCCACGATCGCCGACCGCGACAAGAAGACGGTGCTGATGTGGGTGGTGGACCTCCAGTTCCACCGGGGCGGGGTCCCCGTCGGCGTCATCCAGCCGTTGGTCGCGGCCAGCGCCGACCCGAACGCCAAGGACCGGTTCGGCAGGACGGCCCTGATGTGGGCGGCGAAGGGGGACCTGTCGTCCTCGGTCCGACCGGCGGTCCTCACCGCACTGTTGGACAACGGCGCCGACGTCAACCTCCGTGACGACCGGGGGGAGACGGCCCTTTTCGCCCTGGTGAGGTACGTGGACGATGCCCTGGACCTCGACGACGGCAAGACGTGTGTCCAGGTCCTGCTGGCCGCCGGGGCCGACCCCAACGCCAGGAACACGGATCACCAGACGGCATTGGGGATCGTCGACCCCCGCAACACGCTCGTCATCGACCTCCTGAAGGGGCTCGGCTTGGCGGAGTAGGCGGGCGGTGGGCGTCGGGGGACGCACGGGCCCCGTCCGTCGGCGTCGGCGCGGGATGGACGCCGGGAGTTGGCCCCTCGAGGCGCCACGGCCTCCTGGCTAGGGTGCGGACGTGGCTGGCCAGGCGTTCGAGTGGATCTGCGAGATCGAGCCGCCGACCAAGCCCGACCTCATGCACGTCCGCCATCAAATCGGCGTGTTGAGCAGGGTGGCCTCTGCCTACCTGATCCCCGACAACCACGTCGGCCGGGCCACGGTGTCCAGCGTCGCAGTGGCCCACGAGGTGGATCGGATGGGCGGGCGGGCCATCGCCTGCCTGAACGCCCGTGACCGCAATGCCCTCGGGTTCCGGCGGGACCTCCTCACCGGCGCCGCCTACGGCGTGGACGAGTTCCTCTTCGTCTACGGCGACGCTCCCGCGTCCGGCGCCCGCACCGGCCAGCTGACCGTGCGCTCGATGATCGAGGTCCTGCGCCGGTTCAGCCAGGAACACCACGGGCGCGCCGGGGGCTTCCGCGCCGGAGTCACCAGCCGGCTGGGGCCCCTCCCCGCCTGGAAGCGAGAAGCCGACTTCCTGTTCGTCCAGGTGTCGTTCGACCTGGACGCCCTCGTCGCCTGGCGGGACACCGTCGACTTCGACGGCCCCGTCTACGCGGGCGTCATGGTCCTCCCCAGTGCGGCGATGGCCTGCAAGCTCATGGCCGACATCCCCGAGATCACCGTGCCGCCCGCCTGGATCCGAGCCGTCGACGAGGACGCGCGAGCGGGCGTGGACCTCGCCTGCGAGTTGGCTCACGGCCTCGCCGCCAGCGGTGCCTTCGACGGCGTCCACTTCATCCCCGGCGTCCGCTACCGGGACGCGGCGGCCCGCCTCGAGCACGACGGCCCAGGCCGCTGAGCCCCGCCACCGCAGGCCCGGCCGGGACGTTCCCCGGAGAGCGGTGCCGCCCATCAGCCGGGGCCCCCGCCGGCCCGCCATGGCAGCCGGCCCGTCGTACCGTCGTCGGCGACGTCCTGGCCGGGCGGGGAGGCCGGGCGGTACCGTCGGGCGGTGGTGGCCGGCCCCCTCGTCCAGCCGAAGGCCGGCTGCCCGATGGAGCACTTTCGGGAGCTGGTGGTCAACGACGTCGAGCTTCATGATCGGCTGCTGGCCACCGGTGATCGGGCCGGCTTCGTCGCCTTGGTCGTCGAGGTGGCGGGTGGGCGGGGCCTGGTCATCACGCCCGGCGAGGTGGAGGCGGCCCTCGTCTCCGCCCGGCGGGCGTGGCTGAGCCGGTGGGTGTGACGGCCCCGAGGCTCCCTCGGTGGACGCCGGTCCGGGTCTCGTGGGCCGACGGCGAGGGCTCGGTGGACTGGTGCCGGACGGACGGGGAGCGGTTCGACGACCCCTTCTTCGCCCAGACCGCCGAGCGGTGCCTCCGCCACCCGGCACGGCTGCTGTTCCGCCGGTCCACCCGGCTCGACGACCTGGCGGCCGACGCCACGTCCACTGCCGACGAGCCGTCGGGGTTCATCTTCCACCTGTCCCGCTGCGGGTCCACCCTGGTCTCCCAGATGCTGGCCGCCCTGCCGTCGACGTTCGTGATCTCGGAGGCGGGGCCCCTGGACTCGGTGCTGCGGCCGCCGGCCGACGTCCGAGCGCCGGCTCCCGACCGCCGGCGGGCGTGGTTGCGGGCCATGGTGGCCGCCCTGGGCCGGTCGCGCACCGGCACCCACACGCAGTACGTGGTGAAGCTGGACGCCTGGGCCGCCTTCCAGCTCGGCCTCGTCCGGGCCGCCTTCCCAAGCGTCCCCTGGCTGTTCCTCTACCGCGATCCACTGGAGGTGCTGGTGTCCCAGCTCGCTCAGCGGGGCTACCACACGATGCCCGGGGCCCTCTCGGCGGACGGGCTGGACATCCCGCCCGGCGAGGCCATGACCATGGCGCCCGAGGACTATTGCGCCCGGGCCCTGGCCGGCATCTGCCACGCCGTCCTGGGCGGACTCGACGACCAGGCTCTCCTCGTGGACTACCGCCAGCTCCCCGACGCCGTCCACGACCGCATCGCCGCCCACTTCGGCATCCGGGTGACCGCCGACGACCGCCGGGCCATGGCCGAGGTGGCGACGCGCGACGCCAAGAACCCGGTGTTGGCCTTCGAGCCCGACGGCGCCACCAAGCGACACCGGGCCACCCCTCAAGCGGTGGCCGCCGCCGAGCAGTGGCTCCGCCCGCCCTACGAGGCACTGGAGGTGGCGAGGGGGTCACGCCCATGAGCGCCGGCGCCGGCACCGGCGCCCGGGCCGGTGCCGGCCCAGCGGTGGCCGACCGGGTTCTCCTGCCCCTGGGCTTCGACGCCAAGGCGCTCGCCGCCGAGGCCCGGGCACTTCCCCGAGGGGCCTGGGAGCCGCACTTCAACACCGCTTGCTACGAGGGCGACTGGAGCGGCGTGGCCCTGCGCGCCCCCGCCGGCGCCGGCGCCGCCAACGCGCTCTACCCCGATCCCACCGCGTCGGCATGGGCCGACACCGACGCCCTGCGGGCGTGCCCCCGCATCGCCGCCGCCCTGGCCGCGTTCCGCTGCCCGCTCCTCAGCGTCCGCCTCCTGCGCCTGGGGCCGGGGGCCACCATCAAGGAGCACCGTGACTACCGCCTCGGCTTCGCGGACGGCGAGGTCCGGCTCCACGTGCCGCTGACGACGGGGCCGGACGTCCACTTCGTGCTGGCCGGCACGCCGGTGCCCATGCGGGCCGGGGAGTGCTGGTACCTGGACCTCAACCTGCCCCACCGGGTGGCGAACCGGGGCGCCGGGGCGCGGGTCAACCTGGTGGTGGACTGCCAGGTCGACGCCTGGTTCACCGAGCTCCTGATCGCCGCCTCCGCCGGCGGGGCGTCAGTCGCCGACTGACCGCAGGCCGGGAGGGGCGGTGGGCCCCGCGGCCGTGGGGGGGGCGGCGGCCGCCGCGAAGCCGGGCCTCTCGGCAGGCACCGGCGCCCGAACCGGCGCATGAGGGGCCGACGAGTCCACCACGCCCACGTTCCCGCCGTCCACCGCGCTCGGCGGTGCGGTCGACGATGTGGGCCCGGTGCCCCGGGCGGCGAGGGCCACGAACTCCTCGACCGACCCCACCGGCTCGCCGACCGACGTCTGATCCCGCCAGTTGCGCACGTACACCATCCACTCGTCGTCCTCCATGGCGTCCATGACGACCCGGAGCCGGCGGACGGCCAGGCCCGGGGAGTCCACCAGCCCGAGGAGCGCGTCGGCCTCGCCCTTCGAGCGGGAGGCAGCCATGGCGTAGGCCCGCTCGAGGTCGGTGGCGGTGCGGATGCCGTGGCGCACGAGGAGGGTGCGGGCCCCGGCCTTGTCGGCCCTGCCCTCGGTGTCGTCGGCCGACCTCGGGCCCCGCAGGTGGAGGTAGAGGATGGCCTGGTCCATGAAGTCCACCAGGCGGGCGGTGGGGATGCGGGTCCACAGCATCAGCTCGACGATGTCGTGGTGGGCCAGGCTCTCGACGTTCTCGATGCCCACCTCCAGGAACTGGGCCCGGTCGTAGAGGCTGATCCCCTCGATGCGGCTGATGGGGTGGTCCTCGGCCAACGAGGGGATGGCCCGGGCCACCGGCTTCCACTGCTGGAGGAGGTCCTGGACGATGGCGGTGCCCGTCTCCGGCACGATGCCCACGAAGAAGGCCAGCAGCAGCATGAGTGACCGGGGCCGGCCGTCGGTGGTTGCGAAGGGGGCGAAGCTGAGCACCCACACGGTGGCGATGGCGGCGAAGATGCGCACCATCACGTGGGTGTAGGCCTTGGGGCCGAGGTCGGCCCGGGCGTAGCGCCGGAACAGCATGTTGATGGCAAAGACGTAGGCGCCCAGGAAGGCGAACGTGACGATGTCCGGTTCGGGCAGCAGGACCTGGCGGATGGTGGTGGCGTCGCTCAGCCCGGGGACGAGGGTCCAGATCCACAAGCCGGTGATGACACCGGTGGCGGCCAGAATGGGAAGGCGCCGGCCGGCCGACGCCCCACTGTCGCCGGATCCGTAGACGTCGCGGATGAGGACGTCGTAGCGGCTCTCGGCGTCCTCGATGGTCTGTACGTTGGGGTCCAGGCGGACGACGTCGCGAAGGAAGTTGGCCCGCAGCGTGGGGACCTTCTGGCGGTGGAAGAACAGGAATAGGGCGGCCGGCAGCACCGATGCCATGGCCATGAACAGCCACAGGATGATGAGGGCGAGCACCACGTCGGGGGCGTCCGAGCGGTGGCGCAGGGGGTCGGGGTAGTTGAGCCAGATGGCACCGGCGGTGGCCCCGAAGGCCATCAGCATGCCCAGGAAGATGTTGAAGGACCGGGCCATGCTGCGCCACGCCTCGGGGTCCCAGTGCGTTCTCCACGAGAGCAGGCCGGTCAGGGCGAGGGCGGCCACCACGCCCACCAGCCACCCCATCCGCTGGTGCACGGCGCCGACGGCGGCGAAGGTCATGGCCGCCAGGAACGAGTAGCCGCTGGCCTTGGCGTAGACCCCGTTGCGCCGCACGTCGTCCGACGCCGTGCTCCGGGGCGGGTCGTCGTCCACCAGCCGCTGGGCCTTCCACGGTCCCACGTCGTAGAGCTCGACGTCCCCGGCGGGCACCGTGCGGTCGCCGAAGGGCGAGATGATGAGCCCGGACGACCCACCGTCGACCCGGGCGATCTCGATCCGCCGGGCGGTGAGGTTGCGGATGGTGACGTTGTGCTGGTCGCTGGCGCCCACCGCGGCTCCCTTCGTCGCCCTCCTCAGATGATGCGCCCGGTGCGGCCCGTGATACATGGGAGCCGGTGACTACTGGGGCGGCGACCGCACGTCGGTGCGGTCGGCGCTGGCGGGACGGCCCACCGCCACCCCGTAGAGCGGCACCTCCTGGTCGGGGTCGAGCCCGAGGAGGTCGCCCAGGTGGGCGTCGAAGAACCCGCCGGCGTTGCACGCCCCCAACCCGCAGGCAGCGGCCGCCAGGTTCAGGTTCTGGGCCACGTGGCCGGCCTCGAAGAGCACGTAGCGGTAGCCCCGGTCCCCGTACTTGTCGAGGGACCGGGACAGCACGGCGGTGATGACCACCATGGCGGCCGCCGCCGCCAGGTAGGGCTGGCCCAGGAAGAGCCGCGACAGCACCGCCGGCGGGATCGGCCCGGTGCCCAGGTCCTCCAGCCCGTGATGCTGGGGCGCGTAGTGGTAGGCGCCGGGGCTGAGACCGGGCACGGCGCGCACCAGCACGTACAGCTCGAGCGGGTACAGGCCGCCCCCCGAGGGCACCGGGCGCTCCAGCAGCTCGGCCCGCCCCAGCAGGACCCGGCCGGCCACGCCGTAGCCGGCGCCCAGGACGGCGGCCAGCTGCTCGGGGGCCAGGCCGTCGGCCGTGAAGCGCCGGCACGACAGGCGGGCGGCAAGGGCGTCGGCCAGGGCGACGTCCGGCAGGGCTGCCGCCGGCAAGGGCAGCAGCGGCGCGTGCAGGTACTCCTTGGGCGGGCGGGCGGCCTCCGACACCGGCTCGGGGGCCGAGGTGTAGGGGCCGACGCCGGTGTTGTGGTGGAACGCCCAGGCGATGGGGTCGGCGTCGCGAAAAGCCCGGGTCGCCATCTACGCCAGCGGGTGGGGATCGTCGTTGAGGTCGGCGGGGGTGGTGGGGGCGTCGGTGAACCCCAGCCGACAGGGCACGTCGAACAGGCGGTGGCCGGCCAGGCGGGTCTCCGTCCACCCGAAGTGGATCGGCTGGAAGCCGGGGACAATGACGCGTGCCGTGTAGAGGCCGAGGCGGGCCAGCTCGGGAGGCGTGAGGTCGCAGGTGAGGACGTCGGTCCCCGCGCCGGCCAGGTGGTCCACCAGCGTGGTCAGCGCCGGGCCGGCGCCGGGAGCCCGGTCGCCGGCCCACACCGACCAGTCGAACGGCTCCAGCGGGCGGTCGAGCAGGAACGACAGCCGGGGGAGGGACCGGCGATCGGTGTAGAGGAGGTTGTGGTCGTCGATGTCGGCCACCAGGTGGGGGTCGGCCACCAGGGCCGCCACCCGGGCCTTCGTCTCGTCGATGCGCAGGCTCATGCGTAGCGCGGGGCGGATCTGGGCCACCTCGAGGGCGGCCTTGGCCGCCGCCCGGGCCGGGTCGAGGTCGGCGCCCATGCCGATGACGGCGGCCGGGCCGTCGTCCCCCTCGTCCACCGCCAGGGCCATGAACACGTGCGCCGGGTGGTCGGTGGGCAGGCGGAAGAGCGACAGCCGGACCCGTCGGCGGTCGTAGCCCCGCCACAGGCCGACCACGTCGGGATCGGGATGGGTGGCGGGGTCGACGGCCGTGACCGGCAGCCGGTTCATCCACGTGACGAGGAAGGCGTCGCGCTCCAGCACCTCGAGGAGGCCGGAGAGGACGGACCGAGCCGGGTTGGGGCCGGCGGCCAGCCCGTTGGAGGTGACGGGGCACAGGTACTCGCCGCGGTGTACGGCGTGGTAGCTCATGAACACGGCCAGGGCCGGGACCAACACCTCGCCGCCGCTGGCCAGCGACCGGGCCGGCACCCATCCCATCACCGTGTCGTCGGCGTAGGGCGCGTAGGGCAGGCCGCCGTACTGGTCGGGACGGAACAGGACCAGGTCCCGGGGATGGAGGGAAGGTCCGGCGAGCTCCGGGCGGGCGGCGTGCACCACCTCGCCCGGCTCCCAGCAGCCGCTCGAGTAGCGCTCCACGGCCTCGCCCAGGGCGGTGGCCCGGGCCACCTCGGCGGTCATGCCCTTGCCGGCGCACGAGGTCTGCTCCGGGTCGCGCTTGGGGTCGAAGCGCGAGTTGGCCAGCTCGGCCCGCCACACGTAGGGCAGGGCGGGCTCGGTGACGTCTTTGACCACCTCCTCGAAGATCATCACCACGCCGCACCGGCGGCTGACCAGCTCGGTCTGGAGGGCCAGGATGTCGCCCTCGGTCCCGCCCCCGGCGGTCAGCTCGGCGAGAGGGACGTGGGCGCGAGGGGACTTTTTTTTTGAGCCGCCTGGGACGGGCTGCAGGCCGGGCAGTCGGGTACTGCCAGCACGGCGTGGACCTCGGTGCGCCCGGCCAGGGCGTCCACCTCGTGCACGTGGCCGGCCAGGGCGTCGCGACCGAGTCCCAAGAGGTGCTTCACCGCCTCGAGCCCCACCATGCCCCCGACCAGGGGCGACAGCGCGGGCAGGGCGCCCGCTTCGGCGAGGGCCGGGCGGCGGCGGCCGTCCAGGTGCTCCTCCACGGCCATGGCGGCCAGGAAGTCCTCCTGGGAGGCGATGGCCCGCATGCGCCAGCACAGCCAGCACGCCGTCTCCCCGGGGACGACCAGGGGCCCCACCCAGGCCGTCGGCCCCCGCAGCTGGGCGTAGAGGGTGTCCACGCCCAGGTCGAGCCCGGCCTCGTTGAGCCAGGCGTGGGCGGCCGAGAAGCCCTTGTCGAAGCAGCCGACGGCGAGGTCGGAGCCGGCCACCAGGTCGGCCACCACCCCGCGGTCGAGGGCGTCGCCCTGCATCACCTCCAGCCGGCCCGAGCCGCCGGCGGCCCCCAGGGCCTCCCGCACCACGTCGTGGCGGGCGGCACCTCCAGCCCGCGCCGCCGCCGTCGGTGCCATGAGCTGGAGGTCGGCGGGCCCGAGGGGGAACGGGTCGGCCAGAACCACGGTCCCCACCCCACTGGCCGCCAGGACCGCGGCCACGTGGGCACCAGGCCCGTTCAGGCCGACGACGGCCACCCGCAGGCCGTCCAGGCGCTCGGCCACCTGCTCGGGCGACAGTCCGACCGTCTCCAAGAACCGCAGCAGGGGGCGGGCGGCGCCGGGACCGTCGACCGGCGCGCCGTCGCTCGGCTCGTCCCGCCGGCCCAGGACCCGGGCCCGCACCAGGGCGTCGAGGTGCGGGCGCAGGTCGTCGGGCCGCACGCCCGGCAGCTCGGCGGTGACCTGGTCCAGGGTACGGGTCCCGTCCAGCAGCGCCAGCACCCGGTCCCGGAAGAGGGCGGCCGACTCACCCTCCAGGCGGAGGGTGACCCCGTCGGACGCCAGCACGACGTCGTCGCCCACCGGCACCACCTCGACACCGGGCAGCAGGCGGTAATAGGCCTCCCCCGGCGCGGGCACCGGGGGAGGCCGGGGGTCGGGAGGTGGCTCGGGAGCCCCGGTCACCCGCCCAGCTTGGCGAAGCGGCCCACGCCACCCCGCACCTGGGGCGTGGAGCGGGCGGCGCCCATGGCGCACGGCAGGGGCCGGGACATGTAGCAGTAGCTGCAGCCCCGGCCGCAGCCCCGGCAGGCCATGGCACCCTCGATGTCGGGCTCGTCGGCGGCGGCCGCCACCACGCACGGGTAGCTGCAGCCCCGGCCGCAGCCGCGCCCGCAGCCCCGGCAGCCGCGGCAGGCCACGGCCAGGGACTCGGGGTCGGTCTCGGCGGCGCTGACCGCGTAGCAGCTGCTGTACACGCACCCCCCGCGCCCGCAGCCCCGACCGCAGCCCCGACCGCAGAACACGATGGGCGGGAGCATGTTGACCACCTTGTTGAAGGCGGCGACCTCGTCGGCCGAGATGTCGGTGGGCTCGGGCCCCGTCTCCAGTTCCCGCACCTTGTTCTCGAGCTCGGTGATCTTGAGCTTCAGGCTCTCGATGTCGTCGGCCACGTCCAGCTCCTCGCGCTCCCTCGCCTGATTCCAGGCGAACCCGGACTGCCACCCGTCGGGTGGCAGCTCTCCCACTGCACACCCTCGTCGCACCGCGACAGCCGTCAGATTGTGCTCTAGGTCCGTTTCGCCGTCAACCGTCGCCGGCCCCCGGAGCATCCACCCGGGCTGCCGGCGGTACCGTTCCGGCATGAGCCAGGGGAGCACGGTCGAGGCCCTCACCATCGCAGTGGCGGCCCGGGTTCCGGTGCTCCTGTGGGGGGCGCCGGGGACGGGCAAGACATCGGCCATCACCGCCATGGCCGAGGCCATGGGGTGGCCGTGCGAGACGGTGATCGCCGCCATCCGGGAGCCGTCGGACTTCGCCGGCCTGCCCATCGTGCGCGACGACGAAGTCACCATGGCGCCGCCCCGGTGGGCTCAGCGCCTGGCCGCCGCCGGCCGGGGCCTGCTCTTCCTCGACGAGATCTCCACCGCCCCGCCGGCCGTGCAGGCGGCCCTGCTCCGGGTGGTGCTGGAGCGGGTGGTGGGCGACCTGCCCCTCCCGGACGACGTGGTGGTGGTGGCCGCCGCCAACCCGCCCGAGCAGGCGGCCGACGGGTGGGACCTGGCCGCCCCCCTGGCCAACCGCTTCTGCCACCTGGACTGGGCCATCGAGCCGGCGGCGCTGGCCCGGGGGCTGGCCGGCGGGTGGAACGCCCCGGAGGTGCCGTCGCTCCCCGAGGGCTGGGAAGCGGGCATCCCCGCCACCCGGGGGGTGGTCTCGGCGTTCATCACCGTCCGCCCCGGGCTGGCCCTGGACCTGCCGGCGGACGCCGCCCGCGCCGGGCGGGGGTGGCCCAGCCCCCGCACGTGGGACATGGCGGCCCGCCTGTGGACGGCGGCATCCGCCGCCGGCGCCTCCACCGAGGCGGAGACGGCCCTGATCACGGGGGCGGTCGGTGAGGGGGCGGGGATCGAGCTGTTGATGTGGGAGATGGAGATGGACCTCCCCGACCCCGAGGCGGTGCTGGCCGACCCCGACGGCTTCCAGGTGCCGGAGCGGGGCGACCGGGCCTATGCCGTCCTGTCCTCGGTGGCCGCGGCGGTGGCCGCCGACCCGACCGTGGCTCGCTGGCTGGCCGGCTGGCGGGTTCTGGGCAAGGCGGGCGACGAGGCCCCCGACGTGGCCGCCGTGCCCGCCCGGGTGCTGGCTGGGTGCCGCCCCAAGGGCGCCCCCGCCCCACCGGAAGCCAAGCTCTTCGCGCCCCTCTTCAAGGGCGCCGGCTGGGTGTGAGCGTCGCCGTCGGAGCCGGAGGGTGCTCGGCGACGGGGCCGAGCTCCGCCCGGCCGGCTTGGCCGCCCGGGCTCGACCACCTCCCTCTCGTCGGCGGGCTGCGCCCGCCGACGGGCGGCCAGCCATCGGGGGCGCCTGCGGCGCCGTCTGTGGCCGGCGGCCACACCCCCGGCCATGGCTGACCCGTCTCATCCCGCCGCCGCCCCGCCGGCACTCGACACCCGCAAGCTCGGGCTGGCCCGGCTGTGGGCGGTGGGGAGGCACCCGTACATGGCGGCGGCCATCTTCGCCTCGCCGGTGATCGCCGCCCCGGGGCTGGGCAAGGTCACCGTCGACGAGTCCTGGCGGCTCTACGTGGACCCCGTCCTGGTCGAGCGGTGGAGCGTGGAGGTCCTCGGGAGCCTGCTCGTCCACCACGCCGGCCACCTGGTGCGCGACCACGCCGGGCGGGCCCGCAACCTCGGCGTGGAACGCCACAACTCCAAGAGCTGGGCCCTGGCCGCCGACGCCGAGATCAACGACGACCTGGTGGGCACCGGCCTCCGTCTCCCCGACAACCGGGTGATCCCCCAGGAGCTCGGGTGGCGGCCCGGACGCATGGCCGAGGAGTACTTCCACACGTCGCACCACGAGACGTCCAACGAGCCCGACTGCGGCAGCGGTTCGGACAGCCAGACCCGGGAGTGGGAGATGTCGGGCGACCAGGGCAGCGGCATGCCCCCCGGCGAGCGCCACCTCCTGCGCTGCCAGGTGGCCAGCGACGTGCTGCGCTACATGCGCGAGGGCCGGGGCCGGCTGTCGGCGGGGTGGAAGCGCTGGGCCGAGGACCAGCTCGACCCCAAGGTGGACTGGCGCCGGGTGCTGGCCGCCGAGATCCGCAAGGGCGTGAGCACCGTGAGCGGGCGGGTGGACTACACCTACCGGCGCCCGTCCCGGCGGGCCCACGCCACGCCCGGCGTGGTCCTGCCCGCCCTGGAGCGTCCGGTGCCCGAGGTGGCGGTGGTGGTGGACACGTCGGGCTCCATGGCCGAGGAGCAGCTGGCCCGCATCCTGGCCGAGATCGACGGCGTGCTGAAGGGCGTGGGCCTGGCCCGGGGCCAGGTCCGAGTCCTCTCGGTGGACGCCGCCGTGAAGAGCGTGCGCCGGGTATCGACGGCCGCCGCCGTCCAGCTGGAGGGCGGCGGCGGCACCGACATGGGCGCCGGCCTCGAGGCCGTCGCTCGCCTGCGCCCCCGCCCGTCGGTGGTGGTGGTGCTCACCGACGGCCTGACTCCCTGGCCCGACGCCCCCCCCAAGGCCATGCAGGTCGTGGTGTGCATGGTGAGCAACGACGACCTGGGCCGCGCCGGCCGCCCCTGGGCCGCCCCCGACTGGGCCCGCGTCGTCCACGTCGAAGGCTGACCGCCGGAACCGGTCCCTCGTTCTTTGGCGCCCTGACCGCGCCTCCCGCGGCCGACGCGCCAAAGAACGGACGGGGGGCGCGCGACCATGGCGCCCGATGACGCTCCCCCGGCGGCCCTCGTGGTACCACCACGTGGGCGAGGTGTCGGCCACCATGGCGTGCGAGGGTGAGGAGCACCGGGTGTCGTGGGCCCGGGGGAAGTTCAAGCTCCACGATCACGACCTGGCCGCCGAGCGGGCCATGCTGGTGCTGGGCGGGGAGCCGTCGCCCTGCCTGCGGGCCCTGCGCATGTGGCGGGACCAGTTCGGGATGCCGCCCGAGGCCTTCGACCGGATGCACGACTGGCTCGGAGAGAACGCGGCGTTGGCCCCCGAGGAGCTGGAGCTGCACCGCCAGCTGGGGATGATGGTGAGCTGGGCCCGCTCCTGGCGGCACTGGCGCTACCTGGACAAGCACGGCCGGCTCCTGCAGGGCCGGGCCAAGGACCTGGCCCTGCCGCTGTTCCGCCAGCACCTCACCGTTGAGCGCCAGCGCTTCGGGAGCCGGGTCATCTCGCTGGCCAAGGTGGAGGTGGTCCCCGACACCAGTGTGGTCGGCGTCACCGGGCAGATGGACCGGGTGAAGGTGATGGCCACCGCCACCATCCACCCCTCGTGGCTGGTGGAGGTGTGGCCGCGGGGCTTTGCGGTGGTGGACGGGTCCTTCGTCGTGGAGGTGCTGGAGGACCGCTGGGACGGGCCCCGGGTCAAGGCCGTTCGCTGGGCCGACCGGGAGGCCCGCACCCGCAAGCCGGTGGCGGCCGAAGCCCGCCTGGAGCCGTCCGGCGCCGAGTGGCACCTGGCCTGGGAGGAGCCGTGATCGCAGTCGCCCTGATGGCAGGCCTCTGGTAGAATATCTCAAATGGCCAACGGGCGGGCCGGGGTTTGACGTCCTAACAGCGAGCGCCACCTGGCAAAATCGGCGGAAATGCCGTCCGCTCCTATGCAAGAATCGAACCCCCCGCTGATGACCGCACCTCTCGCGCCCGACGACGCTCCCCGCCCCGCCGACGAGCTGGCCGCCGAGCAGGCCGTCCTCGACCACGCCTACGCCCGCATCGAGGCCATGCGCGACCAGGCCCGCAAGGTGGTGGACGGCCTGCTCGACGCCGGCGCCGGCGGCACCCACCAGGCCCGCCTCGAGCGCGACGTCCGCCTCCACGTGACCGAGCGCCGCCTGAGCGAGCTGCGGGTGGGCGACGGCCCGTTGTGCTTCGGCCGCACCGACCACGAGGACGGCGAGCGCCTGTACATCGGACGGGTGGCAGTGTCCGACGAGGCCAACGACCCCCTGATCGTGGACTGGCGGGCGCCCGCCGCCGAGCCGTTCTACCGGGCCACCGGCCGCCACCCCATGGGCGTCACCCGGCGCCGGCACTTCGTGCTCCGCGGTCGCCGCCTGGTGGGCATGGACGACGAGCTGCTCGACCCCGACCGCGCCCCCGACGGCCTGGTGCTGGTGGGCGAGGGCGCCCTGGTGGCCGCCCTCGAGCGCTCCCGCACCGGGCGCATGGGCGACATCGTGGCCACCATCCAGGCCGAGCAGGACGAGGTCATCCGGGCGCCCCTGCCCGGCATCCTGGTGGTGGAGGGCGGCCCCGGCTCGGGGAAGACGGCGGTGGCCCTCCACCGGGCGGCCTACGTGCTCTACACCCACCGCTTCCCGCTGGAGCGGGCGGGAGTGCTCCTGGTGGGCCCCAACCGGGTGTTCCTGCGCTACATCGAGGACGTGCTGCCGTCCCTGGGCGAGCACACCGTGACCTTCGCCACCCCCGCCGGCCTGCGCCCCGCCACCCGGGTGGAGGGCGCCGACACCCCGGCCGCGGCCCGGGTCAAGGGAGACGCCCGCATGGCCGAGCTCATGGCTCGCGCCGTCGTCCAACGGGAGCAACCGTTGAGCGACGAGGCGGTGGTCCCCTTCGGCCGCCACCGCCTCACCCTCGGGGTCACCGACTCGGCCCGCATCGTCAGCCGGGCCCGCCACTGGGCGGGCACCCACAACGAGCGCCGGGCGGGCGTCGAGCGCCAGGTCGTCCGCCACCTGGTCCGCCAGCTGGCCGCCCGGGGGGCGCCGGTGCCCGACCACACCCGGGCCGACGTGGAGACCACCCTGCGGGATGAGCCGTCGTTCGTGGCCGCCGCGGACGCCATGTGGCCGGTGCTCAGCCCCGAGTCACTGCTCCACCGCTTCCTGGCCACGCCGGTGCTGGTCGAGCGGGCCGCCGCCGGCCTGCTCGACGGGGCGGAAGTGGCCGCCCTCCACCGGCCGGCCAGCGCCCGGGTGGTCGACGTGACCTGGACCGACGCCGACGCGCCCCTGCTGGACGAGGCCGCGGTGCTACTGGGCGAGCGCCCGCTGCCGAAGCTCCGCCGCCCGGGCCCCGACGACGACACGTCGGCAGTCATCGACGCCGCCCTGGATGACGCCGGCGCCGTCGATCCCGCCGTGCGGGCCGAGCTGCGCCGACGACTGGAGGCAGAGGCGGCCCAGGAGGAGGGCGAGGCGCCCGACCTGGCCACCCGCACCTTCGGCCACCTTCTGGTGGACGAAGCGCAGGACCTGTCGCCCATGCAGTGGCGGATGCTGGCCCGCCGCTGCCCGGGCGGGTCCATGACCATCGTCGGGGACCTGGGCCAGGCCACCGGCCCGTGGGCCCCCGCCACGTGGGACGACGTGGTGGCCCAGCTGCCCCGCCGCCGGGACGTCCGGATCGCCACCCTCACCGTCAACTACCGAACGCCCGCCGAGGTGATGGACCTGGCGGCGGGCGTGCTGGCGGTGGCCGCCCCCGACATGGTGCCGCCCACCGCCGTCCGCCGGGCCGGGGTGGACCCGGTGTTCACGCCCACCGGTGGGGCCGACCTGGTGGCGGTGGCCGCCCACGCCGCCCGGGCCGAGTCGGCCGAGGTGGCGCCCGGCAAGGTCGGGGTCGTGGCTCCCGCCGCCCTGCTCCCTGCCCTGGCCCGGTCCCTGGGTCCCGACCTGGCCCGGGCCGGGACGGACGCCGCCGTGCTCGACGCCCCGGTCGCCCTGCTCGCCCCCCAGACGGCGAAGGGCCTGGAGTTCGACGCCGTGGTCGTCGTGGAGCCGGCCCGCATCGTGGCCGAGTCGCCCCACGGGCTGCGGGCGCTGTACGTGGCCCTCACCCGCACCACCCGCCGCCTGCGGGTCGTGCACGCCGAGCCGCTGCCCCCGGCCCTGGCCTCGGCGGTGGCGGCGGTGCCCCGATCGTCGGTGGCGTGAGCGCCCTCAACCTTCCGGGCCGGCCTGACCGCCGTCGGGGGCGTCCGTGCCCCGGTGCCAGAATGAGCCGGTGACGGCCTCCCCGCCCGGTACCGCCGGGCCCGCTCCCCCCGCCGGGGCGACCGGCACCACCCCCACCTGGGGCATCGAGCCGGGCGGCCCCCTCCGGGGCGAGGTCCGCATCAGCGGGGCCAAGAACCTGGTGACCAAGCTGATGGTGGCGTCACTGCTGGCCGACGCCCCCAGCACCATCCTCAACGCCCCCCAGCTGGGCGACGTGGACATCACCGCGTCCATGCTGCGCTCCCTCGGTGCCGACGTGCGGGTGGAGGCGGTGGCGGCGGGCGACGGGGCCACCATCGTGGTGGCCCCCGAATCGGTCGGCGAGGGGCGCATCCCCGTCTCCTACACGGGGCTCAACCGGGTGCCCATCCTCCTGGTGGGGCCGCTCCTCCACCGGGTGGGCGAGGCGTTCGTCCCCCTGGTGGGTGGCGACCGGATCGGCAACCGGCCGGTGGACTTCCACGTCAGCGCCCTGCGGCAGTTCGGCGCCGAGGTGCACCTCACCCCCGACGGCCTGGAGGCCAAGGCCCTCCGACTGGAGGGGGCCCACATCCGCCTCGAGTTCCCGAGCGTGGGAGCCACCGAGAGCGTGCTGCTGACGGCGGCCACCGCCCGGGGCCGCACCACCCTGGAGAACGCCGCCATCGAGCCCGAGGTGGTGGAGCTGGCCCTGTTCCTCCAGCGCATGGGCGCTCGGATCGAGATGCAGCCCGACCGGGTCTTCGTCATCGAGGGCGTCCCCCGCCTGGGCCCGGCCCGCCAACGCCTCGGGGGCGACCGCATCGAGGCCTTCTCCTACCTGGTGGCGGGACTGGCCACCGGGGGGCGGGTGCGTATCCGGGGATGCTCGCAGGACCGCCTGGTCACTGCCATCTCCACCCTCCAGCGCATGGGCGCCCACTTCGAGATCTCCGAGGACGGCATCGCCGCCGAGGGAGGAGACCTCCACCCGGCGGCCGTGCAGACCAACACCCACCCCGGGTTCATGACCGACTGGCAGCCGCCGCTGGTCGTGCTGTTCACCCAGGTGCCGGGGATGTCGGTGGTGCACGAGACGGTGTTCGAGGACCGCCTGGGCTACGTGGAGGCCCTACGGGCCATGGGCGCCGAAATCGAGCTGTTCCAGCAGTGCCTGGTGGGCCAGGCTTGCCGGTTCCAGCAGAGCGACTGGCAGCACTCGGCCCTGGTGCGGGGCGTCTGCCCGATGGCCGGGGCGGAGATGGTCATGCCCGACGTGCGGGGTGCCTTCGCGTACGTGATCGCGGCGGCCGCCGCCACCGGGCGCTCGACGCTCCACGGCGTCCACCACCTGGCCCGCGGCTACGACCACCCCCTGGAGAAGTTCTCCGAGCTGGGCCTGCGCATCACGCCCCAGTAGGCGCCGACAGGGCCTGGGTCTGCCCAGCCGGCAGGCCGTGGGCACTGGGTCAGCCGGCGGGCGCGCCGCGGCGCCCGGGTCAGCCGGCGGGGGCCTGGGGGCGGGCCGCCTCCACCAGCAACGGCGAGGCGTCGGCCATCTCGGTGACGACCTGGGGGCAGCGCAGGCAGGCGGCCCGCCCCTCCTGGGCGAACCACCGGCAGTCGGCCCGGATGGCGCACCGGGGGAGCACCGAGACCACCGGCGGCAACAGGGTCACGATGCGGGTGGCCAGGCCGCAGTCCGTGCCGTCGAAGTGGGCGCAGCTCGACTCCTCGCAGGTGGCGGCGATGCGCAGCACCTGGGGCGCACCGGCGGGGGCGGCGCGGGCGAGCAGCTCGGGACCGGCATCCACGGCGTGGTCCAGGTAGGCGGTGCGGGGACCGTCGGGCCCGGACTGGCGCACGCCGAAGACCCGGGCGGCGGCCATGTCCGGCTGCGCGCTGGGGCAGGCGGTGCCCGCCGCCGGCTCACCCATGGCCGGGGCCGTCAGGCTTCGAAGCGGGTCTCGGGCACGAACCCCACGATGATGTGCCCGGGCGAGATGATGGCGGCCGGAGACAGCTTGGCCGAGGTGCCCAGGGACTCCTGGACCTGGGCGGTGAGGTCGGACGCCGCCTGCTGGACGGCCTTCACGTCGGTGACGCCGGCGCGGAGCTGGCGGCCGATCACCGTGTTGGGACCGAAGGCCAGCCCGGGGACGGCCTCCATGTTGTGCTTGCCGAGCACGTCGGCCACCGCCTTGTCCACTGCGCTGGACAGCTCGCTGACGCTCAGCGAGGCGGCCTTCTCGTCTGCCATTCCGTCCTCCTCTTCCGCCCTCGACCCGCCGAGGCTGCCGGGTGCGAGGCGCCCCCGGGCGGCACGGACGATACACCCGCCGGGTGCCAACCGCCAGGGGCCTCGATGCCGGGGGACGGGCCCGTCGATGGCCGAAAAGGCCCGATCGGACCATGGACCGCTGTCGCTCGGGGGTGGACACTTGCCCGGGCGGCCGGTTACGGCCGGCCCGGGGAGGATGGCGATGAGGACGAACAGCCGGGCCCGGGTGGTCCGGGCGGGCGGGCTGGTGGTGGTACTGGCAGCGAGCGCCTGTTCCCGCCCGTCGTCGACCCACGCGGCCGCCGGCGGCCTGCGGGCGGCGTCGGCAGGGGCGGCCATGGAGGTGGCGGTGGCGCCCGACACCAGCGCCGCCGCCCCGACCACCGCCGTCCCGACCACCGCCACCCCGACCGCCCCGACCGCCCCGGTGCGAGGCACGGCCGCCACCCCCGCCCGGGCGCCGTCGCCACCGCCCACCGCCGCCCGGCCGGCGGCGCCTGCGCCCCGGGCGGCGGCCACCCGGCCCGACGGCTACGGCGGCCTGGGGACCACCACCTCCGTGACGTCGGGCGCCACGACGGTGGCCCTGTCGGTGTACCCGGCCGAGAACTACTTCGGGGAGCCCGTCCAGGTGCGGGCGACGGTGACCAGCAGCCTGGCCATCACCGCCGTGCGCTTCGACCTGGGGGACGGGACCACCTACGGGGGCCCGCCGCTGCCCTCGTGGAACTGCCCGGACGGCGTCCGGGACGCGGGCGACGGCGCGCCGTCCCACACCTACGCGGCCGCCGGCCGGTACGACATCCGCATGACGGTGACCGTGGTCCCCTGCCAGAACGAGCCCAGTCCTCGCGGAGGGTGGCTGAATCCCGACGGCACCCCGGCGGTGGGCATGCCGTCGCCCTGGCGCCCGACCGGCCCCAGCCAGGTGGTCACGGTGGCGGCCAGCTACGTCCAGGGGGCGGACCCGCCGCCCCGGCCGGTGGGGCCTCCTCCAGGAGCGTGAGCCCAGGCGGGCGTACCGGCGGCGTGGCCCTGGCCGGCGCTCGAGGACCCCGCCGACTGCGGGTGGGCGGCGACGCCCTGGTGGACGCCATCTGCGTGTGCGCCCTGTTCAGCATCGCCACCCGCTGAGCCGACGCCCTGGTCTTCGACGTCGCCAGCGTCAACCCGCGGCCCTGGCCTGCTTCGCTACGCCCCGCCGCCACCTCCGTCTGACGGCGGCGGCCCGGACCCCGGCCACCCCCGTGCCCGGGGCCGCCGCTACGCCTTGATCTCCACCGGCACGCCGATGGGCAGCGTCTTGGCCAGCTTGGTGATGCCGTCGTTGGCCATGCGGATGCACCCGTGGCTGGCGTCGTGGCCGATGCTGGACGGGTCGTTCGTGCCGTGGATGCCGATCACCCCGTCGCCGCCGGCGAAGTCGTAGAGCACGTCGGAATAGCCGGACAGGCCGTACGCGTACGGCCCGTACGGTCCCTCGGGGATCAGGTTGCCGTTGTCGTCCACCGGCTGTAGCAGCTCCTTGGTGTAGTAGAGCCCGCCGGGGGTGGGGGTGTCCTGGGTGCCCACCCCGATGGGCTCCTGGTCGAAGACGGCTTCGCCCTCGTACACCGTGATCTGGTGGGCCCCCAGTTCGACGACGATGCGGTAGTCGTTGGACGCCAGGGTCACGTCGGATCGGCGGATCCACCCGCTGCTGCCGTTGGGCCGGATCGGGAGCAGGACCTCCAGCCAGTCGGGCTGCTGCTGGCGGACCAGGAATACCAGGGGCACGTTGTAGGGCGGGGCCGGGTTGGCGAGGGTTCGGGAAGGGTCGCCCTGGCCGCCGGGCGCGTCCCACACCGCCACCGACGGCACCGCGGCGGTGGCGGTGATGTTGAGGGGCCGCGTGGTGGTGGGCGGCGCGGTGGGGGCGGTTGCCACCGGTACGGACGTGGCCGGCCCGGGAGCCAGCGTGGGGCGGGCGGGCCCAAAGCCGCAGGCGGCCAAGAGGAGGACGAGAGCCACCCCGGCAAGCACACGGCGAGGCACGGCGCCAATCGTACCGGGCGCGTCCGAGCGTCCCGCCTTCACCCCCGCCCTGTGACCGGGCTGTGTATCGGCGGTTTGGCGGGCGTCCAAGGAGGGAACCGCCTCCGGAGACGACGTATGGTCAGGAGGCAGCGTGTACATCGGGGTCGGCACCTTGATCCTCATCATCATCCTCATCCTGATCTTGACCTGAGCGAGCGAGAGGACGAGACGATGGACCCCAAGGTCAGCTTCTACTTCTACCTGGCATCCGTGATCTGCTTTGTGGTCGCCGCCGCCGGCGCCGATTGGCGCTTCGGGCGAATGGGCCGGCGGGGGTTGGCACCGCGGCTCGTGCTCGTCCCGCTGGGCCTGGCCCTCTACGTGTTCCCCACCATGTGGAGCACGGGCAAAGTGGCATTCTGAGCGCTCCCCGCTGACGGACGCCTGCCGCCGCCGGCCGCCGCCGCCCGGACCGTTTCCACCGCCTTCCAACCGCCCCCCACCTCGCCGCGCCAGACTCCCTCGATGCCCACGCCTCACGCCCGCCGCCGTTGACCGAGAGCAACCACCTCTGTCTGCGGGCCGTCGACGGGGCGCTGGCCAGGCCCGACGGCGCCCGCTGGCTGGAGAACCCGGCCCCCGAGGAGGAGGCGGTGCTCGATCTGGCCATCGGCCCGGTGCTGGACGTCGGCTGCGGCCCCGGCCGCCACCTCACCGCCCTGGCCACGCGGGGGGTCATGGCCCTGGGCCTCGACATCACGCCCAGCGCCGTGCACCTGGCCCGCACCCGCGGCGGGCTCGTCCTCCAGCGCTCGGTGTTCGACCACCTCCCGGGCCGGGGCCGCTGGGGCAGCGCCCTCCTGCTGGACGGCAACATAGGCATCGGAGGCGACGTGGCCGCCCTGCTGGCCCGCCTGGGGACTTTGCTCCGTCCCGGCGGCCGGGTGCTGGCCGAGGTGGAGGGTCCCGCCGCCCCGTGCGCGCCGCTGACCGTGCGCCTGGAGCACCGGGGACGGCCCGGTCCGTGGTTCCCGTGGGCGCGGGTGGGAGTAGACCGCCTGCCCGCGGTCGCGGCGGCGGCCTCTCTCCACGTGGTGGACGTGTGGGCCGCAGCCGGGCGCTGGTTCGCCCGCCTCGACCGGGACTGAGCGCCCCCCCCCGCCGGCCCCTGGGCGATGTTTCCGTCCTCACCACCCGGTGGTAGGACAGGGAATCGGTTGAGGATGCAGCCGCGTGGAGCGGTGCGGCTGCCGGCGGACGCTGGCTTCACCGCACCCCGAGAAGGTGTGGGAGGCGAGGAGCCGGATGGACGGTACGAGCACTCAGCGGGAGCCCGCATCGCGGGTCCGGTTGGGTTCCACAGCCCTGGAGATCAGCCGCGTCGGCTTCGGGGCGTGGGCCGTCGGGGGCGGCGGATGGCAGGGCGGCTGGGGCGCCCAGGACGACCGGGAATCGGTGGCCGCCATCCACCACGCCGTGGAGATGGGCGTCAACTGGGTGGACACCGCCCCCGCCTACGGCCTGGGCCGGGCCGAGGAGGTCGTGGGCCGGGCCCTGCGCGAGCTGCCGGAGGCCGATCGGCCCTACGTCTTCACCAAGTGCGGGCTGGTGTGGGAGCCGGGCGCCACGACGGTATCCAACGTGCTCGCCCCGGCCTCGGTGCGGGCCGAGTGCGACGCCTCGCTCGGCCGCCTCGGGGTCGAGCGTCTCGACCTCCTCCAGGTCCACTGGCCGAGCGAGGACGGCACGCCGCTCGAGGACTCGTGGGCGACCCTGGCCGCCCTCGTCGACGAGGGCAAGGTGGCCCACATCGGGGTCAGCAACTTCGGCGTGGACCTACTGGAGGGCTGCCAGGCGGTGCGCCCGGTGGAGACCGTCCAGCCCGAGTTGAACCTCGTCAACCGCCAGGTGGCGGCCGACGTGGTGCCGTGGTGCGAGGCCCACGGCACCGGCGTCCTGGCCTACAGCCCCATGAAGTCGGGGCTGCTGACTGGGCGCTTCTCCGCCGACCGGGTGGCGTCCCTGCCCGACGACGACTGGCGCAAGGCCCACGACGACTTCACCGAGCCCGCCCTCTCCCGCAACCTGGCCCTGGTGGAGCAGCTGCGGGTGGTGGCCGACCGGCTGGGGTGCTCCCTGCCCGAGCTGGCGGTGGCCTGGGTGTTGGCCTGGCCGGGCGTGAGCGCGGCCATCGTCGGCGCCCGCCGCCCCGAGCAGGTGGACGGCTGGATCGGCGCCGCGTCCGTCCGCCTGGACGACAAGGACCTGGACGACGTGGCCGCCGCGCTGGCCGCCACCGGCGCCGGTCGGGGGCCGACCCGGGCGGGCGCCGCCCCCCGGAGCGAGGGCTGACGGTGCCCGCCTCCCCGTCGGCGGCGCCCATTGAGCTGCTCAGCGGCTTCGAGTCCACCTACATGCCGGCCCACGATCGCGACGTCACCGAGACCACCGAGCACGACCGCCGCTGGCGGGCGGACCTTGCCTTGCTGCGCGGCTGCGGCGTCACCCGCCTCCGCTACCCGGTGCGCTGGCACCGGGTCGAGCCCGAACCGGGAACCTTCGACTGGGCCGCCACCGACGCCGTCCTCGGCCACCTGCGGGACACCGGCATGCGCCCGATCGTCGACCTCGTCCACCACACCAGCTATCCCCGATGGGTGGGCGACTTCGCCGATCCCGGATGGGGCCCCGCCTTCCTGCGCTTCGCCGAGGCGTTCGCCACCCGCTACCCGTGGGTCGACGGGTACACGCTGTTCAACGAGCCGTTCACCACGTTCTTCCTCTGCGGCCACGAGGGGCTGTGGGCGCCCTTCCTGCGGGCCCTGCGGGGGTTTGTGACCCTCGCCCGCAACGTGCTGCCCGCCCTCACCGCCGCCAGCCGCATGTACCGGGAGCTGCTGCCGAACGCCCGCCACCTGTACGTGGACACGTGCGAGCGGGCCAGCGCCACCCGGTTCGACGGTCGGGCGGCGACGGCCTACGCCAACGACCGCCGGTTTCTCGTCACCGACCTGTTCCTGGGCCGGGAGATCGACGACCGCCGGCCGTTCGCGGCCGACGTGCGCCGGGCCGGCGGGGGTGACCTGTTCGAGATCGAGCCCGGCTCCATCGACGTGCTCGGCCTCGACTACTACGCCCACAACCAGTGGCAATACGGCGGCCCCCGGCGGGCGGTCAGCTCGTCGCCCCGCCCGGCGCCCCTGTCCGAGCTCATCGTCGAGTACTGGGAGCGGTACCGGATGCCCTGCATGCTGGCGGAGACCAACATCCGGGGCTTCGCCACCGACCGGGCCAGCTGGCTGAAGTACACCCTCGAGCAGTGCGAGCTGGCTCGCGACGCGGGGGTGGCCATGGACGGCCACTGCTGGTTCCCGTTCGTGGACTCCGCCGACTGGGGCTCCCTGCTCTCCCGGGCGGAGGGGGCGGTGGACCCCGTCGGCGTGTACTGGCTCGACGCCCGGTGGGAGCGGCACCCGTCGTCGATGTCCGACGCCTTCCGCCTGGCCGCATCCGGCGCGCCCGCCTCGTCCCTGCCCGCCTACCGGTTCCGCCCGCCCGTCTCCGAGTGGCTCCGGGGCTGGCTGCCCCACATGGCGCAATGGGACTGGCAGGACCCGCCCCCCGCCGAACGCTGCTCCCAGACCGCCCTCCCCGGGGACCGCATCGAACTGAGGATCGCCGATGGACTCGCCTGACCTGATCGTGCTCTCCCACCTGCGTTGGGTGTTCGTGTGGCAACGACCCCAGCACATCGTGTCCCGGCTGGCCGCCGACCGGCGCACATGGTTCGTGGAGGAGCCGTGGCCGGCCGAGGTGGACCGCCCCCGCCTGCGCACCGAGGACCACGGCCCGGTGCGCCGCGTCTGGCTGGAGGTGCCGGCCGAGGGGCGCCGCCACGTCGGCTTCGAGGATGCGGTGACGGCCACCTACGGCGACCTGCTGGCCGAGGCCGCCGGGCCGTGTCCCGACCGGGTGGCGTGGCTGTACACGCCGATGGCCCTGCCCCTGGCCCGCCAGCTCGACCCCGCCGCCATCGTCTACGACGTCATGGACGACCTGGCCTCGTTCGCGGGCGCCCCTACCGAGCTGCGGCTGCGCCAGCGCCAGCTCCTCAGGGAGGCGTCCGTCGTGTTCGCCGGCGGCCGTTCCCTCCACCGGTCGGTGTCCGCCCACAGCACGGCGCCGACGCACCTGTTCCCGAGCGGGGTGGAGCCCGAGCACTACGAGCGGGCGACGACCATGCCCCGGCGGGGAACCCGCCCGGTGGCGGGCTACGTGGGCGTCATCGACGAGCGCCTCGACCTGGAACTGGTCTCCGACCTGGCCGCCGCCCTGCCCGATTGGGAGATCCGCATGATCGGGCCCGTCCTCAAGATCGACGAGGCTTCCCTCCCCCGGGCCGCCAACATCACCTACACCGGGCCGCGGCCCTACGAGGCCCTCCCCGAGGTGATGGCCGAGCTGCACGTGGCCCTGATGCCTTTCGCCCTCAACGAGGCCACCCGCTCCATCAGCCCCACCAAAACGCTCGAGTACCTGGCCGCCGGCCTACCGGTGGTGTCCACCCGGGTCCCCGACGTGGTGGCCGACTACGAGGGCGTCGTCGACCTCCAAGACGACGGCCCCGGCTTCGCCGCCGCCTGCCGGCGGGTCAAGGACCACGACCCCGCGGTCCGGGCCCGGGCCGCCGCCCCCCTGCTTTACCGCCAGCACTGGGACACCATCGCCCGCCGCATGGCGGCGGTGGTGGAGGCCGCCACCGCCGGCACCGGCACCGAGGAGACGGCGTGACCGACGGCCCCCGCATCGTGATCGTCGGGGCCGGCCCCACCGGGCTGGGCGCCGGGTACCGGCTCCAGGAGCGGGGCTACGACGACTGGGTGATCCTGGAGGCGGCCGACTACGTGGGCGGGCTGGCCACGTCGTTCACCGACGACAAGGGGTTCACCTACGACATCGGCGGCCACGTGATGTTCAGCCACTACCCGTACTACGACGACCTGGTGGACAAGCTCATGGGCGGCGACTTCACCGAGCTCCAGCGCGAGGCGTGGGTGTGGATGGAGGACCGCTTCATCCCCTACCCGTTCCAGAACAACATCCGGGCCCTCGATCCCCGGACCGTGTACGAGTGCGTCAGCGGCCTGGTGAAGGCCCAGCAGGAGCGCAAGCCCTACACCAACTTCAAGGAGTGGGTGGACGCCCTCTTCGGCGAAGGGATCGCCGAGCACTTCATGATCCCCTACAACTTCAAGGTCTGGGCCACCCCGGCCGAGCTCATGAACTACGTGTGGATCGGCGAGCGGGTGTCGGTCGTCGACTCCTCGGCCGTGCTGCGCAACGTCATCCTGAGCGAGGACCAGGTGTCGTGGGGCCCCAACAACACGTTCCGGTACCCGCTGCGGGGCGGCACCGGGTTCCTCTACGAGGGCCTGCGGACGTTCGTGGAGGACCACCTGGAGCTGGAGACCCGCGTGGTGTCGGTAGACCCCATGGCCAAGCGCGTGCACACCGGCGACGGCCGCACCTGGGACTACGACGTGCTGCTCTCCACCATGCCCCTGAACCGCCTGGTGGCTAGCCTGGCCTCGGCTCCCGACGCCGTGCGCCGGACGGCGGCCGACGGGCTGCACTGGAGCGGCAGCCACATCGTGGGCGTGGGCTTGGACCGCCCGGCCGACAGCTCCAAGAACTGGGTCTACTTCCCCGAGCCCGACGTGCCCTTCTACCGGGTCACCTACTTGTCCAACTACTCGCCCTACATCACCCCCGAGCCCGACCAGACCCTGTTCCTCACCGAGACCTCCCGGTCACCCCATAAGCCCGAGCCGGCGGACACCATCGTCGAGCGGGTGGTGGACGGGCTGGTGGCCACCCGGCTCATGGACGAGGCCGATCGCGACCTGGTCGTCACCACCTGGCGGTGCTCGCCGGACATGACCTACCCCGTGCCGTCGGTCACCCGCGACGCCGCCCTGGGGATCATCCAGCCGTGGCTGCGCGAGCAGGGCATCTGGTCGCGGGGCCGGTTCGGCGCCTGGCTCTACGAGATCGGGAACATGGACCACTCGGCCATGCAGGGAGTGGAATTCGTCGACCACGTGCTGGACGGAGCCCCCGAGACGGTTTGGATCCCCCGGGGCGAGGGCGAGGCGGGAGCCGGTATCAGGTAGCGGCGGCCACCTGGGATGATGCCGCCATGAAGCTCCGAGCGCCCCGGCAGCCGGCCACCCCCCGCCGGTGACGGCCGCCGCCGCCGCCCCGGCGATGGCCGGGGTGTACCTCCCCGGGGACCGCCGGGTCGACCTGCGGGAGGTGCCGGTGCCCGTTCCCGGCCACGGCCAGGTCCTGGTGCGCATGCGGGCGTCCACCATCTGCGGCAGCGACCTGCGGGCCATCTACCGGGAGCACCTGGGCACCGGGCCCGAGGCCTACGCCGGGGTGGTGGCGGGCCACGAGCCGGCGGGCGACATCGTGGAGGTGGGGCCTGGCTGCCGTCGCTTCCGCCCCGGCGACCGGGTGGCGCTGTACCACATCGCCGGCTGTGGCCTCTGTGCCGACTGCCGGTCCGGCTACATGATCGGCTGCACGTCGTCCCTGCGGGCGGCCTACGGCTGGCAGCGCGACGGCGGCCACGCCGACTTCTGCCTGGCCGAGGAACGCACCTGCGTGGCCCTGCCCGACGAGCTGTCGTACCTGGACGGGGCGTGCGTGGCCTGCGGGTTCGGCACCGCCTACGAGGCACTGTGCCGGGCCGGCGTCTCCGGGCGCGACGCGGTGCTGGTTACCGGGCTGGGCCCGGTCGGCCTGGCCGCCGGCCTGCTGGCCCGGGCCATGGGCGCCCGGCGGGTGATCGGCGCCGACGTGGTGGCCGCCCGCCTGGAGCTGGCCACCGCCACCGGCGCCGTCACCGACGCCGTCCCGTCGGCCGAGGCCCTCGACGGGATCGCCGCCGCCACCGGCGGGGCGGGCTGCGAGGTGTCGGTGGACTGCTCAGGCTCGGTCGCCGGCCGGGCCCTGGCCCTGGCCGGCACCCGCCGGTGGGGGCGCTGCGTGCTGGTGGGCGAAGGCGGCCGCCTGGAGGTGGACGTGAGCCCCGTGCTCATCCACCGCCAGCTGACGGTGGCCGGCTCGTGGGTCACGAGCATCGGGCGCATGGAGGAGCTGGTCGAGCGCCTCGTGCGCTGGGGCCTGCACCCCGACCGGGTGGTCACCGACACCTTCCCCCTGGCCGAGGCGGCGGCGGCCTACGCCCTCGCCGACGGCGGCCGGGCCGGCAAGGTGGGCCTGGTGATGGGATGAGCCTGGCCTTCGACGACCGGCGCACGGCGTCCCTCGACGGCCGGTGGGAGTTCTTCCCCGGCGACGTCCCCCTCGACGCCCTCGACGGCGTGGAGCCCCTCCCCATCGACGTGCCCGGCCTGTGGGAGGCCCAGGGCCACCTCGAGCTGGACGGCTGGGCCTGGTACCGGCGGGACTTCCACCTCGACGACACCGATGGATGGTGGACGCTGCGCTTCGGGGCGGTCATGGACGAGGCCGAGGTGTACCTCAACGGGGTGCTCCTGGGCACCCACGGCAGCCCCTTCACGCCCTTCGAGGTCGACCCCGGTCCCGCCCTGGTCGCGGGGCGCAACTGCTTGGCGGTGCGGGTGTTCGACCCCGGCCGCACCGACCCGGAGCACCTGCGCATGGCCCACGGCAAGCAGGGGTGGGCCAACCAGGTGTTCCCGAGCCGTCCCAGCCTGTACATGACCTACGGCGGCATCTGGCAGCCGGTGACGCTGCGCCGCCACGGGTCGCTGTTGGTCACCGAGGTGTTCGTGAACGCCGACCCTGACGACCTGGCGGTGGAGGTGGAGGTGGAGAACAGGGCACCGGCGCCGGCCACCGCCGAGGTGGGGGTGCGGACCCTGGGCACCGCCACCGGCCTGGTGGCCGACGTGGCCGGCGGGGGCAGGGCGACGGTGCGGGCCGCCCTGGGGCCCACGCCGGCGGCCCGGTGGTCGCCCGCCTTCCCCGCCCTCCACGACGTGCTGGTGGACGTCCACCTCGGCGGCCGGCTGACCGACACGGCCACCACCCGCTACGGCCTGCGCACGGTCCGGGTGGACGGCAACCGCCTCCTGGTGAACGGCGAGCCGTACCGGATGCGCAGCGTCCTGGTCCAGGGCTTCGGCGCCCACGAGCTGTACGGCGCCGGCACCCAGGCAGAGATGGAGGCCGAGGTGGAGGCGGCGCGGGCGATGGGGTTCAACACCCTCCGCCTGCACATCAAGGCGTTCCCGCCCGCCTACCTGGACGTCGCCGACCGGGCCGGGATGTTCCTCCACTGCGATCTCCCGGTGGCCGAACCCATCGACCACACCGAGATGGGCGCCGGCACCGAGCTGGCCCGCCGCTGCGCCACCGCCATCGGCGAGCAGGTCCGGCGCGACCGTAACCACCCCAGCGTCGTGCTCTGGTCGGCCATGAACGAGATCTGCGACGGCCTGCGGGAGGCCCGGCGGTGGCCGGCCTACGAGCAGTTCGCCCGCACCCTGGCGGGGGCGGTGACGGCGGCCGACCCGACCCGGCCCGTCATCGAGAACGACTGGGTTGACCCCGATCCCGACGAGGTCTTCGTCTCCCCCATCCTCACCGCCCACTGGTACGGGCGCCTTCACAAGGAGTACCTGGCCAAGCTGGACGCCGCCGTCAGCCGGTGGGCCTCGCCCGATCGCCCCCTGTTAGTCACCGAGTTCGGGGATTGGGGCCTGCCGGAGATGCCGCCCCTCGACGCGCCGCCCTTCTGGGACACCCGGGCGTTGCACGCCGCCGGGCTGGCGTCGTCCGAGTGGCCCGGCACCGTCGCCCGCTTCGTGCTGGAGACCCAGCGCTACCAGGGCCTGTCCGACCGCCTGCAGGCCGAGGTGTTCCGCCGCCACGACGAGGTGGGCGGCTACTGCCTCACCGAGCTGACCGACGTTCCCCACGAGCTCAACGGCCTGCTCGACCTCCGCCGCCGGCCCAAGGCCATCGCGGTGGCCGAGGTCACCCGGGCCAACCAGGGGGTGCTGCCCATGCTGGCCCTCGACAGCCTGGTCGTGGCCGCCGGCCACGTGGTCACCGCCCCGGTACACGTGGCCAACGACGGCCCCGCACTGGCCAGCGTGGAGGTGGAGGCCCGCTTCGGGGACTTCCTCGCCCAGGGCATGGACGAAACCCTCGCGGTGGACGCCTCGGCCCTGCCCCCGGAGACGGCCGCCGCCCGCTTCGGCGAGTCCACCTGGGCGGCGCGGGTCGGCGACCTGGCGGCCCACCGGGCGTCCCGGGTGGCCGACATGGCCCTGATGGCCCCGGACGTGGCCGGCAGCCACGACCTGGTGCTCCGGCTCTCGGCCGGGGGCGCGGTGGTGGCCGAGAACCGCTACCCGCTGCACGTCGTGCACGAGCCCCGGGCATGCGGCGTCGGCGTCCGCCTGGCCGGGCCGGGGGCGCCCCTCACGGCAGCGGCGTTGGGCGCGGTGGGAGCGGTGGTGGGCGGCGAGGGCCCCCTGGTGGTGGCTGAGGGCGCCCTGGACGCGGCCGCCGGCCGGGAGGCGGCCGACGCTCTGGGCAGGGGCGAGGTGGTGGTGGTGCTGGCCCAGCCGACGTCCGCCGCCGGCCACTTCCCGGTGGCGGTGGAGCTCCACACGCTGGGCACGGCCTGGGGCTCGTCGGTGTTCCAGTTCACCACCGACTCCGGCGCCATCCCGTCGCTCCCCCGGCGGGGGGTGCTGGTGGCCGAGGACTCCACCATCCAGGCGGCCAGCGCGGTGACGTCCATCGGCGGGGCCAGCTTCCCCGACGCCCCGGTGGTGATCGCCTACAAGCCGGTGCCCGGCGCCGTCACGGGCATAGTGGTGGGGTCAATGGCGGTGGGCGTCGGCCGCCTGGTGTTCTGCCAGTACCGCCTGGCGGGACCGGCCACCGAGGGCGACGTGGCCGCCCGGGCCGTGCTGGCCGACCTCCTCCACTGGGCGGCCGAGCCTCGGCCGGCCATGGCCGCCGAGCCCCTCACCGAACCCGACGGGCGGTCCCTCACCTTGTACTCGTGGACCGAAGAGGTCGCCCGGTGACCGGCCCGGGAGGCCGGTCCGGACGGGCATTGACCGGCCCGGGAGGCCGGTCCGGACGGGCATTGACCGGCCCGGGAGGCCGGTCCGGACGGGCATTGACCGGCCCGGGAGGCCGGTCCGGACGGGCATGCGCCGGGACGCCGCCTGAGGCGGTGGCCCGGTGACCGAACGGCGACGCGACCCACTCACGGGTCAGTGGCGGATGTTCGCCTCTCACCGCCAGGACCGCACGTTCCTGCCCCCCGAGGACCAGTGCCCCCTGTGCCCCACCCGCGACCCGGCTTGGCCCACCGAGGTGCCGGTGGACCACTACGAGGTGGCCGTCTTCGACAACCGCTTCCCGGCCCTCACCGTCGCCCCGCCCGCCCCCGACGTGGCCTCCTCCGACCTCTACCCGGTGGCGCCGTCGGTCGGCGCCAACGAGGTCGTCCTCTACTCGGACGACCACCACGTGACGTCGTCCCAGCTCGGCCCCGCCCGCATGCGCCAGGTGGTGGCCGTGTGGGCCGACCGGTACGCCGCCCTCGGCCGCCGCGACGAGGTGGACTACGTGTTCATCTTCGAGAACCGGGGCGAGGCCATCGGGGTCACGCTGCACCATCCGCACGGGCAGATCTACGCCTACCCGGAGATCCCGCCGGTGCCGGCCGCCGAGCTGGCCGCCGCCACCGCCCATCTGGCCGCCACCGGGCGCTGCGTCCTGTGCGACGTGGTGGCCCGGGAGCGGGCCGACGGGGTGCGGGTGGTGGCCCAGAACCTGGCCTTCGTGGCCTTCGTGCCCTTCGCGGCCCGCTTCCCCTACGAGGTGCACGTGGCCGCCCGCCGCCACGCCACCAGCCTGCTCGACCTGACCGAGCCCGAGCGGGGCCTGCTGGCCGAGCTCCTGCTGGTCGTCACCGGCGGCTACGACCGCCTCTTCGGCTTCCCCCTCCCGTGGGTGATGTCGGTGCACCAGGCGCCCACCGACGACGCCGGTTGGCTCCCCGTCAGCCACCTCCACCTCGAGTACACGCCGCTGCACCGCACCGCCACCAAGCTCAAGTACCTGGCCGGCTCCGAGCTGGGGGCCGGGGCGTTCATCAACGACGCCGCCCCCGAAGCCACCGCCGCCGCATTGCGCCAGGCGGTGGCGGCCGGCGGCTGAGCCCGCTCACCGACCTGCGCTGCGCATAGCGCGCCGGCCGTCGTACCATTCGCCTCACATGGGTCGTGCACCCAGAAGGAGGTCCCCATGGGCTTCGTCATCCGGCGGTCGATCCCCTCTCTCGGCGGACTGGTCGCCCTGCTCGTCGGCATCGGCTTCGCCGCCGTCGTCTTCGCCGGGGCGCCGTTGTGGTTCCCGGCGGTGTTCGCCATCGCCCTCATCGGGCTGCAGTTCGCCGTCAACCCCCGCATCATCGAGTGGCTGGTGCCGGCCACCGTCATCGGGAAGGCGGGCGACGGCTACGCCACCGACCACCCGATCGGCGCCATCGTCGCCCGCCGGTGCCGGGCCGCCGGCATCCCGCTGGTGACGCTGGGCATCGTGGACGACGGCACGCCCAACGCCTTCACCTTCGGCCACACGCCCGGTGACGCCCGCATGTGGGTCACCCGGGGCCTGCTCGAGCGTCTGGACGAGCGGGAGCTGGACGCGGTGGTGGCCCACGAGGTGGGCCACGTGAAGCACTGGGACTTCGTGGTCATGACGGTGGCCGCCGTTGTGCCCATGGTCCTCTACCTGGTCTACCTGGTGACCCGTCGCTCCGACCGCCAGGGCAAGGCGGTGGCGGTGGTCGCCTACCTCGGGTACCTGGTGGCCCAGCTCACCCTGCTGGCCCTGGCCCGGGCCCGGGAGACGGCCGCCGACCACTACTCGTGCGAGGCCACCGAGGACGGCGACGCCCTGGCCTCCGCCCTCGTCAAGGTGGCCTACGGGATGGGCCAGGTGCACGCCGCCCAGGAGGCCGAGGTGGCGGCGCTGGTGGCCGAGGGCAAGGCCGGGCGGGCGGAGGCCGGCCGCCGCCGGCGCCGCTGGCAGCGGGCCCAGTCCATGCGGGCCATGGGCATCTTCGAGCCGCGCGCCGCCGAGGCCATGGAGGCCGCCTTCGCCCGGGGAATCGACCCCGAGCGGGCGGTGGCCGCCTTGCGGTGGGACGCGGTTAACCCGTGGGGCGCCACCCTCGAGAAGCTGGCGTCCCACCCGCTGGTGGCCCGGCGGATCCAGGCGCTGGAGGAGTCGGGCCTGCCGGGTGCCCCCCGGGAGTGGAGCGTCCTGCGCTCGGTGGCCACCGCCCCGCCCGAGGAGGTCATGGCCGCCCGCGGCCGCTTCGCCAAGGAGCTGGTGGTGGCGGTGGCGCCCTGGGTCATCCTCGTCGCCCTGGTGGCGTTCGGCGCCTTCACCGGTTCCCTGCTCTCGATCGGGCTGGCCCTGGTGGCCGCCGGCGCCCTGTTCTTCTACAAGCAGAACCTGCGCTACCCCGGCGGGTTCACG
Source organism: Acidimicrobiales bacterium (assembly GCA_046263055.1). Classification (GTDB taxonomy): domain Bacteria; phylum Actinomycetota; class Acidimicrobiia; order Acidimicrobiales; family AC-14; genus DATAQC01. Next base: position 5,269 of record JBHELO010000021.1, on the reverse strand, counting down.
CCGGCCGGGGAGATCACCGGCCTGCTCGAGCGCCTCGACGCCAGCCCGGTGACCGGGATCCCGGTGGAGATCCGAGGCCGGGTCATCGGGCGGGGCACCCCCGGCTACGTGCTGTCGCCCGACCTGGTGGTGCAGGACGCCTCCGGCTTCGTGCCGCTCCTTTACACCCAGCCTCTCCCGTTCGCCGGCGCCTGGTTCGGCCTGGCCCGGGTCAAGGCGTTCCTGGGCCAGGACGTCGTGGCCCGGGGCTGGTACCGGCGCACGCCGGGGCCGGTGGTGGAGCTGCGCGAGGTGGAGGCGGCCGACGGCCGGCGGGCCAAGACCTGGGAGTGGCTGGCCCGCTACGTCGCCTCCGCCCTGGTCCTCGTGGCCGGCCTGGCCGTGTGCCTGGTGAGCCTGGCCGCCTGACCCGGCCCACACCTCCCAGCGCGCCGAGGGCGGGGGTTTGGCCCCCGCCCTTCGGCGCTCCGGGAGGGCGGACGGCGGACCCGCCGACTAGGCGGGCGGCGCGGCCGATCGGGTGTCGAGCCAGCGGCGGAGGCCGGCGGCGTTGGAGTGGATGCCGTTGAGGGCGTCCATGCGCCGACGCTGGGAGTCGTCGGCGCCCGCCAGGTCGTCGCCGAAGGCGGCGGTGAGGGCGGCGGCCGGGTCGTCGCCCCGGTGCCAGGCCGCCTCCGCCACCTCGGCCCACCGCCGCAGGGCGGCCTCGGCCTCCCCCAGCAGATCGGCGGGATCGCCGGGGACCACCCCGAAGTGGGCCAGGGCCACCGCCGCCGGCCGCCGCCCGGCCATGTGGCGCAGGGAGCCCACCGCCGCCTCCAGGTCGAACTCGGGCGGGGGGGTGGCGGGCCACAAGAGGCCGAGGTCGGGCAGGCGCACCCCGGCCGCGTCGCCCGAGAACATGAGGCCGCTTGCCGAGTCGTGGAACGCCAGGTGGTGGCGGGCGTGGCCCGGCGTGTCCAGGGCGGTGAGCACCCGGCCGGGCCCGATCGCCACCTCGTCGCCGTCGCCGAGGACCCGGATGCGCCCGCGGTCGGTGGGCACCAGCCGGCCGTAGAGCGTGTCCAGCAGGTCGCCGTACACCCGGGCCGCGGAGGCCACCAGGCGGGCCGGGTCGGCCAGGTGGCCGGCGCCCCGCTCGTGCACGTGCACGGTGGCGGCCGGGAAGGCGGCGGCCACGTCGCCCACCCCGCCGGCGTGGTCCAGGTGGATGTGGGTGACCACCACCGCGGCCAGGTCGGCGGCGCCCACGCCCAGCCCGTCGAGGGCGGCCAGCAGGATCGGCAGGGACGACCGGCTCCCCGTCTCCACCAGCACCGGTGCCGGCCCGTCGAGCAGGTAGCCGGCGGTGACCTGGCCCCACCCGCCGAGGCGGGTGTCGATCTGGACCACGCCCGGGGCCACCACCGCGGTGGTCGGCGCCTCCTGGTCGGTCAGCGGTCGGCCAACTCGGGCAGCAGGCGATCGACGAACTCCCCGACCCGGGACCGGCCCTCGCCCGGCCACGAGGCCACCAGGTAGGTGAAGCCGGCGTCGGCCAGGGCGAGGGCGGTGGTCCGCACCTCGTCCCACGGCTCCGAGAGCGACAGGTTGGTGGCCCGGGTGATGGCCGCCGGATCGCGCCCGGCCCGCCGGGCGTGGTCGTCGAGCACCGCCGCCTTGGCCTGCAGGGTGTCGACCGAGCCGAACGAGTGCCAGACGTCGGCGTGGCGGGCGGCCAGCGGGATCGTGCGCTTGGTGCCGCCGGCGCCGATCCACAGCGGCGGGCGGGGCCGCTGCACCGGTCGGGGCAGGTAGGTGGCACCGTCCAGCGAGTAGTGGCGGCCGCTCACTGTGGCGCCGTCGGTGGTGCACAGGGCGTCGAGGACGGCGATGGCCTCCTCCAGGCGGTCGATGCGCTCGGCGGTGGGCGGGAATGGGATACCCAGCTCGGCGTGCTCGTCCTCGAACCAGCCGGCGCCGACCGCCAGCTCCAGGCGGCCGCCGGAGACGTGGTCCACGGTGACGGCCTCGGCGGCCAGCACCGACGGGTGGCGGTAGGTCATGCCGGTGACCAGGGCGCCGAGCCGGATGCGGCTGGTGGCCGCGGCCAGGGCGGCCAGCAGCGTGTACGCCTCCAGGCACGGCCCCGGGCCCCGGCCGTACAGCGGCTTGAAGTGGTCGAAGACCCAGGCGCCGTCGAACCCCGCGTCCTCGGCCAGGCGCACCCGGGCCAGGATCTCGTCCCACGTGAGCCGGTGCTGGGAGACGTCGAGGCCTATGCGCATGCGGAAGGCGCCGGCCGCTCAGGCCCGGGCCGACGACCGGGCGATGATCACGTCGCCGGTGGCTGTCGGCCCCAGGAGGTAGAGGTGCACGGCGCTGACGGTGATGGTGCCGTCGGCGCCCACCGCCTGCTCGTTGAACACGGCCCGGAAGCGGTCGCCGATGCCGTTGACGCCCTCCACCGTGAGGTCGGCGGGCGGGTCCGAGGGCACGTCGGTGGTGGCCGTGGGGTTCCCGTCCCCGTCCACCGCGGTGACGACCACGCCCTTGGCGATGGTGGTGGAGGCGGACGCGCCCGACGCCGACGCGGCGGCCTTGCTGCGCACCGAGGTGGCCGAGAAGGGCCCGGCCCCGACCCGCTTGACGGAGGCGGAGCTGGTGACCGACCGCCTGCCCTTGGTGCGGACCGACAGCGGCCCGGTGGGCGGCGGGCCGGCGCCCGCCGCCGCTGCGCCGGGCGGCAGCGGGCCGCCGAGCACGACCGCCGGCCCGTACCGGGCCACCGCGCCGGCAGGGTCGGTGGCGGTGACGGCGGTGGCCGAGCCGCCCGGTGGCAGCTCGACGGACGGGCTGGCGCTCTGGGCGTCGCCCGGGGGGACGGTCTGCCCGCACCCCCGCACCGTGGCCGGACCCCCGAACAGGCTCACGTCGGCCGTGTAGCCGCACGCCGCGCCGCCCACGGTGGACGGCGCTCCCGTCGGCGCCGGGCTCGAGCCCCGCCCGCCGCTCTCACCCCTGCTGCCTCGCCCCGCCATCCCGTCCTCCCGCGCCGACCGGCTCCGTCGGGCCCGCAGCGTACCGGGGCGGTCAGGAGGCGGGGTGGTGCCGCCGGAAGTAGGCCGTCTTCGAGAACCAGCCTCGCTCCTGCACCCGGTCGACCCAGGGCGAGCCGCCCATCGCGGTGGCGTGGAAGAAGGTGGCCAGCAGCTGCTGCGACGGCCGGTCCTCCTCCGCCTGGCCCGGTAGCAGCCCGGCGACGTGGTTCTTGGTGTGGGTGCGGTGTAAGCCTTGGTACAGGACATCTTCTCCGGCCGCTCATAGCCGGGTGACGGCGCGTTCACGGGGCTCCGCCATCATGGGGGGCCTCATGGGCACGGCGCTCCGTCCGCTGGACGGGTTCCTCGTCGGCGTCACCGCCGACCGCCGGTGGGCAGAGCAGGCCGAGCTGCTGCGCCGCCGGGGTGCGGCGGTGCTGCACGGGCCGACCATCGAGACGCAGTACCTGGCGTCCGACGACGACCTCCGCCGGGCCACCCTCGACCTCGTGGGACGGCCGCCCGATTACCTGGTGGCAACCACCGGCATCGGCATGCGGGCGTGGTTGGAGACGGCCGCCGCGTGGGGGCTGGGTGAGCGCCTGGTGGCGGCCCTGGCCGGCGGCCGGATCGTGGCTCGCGGTCCCAAGGCGGCGGGGGCGGTGCAGGCCGGCGGGCTGGCAGTGTGGGGCCGGTCGGCCACCGAGCAGATGGACGGCGTCCTCCGGCTGCTTCTGGCCGAGCCCCTGGAGGGAGCGGTCGTGGCCGTCCAGGAGCACGGCCTCCCCTCGCCGGGGCTGTCGGCGGTGCTGGGCGGGGCGGGAGCCACCGTCGTTCCCGTGCCGGTCTACCGCTGGCGGGTCCCGACCGACACGGGCCCCGCCGAGCGGCTCGTGGAGGCAGCCTGCGACGGGCGCCTCAACGCCGTCACCTTCACCAGCGCGCCGGCGGTCCACAACCTGTTCGCCATCGCCGCCGGCATGGACGCCGGCGACGACCTGCGGCGGGCCTGCAACGGGCGGGTGACGGCCGCCTGCATCGGGCCCGTGTGCGCCGAGGGTGCCCGTCAAGAGGGCATCGAGGCACCGCTGGCCCCCGACGTCGGCCGCCTGGGGCTCCTGGTGCGCTCGCTGAGCGAGCACCTGGCCGCCCGACGGACGGTCTTCCGCCTGGGCGACGCCGTCCTGGTGGTGCAGGGCTCGGCGGTGGCCGTCGACGACGAGCGGTCGGAGCTGACCGCCCTCGAACGGGCGGTGTTCGAGGCGCTGGCCGAGAGGCCGGGCGTGGTCGTCAGCCGGTCGGCCCTGCTGGCCCGGGTCTGGGGCTCCCCGGACGCCGACCCCCACGTGCTGGAGGTGACCATCGGACGCCTCCGGCGCCGCCTGGGACGGGGAGGCGAGGCCATCCGGACCTGCCCCGGCCGGGGCTACCGGCTGGCCCCCACGCCCGCCTGACCGTCCGCCTCTTCGACCCGCCGGGGCCGTCGCGTCGAGCGCCCAGGGTGGCGTTTGCGCGCCCCAGGCGGGGGGTACCCGACGGTCGGCAGCCACCGAGCCCTCGGTGACCATCCGGAAGGAGACCCGAACCATGGGTGTCTTGGTCGTGTTCCTTCTCCTCGCGCTGCTGCTGTTCGGTGCCGGCTTCGCCCTCCCCACATTGTGGTGGGTGGCCCTCGTGGCCCTCGTGGTGTGGGCCGTCGGTTGGGCCCACGGTCCCGAGCGGCGCTGGTCCCGCTGGTAGCCCGGCCCCCCGTACCCGGAGGCAGTCGTCGCCGCCGCCGGCCGTGACGGGGCGGGCCGGGACACCCGGCCGCCCGTCTCCGAGCTCCTGGCCGACCATCCCACCGTCGAGCGCCTGGCGGCCGCCGCCGCCGGCTGCCAGGCCTGTGAGCTGTATCGGGACGCCACCCAGACGGTGTTCGGCGAGGGTCCGGCCGCCGCCCGGGTGGTGCTGGTGGGCGAGCAGCCCGGGGACCAGGAGGACGTGGCCGGCGAGCCCTTCGTCGGCCCCGCCGGCCGCCTGCTCGACGAGGCCCTCGAGGCGACCGGGATCGACCGCCGGCAGGTCTACGTCACCAACGCCGTCAAGCACTTCCGGTGGGAGGCCCGGGGCACCCGTCGCCTGCACAAGCGCCCGGGCGTGGAGCACGTCCGGGCCTGCGCCCCCTGGTTGGAAGCGGAGCTGGCGGTGGTCCGGCCCCAGGTGGTGGTGGGTCTGGGCGCCACCGCCGCCCAGGCCCTCCTCGGGCG
>JBHELO010000020.1:0-8721 GCA_046263055.1 Acidimicrobiales bacterium | reverse complement strand
CGTCGCCGGGGGCGGCGGCAGGGGCGGGGCCACCGGCCTTGGCGTCCAGGGTCAACGAGGTCATGGAGAGCGACCCGTAGCCATAGCCGTCCACGAGGACCTCAGTCGGCCGTCCCGCGGCGCCGGCCAGGCCGGCCAGGTAGAGCAGCGGGATGAAGTGGTCGGGGGTGGGGGCGGCCCGGTCGAAGTCGCGATGTCCCGACAAGCCCACGGCGTCGCCGGGGCTCGTGGTCATCGACGACCGAGCGGCCTCGTCGAAGCGCTGGGCCCAGTCCTCGCCGTCGTCGGGCCGGCTCCAGTTCATCTGGCGAAGGTTGTGGACGACGTTGCCGGAGGCCACGACCAGCACCCCCCGATCCCGCAGCGGGGCCAGCCGGGCCCCCAGGTCGAGGTGGTAGTCGAGGGGCTTGGTGGCATTGACCGACAGCTGGACCACGGGGATGTCGGCTTCGGGGAAGGCGTGGACCAGCACCGACCAGGTGCCGTGGTCGATGCCCCAGCTGTCGTGGTCGAGGCCGACCCACGTGGGCTTGACCACCTCGGACACCTCCTCGGCCAGCTCGGGGTCCCCCGGCGCCGGGTACTCGACCGCGAACAGCTCGTCGGGGAAGCCGTAGAAGTCGTGGATGGTGCGGGGCGACGCCATGGCGGTGACGGCGCTGGCGTTCACGTACCAGTGGGCGGAGACGACGAGCAGTGCCCGGGGCCGGGCCACGGCCGCGCCGAAGGCGCGCCACGCCTCGGTGTAGCGGTTGTGCTCGAGAGCGTTCATCGGGTTGCCGTGCCCGAAGAACACTGCGGGGGTCGGCTCGCTCATCCCCCCATGGTGGCCCGATTCGGGAAGATCCGCGCCGAAGACACGATATGAAAGCCCGCGATCGGGTGATCGGTGGCGGGGGCGCCGCCGCCATCGGGCCCACCTACGCTCGACTGGTGGCACCGACGGCAGGACACGACCCCGACGGTGACCGCGGACCGACGATCGACGCCGTCATCCCCGCCCGCAACGAGGCGCCTACCGTGGCTGCGGTGGTGGGCGCCTGCGTCGCCTGCGCGTCGACCCGGCGGGTGATCGTGGTCGACGACGGCTCGACCGACGGCACCGCCGCGGCCGCGGCGGCCGCCGGCGCCACCGTCGTGCGCCGCGACGACGCGGCTGTCGGCTCCAAGGGCCACGCCCTGGAGACCGGCGTGGCCGTCAGTGACGCGGACGCGTTCCTGTTCTGCGACGCCGACCTCGTCGGCCTGGCAGCCCGCCACCTGGAGCACCTGTGCCGTCCATGGCTGGAGGGTCGGGCGGCCATGTCGGTGGGCTGGTTCGACTACGGGTTGTGGAACCCGGTGGTGCTGCGCCTGGCCCCCACCACCGGCGAGCGCCTGGTGCCCCGATGGGTCTGGGAGTCGGTCCCCCCCGCCAAGCGCCGCGGCTACTCCATCGAGATCATGATCAACGAAGTGGTGGCCGAGGGGCGCCTCCCGACCACCGCCCGGATCCTCCCGGGCGTGACCCACCGCACCAAGCGGGCGAAGTTCGGCCGCCGCCACGGCTACCGGGAGACGTGGCGCATGTTCTGGCACCTCATCGGCCTGCCCGCCACCGGGGTCGTCCGCTGGCGGACCTACTGGTTCTACTGGCGCCAGCTCACCGTGGAGGACTGACGGGGCCGCTCGGACTGGGGCCGGCGGGCCACCACCGTCACGAGGGGCGGGAGGACGACGGGGTCGTCGCCGGGGTCCACGCCCGTGAGGTGGGCGAGGTAGTCGCGCACCGGCCCGGGGCCGGCCCCGGCCTGCGCCTCGGCCCAGGCGTCCACCACCTCGAGGCCGGCGTCGCGCACGAGGGCCGGGAGCACGGCCCCGACGTCGGGGTGACGGGCGTCGGGCATGGACAGGGGCCGGCCGTCCACCCGCCCGGCGGAGGTCAGGGGCTCCTGGGCCACGACCCAGCCGCGGGGGCGCACGGCCTGGCCCATGCGCCGCACCACCACCAACGGGTCGAGCACGTGCATGAGGAGGAAGCGGCAGAACGCCAGGTCCACCGCCTCGGGCAGCAGCAGCTCCTCACCCGACTGGGTGATGGCCACGATCTGGCTGGAGAAGGCGGCCGCCGCCGCCACCAGGTCGCGGGCGTGGGGGTCGCTGTCCACCGCGTAGACCCGGCCGTCGCGCCCCACGACCTGGGCCAGGGCCACGCTCACGTCGCCCCCGCCGGCGCCCACGTCCACGCACTTCCACCCCTCCCCGAGCCCGAGGCGGTCGAGGGCGGTGGTGAGGGGCCGGCGGTAGACGTCGTTGCGCAGGCCGAGCTCGATCATTTGACGACCATAGGTGGCGGGACCACCGCACCTCCGGCGCGCCGGGCCGTAGCATCGCCGGCGGTGAGGGTGCCCCCCGCCGTCCTGGGTTTCCACTCCTCCGCGGCGTCCTACGAGCGGTCCCGTCCCGGCTAGCCGCCGGCCGCGGTGGCGGCGCTGGTCGGCGCCCTGGGTATTCGGGCCGTCGTCGGCCGCCACGCGGTCGACCCATCGATCGGCGGGCTCCTAGCCTCAGGGCCGTGGTGAACGTGACCTTCCACGGCGTGCGGGCGGCCGGGGGTCCCCCCGTCGGGCGGCGCGGGGAGCGCTACGGCAGCCACACCACTTGCGTCGCCGTGGAGGTGCCGAAGGGCGGCACCATCCTCTTGGACCTGGGCACCGGCGCCGCCCGCTGGGCCGCCACCACCCTTACCGCCGGCCTTCCCCTGGCCGCCTGTGCCCTCGTGACCCGGGCGCCCGGCCCGTCGGTGGCCGGCCTGGGCGGGTTGGGGCCGGGCGCCGACCTGGAGCTGTACGGCCCCCGGCCCGCCGCCGGACGCCTGGCCGACGCCCTCGCCGCGGGCAGGACCGGGCCGAGCCTGCGCACCGTGACTGTGGAGGACGAGGAGCTGGCGGTGGGCGACGCCAAGGTCACGGTCCGGACGCTGGCTCCGGCCGAGGGCGACGTCGGCCCGGCCAACGGCTACCGGGTGGAGTGGGACGGGGTGTCGGTGGCCTACGTCAATGCCGCCCCGGCTCTCGCCGCCCCCGACCGGGTGGCCTCCGAGGTGCTGGAGCTGGCCGACGGCGCCGACCTGTTCGTGGCCGGGGCGGTCGTCGGCGCCGGCGCCGACGACGCGGCCACCGCCGAGCACGCGGTGCTGGCCGCCCGGGAGGCGGGGGCCCGGCTCCTCGCCCTGTGCGCGCTGGCGCCCTCGTCCGCCGACGACGCCGTCGACCGCCTGGTGGCGGGCACCCGTCGCACCGCCGAGCGCCTGGGCGTGGACGAGGTCGTGGCCGCCGCCGAAGGCACCACCGTGTCGTTCGACCGGTGACCGGGGCAGCCTGAGGCGGTGACCACCCCGGCCGAGGACCCGCTCGCACCGGCACCGGCCCTGGCCCAGGCACCGGCGTCCGCCCGGGCGCCGGACGAGGCGGACGGCGGGATGGGCGCCGCCCGGTTCCGCCAGGTGCTGGGCCACTTCGCCACCGGCGTGACCATCGTGACCACCGCCGACGGCGGGGACCCGGCCGGTCTGTCGGTGAACTCGTTCACGTCCGTGTCCCTGGACCCGCCGCTGGTGGCGTTCTGCGTGGCCCACCACTCGTCCACCTGGCCCCGCATCCGGGCCGCCGGCCGGTTCTGCGTGAACATCCTGGCCGAGGACCAGGAGGACCTGTGCCGGGCCTTCGCCCTGCGGGGAAGCCCCGACAAGTTCCGGGGTGTGGGGTGGCGGCCGGCCGAGTCGGGGGCGCCCATCCTGGCCGGGGCCCTGGCCTGGCTCGACTGCACGGTGGAGGCCACCCACGACGCCGGTGACCACCTGCTGGTGGTGGGCCGGGTGGGCGAGATGGGCGTGGCCCACGAGGGCCGCCCCCTCGTCTTCTACCGTGGGGGCTATGGCCGCTTCGAACCCTGAGCCCGCGTCGCCGCCCATGGCCGAGGTCGTGGAGTCCCCGACCATCGCCGGCGTCCACGTCGTCACCCCCACCCCGTTCGGTGACCCCCGGGGCCGTTTCGTCGAGACCTACCGGCGGTCGTGGTTTCCCGACGGCCGGGAGATGGTGCAGGCCAACCGGTCGGACAAGGTGGCCGGCAGCGTGGTCGGCCTGCACTACCACCTCCAGCAGGCCGACTACTGGTACGTCCCCCGGGGCCGGGCCCAGGTGGTGCTGCACGACCTGCGTGACGGGTCGCCCACCCGGGGCGCCACCCTCCACCTGGAGATCGGCGACGCCAACGAGCAGGGCGTCTACATCCCGCCCGGGGTGGCCCACGGCTTCGCCGCCCTGACCGACATGACCATCACCTACCTGGTGGACCAGTACTACAGCCCGGACGACGAGTTGGGGGTGGCCTGGGACGACCCCGACGTGGGCGCCGACTGGGGCGTCACCGACCCGGTGCTGTCCCGCCGGGACCAGGCCAACCCCCGGGTGGCCGACCTCCCGCACGGCAGCCGGCCCCTCCTGGGCCCCGGCCCCGAGCCGCCGAAGCTGACCGGGGGCTCGGCGTCGGCTTGATCACCGGGAGGTAGCCAGGCCGGCGCCCACCGACGACGGTCAGGCCTGCTCGGACGCCCAGCGGTGCACGGCCTCGGCGCCTACCAGGCGGGCCTGCACCCGGCCGTCGGCGTCGGCCAGCACCGCGGTGGGGGCGCTGCGCACCCGGAAGGCGCCGGCCAGGTGGGGCTCCCGGGCGGCGTCCACCCGCACCACCCGGGCCGCCGGGTCGGCGGACCGCAGGCGCTCCTCCACCGGCCCACAGGCGGCGCAGTACTCGGTGGTGAACACCACCCAGGTGCGCTCGGCGCCGTCACGGAGGGACGCCGGCACCACCGGGTGCTCCGGCCGCTCGGCCACCAGTCCCTCCCGCCACGACCGGTAGAGCCGGGTGAGGAGGCCGACGGCGAACAGCAGGCCTGCCACCACCGCCAGGCGCACGACGATCACGGGGCGGGCACCCGGGCGACGACGGGCACGCCCCGCCGGTGGGCCACCAACAGGTAGATCTCGCAGCCCACGCAGAGGCCGGTGGTGGCGGCCAGCCCGGCCAAGGCGGCCACCAGCAGGGCCAGGGCCCACCCCAGCGCGGGCCAGCCTGCCAGGAAGGCCACGCCCGACAGGGCCAGGACGGCGACGCCCACCGACGCCGCGAAGCGCGGCGGGCGGGGGTCCTCCAGCTCGGTAGGCGGGCCCAGGCGGGGCTTCACCACGTCGGCGTAGAGGCGCAGGAAGGGGCCGTAGCGGGGGCCAAAGGCGGCGCCGGCCAGCAGCACCAGGGCGACGAGGGCCACGACCGGCCGCCAGTCGGCCACGAAGCCGGCCAGCAGCAGCACGGCGACGGCCGCCTGGTTGACGCGCGGCCCCCGGGGGTCGATGGGGGGAGGGGCGCTGGGAGCCATGGCTCCAGTGTAAACCCGACCGGCCGGGTCGGCATTCCGCTCGCCCGCCTACCCTGGCCCAGTGGCCGGGCGACTGTCGGGACGGGTGGCGTTCGTGGCGGTGGGCGGCCCCGCCGACCCCCGCGCCGAGGCCCTGGCCCGGGCCCTGGCCGACGCCGGAGCCACCGTCGTGCTGGTGGGGACCGACCCGGCCGCCGCCGGGCGCCTGGCCGCCGACCTCGGCGGGCGAGCCGCCGTCTTCTGCCCGGGCGACGATCCGGGAGCCGATGCCGAGGCGATGGCCGACCTGGCCGACGACCTGGCGAGACGGGCGCCTGGCGGGGACCGGCCATACTCGGGCCCATGAGGCCGGTCATCGGGATCTCCGCCTATCCCCGCATGGTGGACACCAACCTCGGCCCGACCCTCTTGCACACCGCGTCCCGGTTCTACGTGGACGGCGTGCTGCGGGCCGGGGGGGTGCCGGTGGTGCTGCCGGTGATGGACCCCGACGCCGTGGACTCGGTGGTGGACGCCGTCAACGGCGTGCTGCTCACCGGCGGCGGGGACCTCCAGCCTGCCCGCTACCGGGCCAAGCCGGTGGCCGAGACGCACGGCGTGGACCCCGCCCGGGACGACTTCGACATCGGGCTCCTCCGGCGCGCCATCGACGCCGACCTCCCGGTGCTGGCCACGTGCCGGGGCATGCAGGTCGTGAACGTCGCCCTCGGGGGCTCCCTGATCCAGCACGTGCCCGCTGCCACCGGCCAGGCCCACGATCACAACGACCGGTGGCGGGAGGCCGTGCACCGGGTGAAGATCGAGCCCGACAGCCACCTGGCCGAGGCGCTGGGCGCCACCGAGGTGGAGGTCAACTCCATCCACCACCAGGCGGTGGACGAGGCCGCACCCGGCACCCGGGCGGTGGCCTGGGCCGAGGACGACACCATCGAGGCCATCGAGCTCCCCGGCAGCCCCCACGTGGTGGCCGTCCAGTGGCACCCCGAGCTCCTCGAGGACTGGCCCGAGCAGCAGGGGCTGTTCCGCCAGCTCGTCGACCACGCCCGCGCCCGGGCCGAGCGGCGGGTCGCCCGGTGAGCAGCCCGGGAGGCACCGCCCGCCCGCCGCCCCGAGCGGCGGAGCCGCCGGCGAGGGCAGGGGACCGCCGGCGAGCGCGGGGGACCGCTGGCGCCCCCCCCGCCGGCTCCAGCGCGGTTCGTGGCCTCGCCGCCCTGGGTAGGGGCGGCTCGAACCGCCGACCGGAGGCACCCTCGTGCACGTGTTGACCCTGCTGATCCTGATCCTCGTGGTCGCCGTGGTGGCGTTCGTGGCGTTGGCGGTGGTGCAGCACAAGCGCCGCACGGGCGGGGTCATCGCCGCCAAGCCCCGCCGGGGGCGGGGGCGGACGTGAGCGCCGGTACCGCCTCCCCGCCGCCCCGGCTGCTGGTGCGGGCCACCGAGATCGCCGGCCTCCCGGTGGTGAGCGTGGCCGACGGCGAGGCCCTGGCCGACGTGAAGGACGTCCTCTACCACCCCGACGAGGGTCGCCTGATCGGCTTCACCCTCAACAAGCGAGGGTTCCTGCGGGGGCCCATGAAGGTGGTGCTGCCCATGTCGGGGGTGGCCGCCATCGGGCGGGACGCGGTGATGGTGGCCGACGCCGGCGCCTGCGAGCAGAAGGGCAGCCCGGTGGCGGCCGAGGCGTCGGCCTCCTCGGGCCGCAACGTGGTCGGCAACGACGTGCTGACCGATGGCGGCCACCGCCTGGGCACCGTCGTTGACATCGTGGTGGCCACCGACAGCGGCGACGTCCTCGGCTACGAGCTGAAGGGCGACCCCGCGCTCCAGGGCCAGGCCGGGCGGCCGATGTTCCTGCCCATTCCCGACACCCTCGCCGTCTCCGGCACGGCCCTGATGGTGCCGGCCAGCGCCGAGCCCTTCATCCGGGACGACCTCTCCGGCTTCGGCGCCGCCGTCGACGAGTTCCGGGCCCAGCTCCACCAGACCGCCCCCACCGGCGGCGGGGTCGCCACCGGCGGCGGGGACGAGCCCGCCGGGGACGGGACGTGATCCGCCTCCGCGACGCCGTCGGCCGGTCGGTGGTGGCGCGGGACACGGCGGAGACCCTGGGCAGCCTCCACGGGGCGGTGGTGGACGCCCCGAGCCGGCGGGTCCTGGCCCTGCAGGTCGGCAAGGGCCACAAGGCCCGCCTGGCCGACTGGGCGGCGGTCACCGGCCTGGGGCCGGACGCGGTCGTGGTGGAGAGCGAGGGGCGGCTGCGGGAGGCTGCCACCGAGCGGGAGCAGCGGGTGCTCAAGGGGGATGTGGCCCTCCTCGGCGGCCGGGTCCTCACCGACCGGGGCGACGTGCTCGGCACCCTGGACGACGTGGAAGTGGACGAGGCCACCGGCGACGTGCTGGCCCTGGTGGCGGGGGGCACCACGGTGGCGGCCGACGGCCTGCGCTCGATCGGCGGCTACGCAGTGGTGGTAGCCGCCCCCCCCGGATGATCTGGGAGGGCCGACTTGTTACTATCTACGTAGGAGAAATCCCTCCCCTCTCGCAACTGACGGAGCTGGTGCCCTGATGGCAACCACCGAGCTGGACCTGGGTCGCTACAAGCTGGGCTGGATCGACCCCCAAGAGGACTACATCTTCAAGCCCAAGAAGGGCCTGAACGAGGCCATCATCGAAGAGATGTCGTGGATGAAGGGCGAGCCCGACTGGATGCGCCAGTTCCGGCTGCGGGCCTACCGACTCTTCCAGCGCAAGCCCATGGCGCCCTGGTTCGCCGTCAACATGCCCGATCTGGACTTCCAGGACATCTACTACTACGTCAAGCCCATCGACAAGCAGGTCGACGCCTGGGACGAGCTCCCCGACTCGGTGAAGGCCACCTACGAGAAGCTGGGCATCCCCGAGGCCGAGCGCAAGTACCTGGCCGGCGTCACCGCCCAGTACGAGTCCGAGGTCGTGTACCACCGCAACCGGGAGGACCTGGAGGCCCAGGGCGTCCTGTTCACCGACATGGACACCGCCCTGCGCGAGTACCCCGACCTGGTGAAGCAGTACTTCGGTACGGTGATCCCCCCCGGGGACAACAAGTTCGCGGCCCTGAACTCGGCAGTCTGGAGCGGCGGCAGCTTCATCTACGTGCCGCCGGGCGTCGAGGTCGAGATGCCGCTGCAGGCCTACTTCCGGATCAACGCCGAGAACATGGGCCAGTTCGAGCGAACCCTGATCATCGCCGACGAAGGGGCATATGTCCATTATGTGGAGGGATGCAGCGCTCCGATCTACACGACCGATTCGCTCCATTCGGC
>JBHELO010000019.1:0-33756 GCA_046263055.1 Acidimicrobiales bacterium | reverse complement strand
TTCCTGGCCAACAACGTCGCGTTCGCGGCGTTCGCCTTCGTGGTGCTGCTGGGCACCGTGTTCCCGCTCATCGCCGAAGCGCTCCACGGCGAGCGGCTGGCGGTCGGGGCTCCCTACTTCAACCGGATGACGATGCCCCTCGCCCTCACCCTGCTGTTCCTCATGGCCGTGGCCCCTGCCCTCCCCTGGCGCAAGGCCTCGGGTGAGTTGCTGCACCGGCGCCTGGTGTGGCCGGCGTGGGCGGCCACCGCCACCATCGCCGCCTGCGTGGCCGCCGGGCGCCGGGGCCTGGCGCCGTTGCTCGCCTTCGGGCTGGGCGCCTTCGCGGCGGCCGCCGCCATTCGCCAGCTGGTGCTCTCGGCGTCGGCGTCCCGCCGCCAGGGAGCCGCCGCCTGGCGGGGCCTAGTCGGGCGGGCCAACGGCGGGATGGTGGTGCACGTGGGTGTGGTGGTGGTGGCGGTGGCCTTCGCCGCCAGCCACGCCTACGGCCACCGCCACGAGTTCACCCTCCAGCCCGGCCAGACCGCCCGCGTGGGCGGCCACTCGGTGACCTACCTGGGCGTGTCCACCACCCGCCACGCCAACAAGACGTCGGTGGAGGCCCGGGTCAAGGTCGACGGCGGCCAGGTCTACGCACCGGCCCTGCACACCTTCCCGTTCGCGGCCCAGGCCATCGGGTCGCCCTCGGTGCGCACCGGCCTGGTGGACGATGTGTACCTCACCCTGGTGGCCGCCCCCGAGGGCGGTGCCACCTCGGCGGTGGTGGGGGTGAACGTGCAGCCCCTCATCGCCTGGCTGTGGATCGGTGGCGCCCTCATGGGGCTGGGCACCGCCCTGGCCGCCTGGCCCGGGCGCCGGCGCCGCCCCACCGAGCCCTCGTCGAAGCCCGCCGTCTCCGGAGCCCCTCGCCGCCGGGCGGTCGAGACGGTGCCGCCCGACCCCGCCCCCGATCCGCCCGTTCCGGTGGGTCCCCATGCCTGACCGCGAGGCGACGCCCCCTCGGGCCCCCGACAGTGCGCGATCCACCCCTGGCCCCGGTGCGGGTGGATCGGGTCCTGGCGGGCGGGGGCGGCTGCTGGCCCCCTGGCTGGCACTGGTCGTGGTGCTGGCCGTCACCCTCCTGGTGGGGTCGCACGGGCGGTCGGCAGCGCCGTCCGACGCCAGCCGCGCCCACCGCATCGACACCGAGATCCGCTGCCCCACCTGTCGTGGTCTGTCGGCCGCCGACTCCGACGCCCCCGCCGCCCAGGCCATCCGTGACGAGGTCCTCCGCCGGGTCCAGGCCGGCCAGACGGACGGGGAGGTCCGCGCCTACCTGGTCAGCCGCTACTCGGCCGACATCCTCCTCAAGCCCCGGAGCAGCGGCATCGCCGGGCTGGTGTGGGCCCTCCCCGTGGTGGCCCTGGTCCTGGCCGTGGGTGGCCTGGCCCTGGCCTTCGCCCGTTGGCGCGCCCATCCGGGCACCCGGGTGTCCGACGCCGACCGGGCGCTGGTGGACCAGGCGCTGGGCACGTGACCTCCACCCGGCCGGCCGCCGCCCCGCCCCCGGCGGCCGACCACGTGGCCGCCCTGGAGGAGGAGCGCGACTTCCTGCTGGGCTCGTTGCGCGACCTCGACCGGGAACGCGAGGCCGGCGACATCGACGAGGACGACTACCGGACCCTCCACGACGACTACACGGCCCGGGCCGCAGCCGCGCTCCGGGCCCTGGAGGCGGCCCGCCGCCCCCCGGCGGCCCCCGGCCGGCGAGCGGCGCCCGGCTCCGGGCGGGGGCGGGGCACGGAGGCGGTGCCCGGGGACGGGCCGGCCGCCGCCCCCGGCCTGCGCCCGGGCCCCCGCCCGGGGCGCTCGCGGCGCGTGGTGGCCACGGTGGCCGTCATGTTGGTGGTGGCGGTGCTGGCGGGCATCGGCGTGGCCGCCTTCTCGGGCGAGCGACTGAGCGGGCAGAGCTCGGCCGGGGGCTCCGGTACGACGTCGGAGACGGCCCGCCACACGGCCAAGGCCCAGCAGCTGGAGGGCCAGAACAAGGTCACCGACGCCCTCAAGGAGTACGACGCCGCCATCAAGGCCGACCCCCGCAACGTGGTGGCCCTCACCTACAAGGGGTGGCTACTGGCCCGGGCCGGGTTGACCGACCCGGCCATGGCGTCCCTCGACGCCGCCCTGGCCGCCGACCCGTCCTACCCCGACGCCCACTTCTTCCGGGGCATGGTGCTCTACGAGGCCAAGAACGACCCCGCCGGCGCGGTCACCGAGTTCCAGACCTATCTGGCCTCCAACCCGCCGGCCTCGGCCGCCAGCGCCGTGCAGGGCGTGCTCGACAAGGCCCGCCAGGCGGCGGCGTCGCCCCCCGCACCCCCGCCCGCCGGCCCCGCCCCACCCGGCGGCTGAGCCGCCGGCCCGGGGTCCCCGGGAGGCCGCGAACCACCATCAGGCGTGGAACGCGGCCAGGGGGGCAGACTGTGGCCATGCTCTTCCTCATACTCAGCCTCGTCGTCACCGGCCTCATCATCGGGGCCCTCGGCCGCCTGGCCGTCCCCGGCCCCAATCCCATGTCCATCGGCATGACGATCCTGGTCGGAATCGGAGGGTCACTCATCGGTGGCATCATCGGCTACGCGCTGGGCGCCGGCGGCTTCACCATCATCCTGGAGGTTCTGGCCGCGGCCGGGATCATCTACCTGATGCAGCGACGGCCCCGGCGGGTGGTGTGACGGCCGGGCGCCACCCCGGCTAACCGGCGGCGCGCCGCGGGCGGCGCGCCTATCGTGAAGCCGGAGCGTGTCCGTGGGGACGGCAGGAGTCGCTCCGAGGGCACGGGAGGGATCATGAGCGGCGCGTCAGGCCCGTCCATCGGTCGCCGGCCACCCGGTCGGCGGCTGACCGTGCCCGCCACCCAGGTCCACCCGATCGTCGTCGGGCCGGGAGTCGGGTCGCCGGCGGAGGGCCGCCGCGCGCCGGGCCACGAGGGGGCCGGCACCGCCGGTACCGGCGATGGTTGACAAGCCGTCCCGGCCGGCGTCGGTCACCGACCCCCGCCAGCTGGGCTTCACCCGCCAGCGCCACATGGTCCCGTGGCTGTCGCCGTCCCAGCTGCTGCGCACCGCGCTGCAGGTGGTGGTGTCGGCCCAGTTCGGCTCGTACTCGGACAAGCGGGAGCTGGAGGCCAACCTCGGCGCCGGGTCCCCGCCCAGCTATGCCGACCAGCCAGAGCTGTGGCTGGACTACGTGGCCGACCTCGGCGACGCCTTCGAGCCCACCTACACCATGGCCTCGCTGCTGGCCGCCGCCACCCTGGACTTGGCGGTGCCCGGCGAGGCGCCCGTGACCACCCCCCGTGGCCGCCTCCTGGTCATGGGAGGCGACGAGGTCTACCCGGTGGCCTCCGTCCGGCGATACCAGGACCAGACGGTCGGCCCTTACCGCGCCGCCCTGCCCTACGTGGACGACGAGGCCTCGGCGCCCCATCTCTACGCCATCCCCGGCAACCACGACTGGTACGACGGCCTCACCGCCTTCCTGCGCACGTTCTGCGGGGGCCAGTGGATCGGCGGCTGGAGGACCCGCCAGTCCCGCAGCTACTTCGCCCTGGCCCTGCCCCACCGATGGTGGCTCTGGGCCGTGGACTTCCAGTTCGACTCCTACATGGACGAGCCCCAGTACCGCTACTTCGCCGACACGGTGGCCCCGCTGATGCACGCCGGGGACTCCGTCATCCTGTGCACGCCCACGCCGACCTGGGTCTACGCCAACCAGGAGGAGAGCGAGGAGGCGTACGTCACCGTCGACTACCTGGAGCGCACGCTCATCCGCGACGGCATCGGCGCCGACGTCCGCCTGTACCTCAGCGGGGACGCTCATCACTACGCCAGGTACGCCCAGGTGCCGGGATCGGCCGCCGACGCCCCGGCGGTGGCCGAGCCCGGCCAGCGGATCACCGCCGGGGGCGGCGGCGCGTTCCTCTCGCCCACCCACAACCTGCCGTCCACCCTGGTGCTGCCCCCCGAGGCGTCGCGGGACCCCGGCAAGAGCGCGCCGCCGACCTCCTGGGCCCTGCAGGGCTCGACCTACCCGTCGACCGCAACGTCCGGGGACCTGTGCCGGCGGGTCTGGCGGCTGCCCTTGGAGAACGTCGGCATGTGGGCCCTCATCGCCGGTCTCGCCGTGCTGCTGGCATGGGTCGGGCAGGTGTCCGTGCCGGGGGGCCTGCATGCCCGACCCGGCTACTGGTCGTTGGCGTGGCACGCCGTGCGCCATCCCATCGGCCTCGCGCTGTCCCTGGCCGTGGTGTTAGCCCTCCTCGCTTTCACCGGCACCCACGTGGCGGCGAAGCGTTACGGCCTCGGCCTCCCTCACGCCGTCGTGCAGGTGGCGGCCATCCTGGCGGTGATCTGGGCCTCGGCGGAGGCTTGGGGATGGGTCTCGGCCGGGTGGCTGTTCGGTGCCCTGCTCGTCCTCACCGCCGCCGCGGTGGGCGGTCTGGTGGGGTGCGAGATCATGGCCGCCTACCTGTGGGTGGCCAACCATTGGGGGCTGAACGACAACGAGCTCTTCGCCGCCCAGCGCAACCGCGACTGGAAGAACTTCCTCAGGCTCCACGTCGACACGGGCGGCGTGCTGACCGTGTACCCGGTGGGTGTCGACCACACGCCCCGCCGGTGGGAGCGGCGCGACGACGGGGGCCCGGGCGACCCGTGGCTCCAACCGGCGGGCGAGGCCATCTCCTTCCACCTCATCGAAGCGCCGGTCCGCATCGACCCCGCCATCCCGCCGCCCGCCCCCCCGGCCCGGGCGGCCAGGGCGGCCCGGCCGGTCAGGAAGCCGAGAGCGCCGCGCTCTTGAACGCCCACGCGGTCCCTCGGGCGGGCGTGCCGGTCGCTTGCCGACGCGCGGGGGCTGCGCGATATTGCCGATCACGCCGCTCGCCGGCGGCGGGAGGGTTCACATGATCGCTCGGTTGTCGTCGCCAATCCAGGACTTGCAGGACCACTACGACGTCCTCGTCGTCGGTTCCGGCTACGGGGGCGCGATCGCCGCGTCCCGGCTGTCGCGTGCCGGCCGGAGTGTCTGCGTGCTCGAGCAGGGCAGGGAGCTGCGGCCCGGCGAGTACCCCGACACCACGCCCGAGGCCGTCGACCACATGCAGATCGACTTCCCGGACCGTCACGTGGGGTCCCGCACCGCGCTGTTCAACATGCGCGTGAACCAGGACATCAACGTCGTCTCCGGCTGTGGCCTGGGCGGCACGTCGCTCATCAACGCCAACGTGTGCCTGCGGGCCGACCACCGGCTGTTCGACGACCCCCACTGGCCCCAGGCGGTCAAGGCCGACCTGGCCACGCTCGTCGAGGAGGGGTACGACCGGGCGGAGGAGATGCTCAAGCCCAACCCGCTCCCCGAGCACGTGAGCGTCAAGAAGCTGGACGCGCTGTCGGCGTCGGCGGCCGCCACCGGGGGACGGTTCTACCGGGTGCCGATCAACGTCAACTTCGAGGACCGGGTGAACCACGTCGGCGTCGAGCAGGCCGCGTGCAAGCTCTGCGGTGACTGTTGCTCAGGGTGCAACTACGGCGCCAAGAACACGACGCTGATGAACTACCTGCCCGACGCCCACAACCACGGCGCCCAGATCTTCACCCGGGTGGCCGTGCGATCCGTTGCCCGCAGGGGCCACCAGTGGCTCGTGTACTACCAGCTGCTGGAGACCGGGCGGGAGGGCTTCGACGCCCCGCCCATGTTCGTGAGTGCCGACGTCGTGGTGCTCGGCGCCGGGACCCTGGGCTCCACCGAGATCCTGTTGCGCTCGGCCGCCAACGGCCTACCCGTCTCCACCCGGCTCGGCACGCGCTTCACCGGCAACGGTGACGTCCTCGGGTTCAGCTACAACAGCGACCACCCGATCCACGGGATCGGGTGGGGCAACCACGAGCCCGGTCGGCTCGAGCCCGTCGGTCCCTGCATCACCGGCGCCATCGACATGCGGGACACGCCCGACGTCGAGCGGGGCATGATCATCGAGGAGGGGTCGATCCCCGGCGCCCTGGGGCCGGTGCTGCCGCTGTCGATGTCGGCCTCCGCCGCCGCCCTGGGGGTGGACACCGACCACGGCATCGGCGACGAGGTCAAGGAGGCGGCCCGGGAGTTGGAGAGCCTCGTCCACGGCCCGTACCACGGGGCGGTGGACAACACCCAGATCTATCTCGTGATGGCCAACGACGACGCCGGCGGCAGCATGGCGCTCGACGACGACCGGTTGAGGGTGCGGTGGCCGGGGGTCGGCAAGACCCCGCTGTTCCAGGAGATCTCCGACACGCTGGAGGCAGCCACCCGCCCCCTCGGCGGCACCTACCTGCGGGACCCGCTCTGGTCGAAGGACATCGGCGACCGGTTGGTCACCGTGCACCCCCTGGGCGGGTGCCCGATGGGCGAGGACGCGTCCCAGGGCGTGGTCAACCACAAGGGTCAGGTGTACTCCGGGACCGAGGGGACCGAGGTGCACGAGGGCCTGTACGTGTCCGACGGCTCGGTCATTCCCCGGCCCTTGGGCGTGAACCCGCTGCTCACCATCTCCGCCCTGGCCGAGCGGTGCTGCGCCTTGATGGCCCGGGACCACGGCTGGTCCATCGACTACTCGCTGCCCTCGGCGCCGCCTTCCCCGCCGCCTCCCTCGACGGTCGGCATCGAGTTCACGGAGACGATGAAGGGGTTCGTCTCCACTCGCGTCACCGACGATTTCGACGCCGCCGCCCGTGACGGGGAGTCCACCGGCTCGCCCTTCTCCTTCATCCTCACCATCGTCTCCGACGATCTCGGGGCGATGCTCCAGGACCCGGCCTGCCAGGCCCGCATGGTCGGCACCGTGCGCGCCCCAGCGCTGTCGCCCGAGCCCATCACCGCCACCGAGGGCGTGTTCAACCTCTTCGTCGACGACCCCAGCCAACCCGGCGCCCGCCAGATGCGCTACCGCATGCGGCTCGTGACCGAGGAGGGTGCCCGGTTCTGGTTCACGGGTTTCAAGCGGATCCAGCACGACAAGCCCCTCGACCTGTGGCCGGACACCACGACCCTGTACGTCACCGTCTACGAAGGTGACGACGACACCGGCCGGGTGGCGGCCAAGGGCGTCCTCAAGATCCTGCCCGCCGACTTCGCCACCCAGTTGCGGGCCACAAAGGCCGTCAACGCCAAGGACGAGCGCGAGCGGCTCGAAGCCATCGCCCGCTTCGGCCGCTTCTTCGCGGGCAAGCTGTTCGACACCTACGGGGGCGTCGCCGTGCCCCTCGAGCGCTTCGACCCTCACGCCCCTCCCCGCAAGAAGCGCCCGCTGCGCGTCTCGGCACCCGAGCTGCATCCCTTCACCACCGGCGACGGGGTGGAGCTGTTGCTGACCCGCTACTCGGCGGGGTCCAAGGGCCCGGTGATCCTCTCCCACGGGCTGGGGGTCTCCAGCAGCATCTTCACCATCGACACCATCGACACCAACCTGCTCGAGTTCCTGTTCGCCCACGGCTACGACGTGTGGTTGCTCGACTACCGGGCCAGCGTGGACCTGCCGGTCTCCAGGACCAGGTTCAGCGCCGACGAGATCGCCACGTACGACTACCCGGCGGCCGTGGCCAAGGTCCAGCAGGTCACGGGATCGCCGACCGTGCAGGTGGTGGTGCACTGCTTCGGCTCGACGACGTTCTTCATGGCCATGCTCTCGGGACTCCAGGGAGTCCGCTCGGCGGTCGTCTCCCAGATCGCCACGCACGTCGTGGCCCCCACCATGACGCGCCTGAAGTCGGCGCTGTACATGCCCACCGTCCTCGAGCGTCTCGGCGTCGGGTCACTGACCGCCTACACCTCGACCAACGCCAACTGGCAGAGCCGGCTCTACGACAAGGTCCTCGACATCGTGCCCGACGACCTCGAGGAGGCCTGCCGCAGCGCGACCTGCCACCGGATCACGTTCATGTACTCACTGCTCTACGAGCACGATCAGCTCAACGAGGCCACCCACGTCGCCTTGCACGAGATGTTCGGGGTGTCCAACGTCGACGCCCTCGCCCACCTGGCCTTGATGGTCCGCAAAGGTGGCCTGCGCGACGCCAAGGGCCGTGACGTGTACCTGCCGCACCTCGACCGGCTGGCCATCCCCATGACGTTCATCCACGGAGCCGAGAACGCATGCTTCCTGCCGGAGAGCACGGCCAAGACGATGCAGGCGCTGCGCGCCGCCAACCGGCCCGATCTGTACCAGCGCTATGTCGTGTCCAACTACGGCCACATCGACTGCATCTTCGGCAAGAACGCGTCGCGCGACATCTTCCCGCTGATGCTGAAGCACCTCGAGGCCACGCTGTAGGCCCCGCCCGCGTGCCGGATCAGCGGGCGGGAGGGAGGGCCTCCTCGTCGAGGCGGCCGGTCCGCTGGTAGATGGCCTCCAGCCGCCTGGCGCCCTCGAGCGACTCCCGGCAGACGAACTGGAAGTGGGCCATCCAGAACGTCTTGGTGGCGCGGAACTCCCAGCCCATGGCCTTCTCCCACGACCCGAACCGGGTGGCGTGGTCGTCCACCGCTTCGAGGGAGTAGGTGTGACGGGCGAAGAAACCGGGCAGGGCGGTGACGTGCCACGTGGCCTCGTTGGGGGCCGCCGCCACCACGATGTCGGCGACGGCGGGCATCTTGTAGAGGTACTGCGGGCGGATGGGCTGGAAGCACCAGACCAGCTTGCGGCCCCTGACCAGGCTCCGGTTCCATGCCCAGTAGAAGCAGCGGTTCCACCGCGGCCACAGGTTGGCCCGGGAGAACAGCCCCCAGAGGACGTCGATCGGGATGGCCACGTCCACAGTGCCGTGGACAGGCTCCATGTCGGGCGACCGCTCCAGCTCCGCGCGCGCCGCCTCGGGATCCGTCATCGGTGCCACCCGGGCTGCCCGCACGCCGGCGGGCGTCGTCCCGTCACCGGCCCATCGTACTCCCGGCCGCCGCGCTGCGGACCAGCTGGCAGCAGCCGCCGAGGTTGCTCCCCGGCGTCGCCCAACTCAGCCGGCTGCCGTGGAACGACGGCAGTATCGACAGGTGGGAGGACGCCTGGCGGATCGACCGCAGGCCCTCGGCCCTGCTCATCCTCGCGGCGGTGACGCCCTCGGCCACCTCGTACAGCCTCTCGAGATAGTCGGCGTAGTGGCGCAGGTCGGTGGCCGTGGCCAGGGGACCGTGGCCGGGGACGAAGACGGCGTCAGGGTGCTCGTCGGCCAGCGTGCGCACCGCCCCGGCCAGGGGGGGAACGGCCGCACCTCCCGGGCCGGTGTCGAAGAACGGGTAGTAGGTGTGGAAGAGCAGGTCGCCCGTGGCCACCAGTTCGGCCTCCGGCAGGTAGGCGTAGAGGTCGGCGTGGGTGTGGGCGGTGCCCGGGTGCCTGATCACCACCTCGGTGTGGGCGACGACGTCATCCCGCCCGCCGTCCCCGATCAGCCGGGTGGGGATGCCCCGCTCGCGGGTCCGCCACCACTCGCCGTCCCGGGCCCGCATGAGGCCCGGGACCCCCTCGTGGGCCCAGATGTCGGCATCGGGATAGAGCGGGTTCCCCTGGGTGTGGTCGTAGTGGTAGTGGGTGTTGAGGATGGTGGTGACCGGGCCGCCCAGCTCATCGGCGATCCAGCACTTCAACGACGTGGCGCCGGGGCCGAACTTGGTGTCGACGAGGAAGACCTCGCCGTCCCTCTTCACGGCGAGCGAGTTGCCGCCGCCACCCGTCACGACGTACGTGTCGCGGCCCACCGGAAGGACGCGCCGCCTGAGGAACGAGTCGTAGAACCATGCGCCTACGCCGCCGGCGGCAACCAGAGGCACCGCGAGGAGGGCGAGGTCCCGACGGCCCACCGCCTCGAACCTAGTGGCGACGGGGCGACGATGCGTTGACCGACGGGGGGCGCAGCGGTACGGTGATTTTCGAGCGGCTGGCCGGTCGGCACAAGGGCGACGGTCGAGCCGACCATGCCGGCGACGGGCATGGCAGGGCGTGACAGGCCGGTCCTGCCGGGCTGTCATCGTCGCGACCCGACGAGCAAGAGAGAGCGAGGAACGTGCGATGGCCAATGCTCTGACTCACATCGTCCCCCTCAAGGAGGGAGCGAACCTGCGGCAGCTCCAAGCCGTCGTGGACGGGAACCAGCAGGCGATCGACGACGCGCTCAAGGAGATCGGGACGGTTCACGACTTCCGCTTCGTCTTCTTCGATGCCTCCCAGCCCAATCTGCAGCCGACGAGCACGTCCACCGGCCCGTACGCCCTGGGGGTGATCACCACCTACGACGGCAGCTTCGACTCCTACATCCAGGACTTCACGCGGTTCCTGGCTCCGGTCTTCGACGCATTGCTGCCGGCCACCGTGGATGGCGCCGCTCTCGTGCCGGTGAAGGACCACGTGCAGGAGCTCACGGAGTGGATCCGCAAGAACGACGCCGCCCAGAACCCGCCGAACGACCAGTTCACGCTGTACACCGCCTATCCCTTCACGGTGCAGCAGATCCTGGCCGGCATGGGCTGACGTCAGGCGTGTCCGAGCTGGACTACGGGGACATCCAGGGCACCATCCTGCGGGGGTACCGGGTGGACCGGGCCCGGCACCTGGTGCTGCGGGTACGGGACGCCGCCGCCGCCCGGGCCGTGCTCGGGTCGCTCGTCGACGGGACCGAGGGCCGGCCCCAGGTCACCACTGCCGCGCCCTGGGCCACCAAGCCGGAGTCCTTCCTCAATCTCGGGATCACCGCCGCCGGGCTGGCCGCCCTCGGCGTCCCTCCGGAGACGTTGGCCGGCTTCCCCGGCCCGTTCCTGCGGGGAGCGACGGCCGACACCACCACGGCGCTGGTGGGCGACGTGGGGCCGAGCCACCCGGCGCACTGGGTGGAGGGGCTGGCCGACGGGTCGCGGGTGCACGTCATCCTGAGCCTGTGGGCGACTGGCCCGGCCCGCGTCATCGACGAGGTGACCGACGTGCTGCGCTCCGCCTTCACCGGTGCGTTCGAGGAGCTCACGGCCCTGGACGCCAACGCCCTACCGGGCAACCAGGTCCACTTCGGCTATCGGGACAACATCGCCCAACCTCGCGTGGAGGGCGCGCCGCCGGGCAAGCGCCTGCTGCGCGACCCCCAGCCGGTGGTCCCGGCGGGGGCGTTCCTCATGGGCCACGCCAACCAGTACGGCGGCACCTACTCGGTCCAGCCCGACGAGCTCTCCACCAACAGCAGCTTCGCTGCCTTCCGCCTGCTGGAGCAGGACGTCGCCGGCTTCGAGCGGTTCCTCGAGCAGTCTTCGACCACGGCCGGCATCGACGCCGAGACGCTGGCGGCCAAGGTGTGCGGCCGCTGGCGCAACGGGATGCCGCTGGTGCTCTCGCCCGACGGGCCCACCCCCGAGCTCCCGCCCGACCGGCTCAACGATTTCGACTACGTCAGCGCCGATGCCACGGCGGACGACACGTTCGGGTACCGCTGCCCCGTGGGTTCCCACATCCGGCGTACCAATCCCCGGAGCCAAAGGGTCGTCGGCGGGGGCGGCGCCCTCCACCGCATCATCCGGCGGGCCATGCCCTATGGCCCTCCGTTCGACCCGGGCTCGGCGGACGACCACGAGCGCGGTCTGGTCGGGTGGTTCATCAACGCCGACATCGGCAACCAGTTCGAGTTCCTCATGAGCCAGTGGGTCAACACCGACACCTTCGTGATGTCCGTCTCCGGGCCGGCCGGCGCCAACCCGGCCAAGAACGTGAGTGGCCACGACCTCCTGGCCGGGGCCACCGATGCGGGCTCGAGCTCCTTCACGCTGTCCAGCCCGGCCACGTCCGAGGCCGGCTGGGCGAACACGACCCTCACCGGGTTCCCGGGCTTCGTCACCACCCGGGGTGGCGCCTACGGCTACCTCCCGAGCATCACCGCCATCCGCTACCTGGCCGCCCTCCCGGGCTCCGGTCCCGACCCTTCGGCGTCCACGTCATGAGGGCGGCCACCATCGTCGACGGCGCCCTGGTCGGAGCGCCCAACCTGCCCGCCGACGTTCGAGCGCCGGCGCCGGGCGGGCGCATCTCGCTGATCGGCGTAGGTGCCGGTACGGCGGAGCTGGACCTCCTGGGCCTGATGGGCAAGCAGGCGCGGATCCGGGGGTCGACGTTGCGCGCTCGGGGCCTCGAGCAGCGGGCGCAGGCGGCCCGGCGGGTGGAGGCCAACGTCCTTCCTCATCTTCGACGACGGCCGGCGGCAGGTCCCCGTCACGCGAGCTACCCGCTGGAGGAAGCTGCCGCCGCATACGCTCATTTCGGGTCCGGGGGGAAGCTGGGCAAGATCGTCCTGACGATGCCCGGCGAATGAGCGCCCGGTAGAGAAAGGCAGGCATCGACATGGCCGACGAAGCAGGCGGGTTCCAGGAGGCGCTCAGGTACCCACTGTTCGATGCTCTGTTCAACCGACGCTCCCGGCGCATCAGCACGGGCGTCCGATCGGTGAAGGCCGGCTCGCTCACCTACACGTCCACCAAGGACCCGGAGCCACTGACCGCCATCGAGGAGGCGCTGCTCATCGCCGCCACCGGCGTGACCGGCGTGACCATGCCCGACATGCCGTTCCAGACGGAGGACGGCAAGAACCTGGTCGGGACGCCGATGCTGGAGTCGGTGGGCCGGGCCGCCAGCAGCCCCGACAACTCCCAGGCCACCCACTTCTTCCTCATCAACGACACCGGCACCTACCTGTTGCGGACGCCGGCGCAGCTCGACGCCTATCCGTGGCAGGCCCCGCCGACGCCCGAGAAGCTCATCGCCTACGCCGAGGCGTCCAAGGTGAAGGTTCTCGACCATCGCCTCGACATGCCGCGGCAGTACCCGTGCTACCTGGGCCGCAACCGCTACGTCTCCAACGTCCCGGGGAGCACCATCCTCGTCCCCGTCGTCGACATGACCCGCCAGTACATCAACGGGCTGATGTTCCTGCTGACACAGGACGACGGTCACCGACCCACCCCCATCGACGACTGGTTCTTCTACCAGAAGGCCGGCGTGGCCAAGTGGGTGAAGTCCGGGTTCCTCAACGAGGATCTCAAGTTGCCGATCGGTTACCTGAACACGTTCCGCATCCACGTCGAGGCCGATCTGATCGTCCAGAACCTGCTCCTGAGCATCCAGGCGCTGGGCCTCGGCGGCTGGGTCCATGCCGGGTTCCCCGGGCCGGTCCTGCTGGGGGACCCTGACTACGCCCAGTACGGGTCGGGCCTCGGCTTCCGGTTCTCCTCTCCGAAGAAGAACTTGGTGCGCACCGTCCTCAAGCCCGTCACGCCCCTGCCCGCGTGGCGCCCCAACCCCGTCGGGCTCGACGGCCGGCTCGAGGGGTACACGCCTCCCTACTACCCCGACATGGAGGCCGCCGTCGACGCCCTCCTGGCCAAGAAGTACGCCAAGTCGGGGATCTACGGCGATCCCAAGTACTTCGGTGAGGTCTTCAAGCCACCCCTCGCCGAGCGGTTCATCGAAGAGGTGCCCCACTACGACGAGCGGGTGGTGGCGTGCGTGCGGGACGTGTGCACGTACATCTGGTGGCGCTACGGCCGCTTCCCGGCCCACGTCGACGCCATGTTCGTCCCCGGGGTGTGGGTCCAGGCCCACCACCTGGACCTCGACTACTACGACATGCTGTACAGCCACGGCTACAGCCGCACCCAGGCCGAGCACGACCGGCGCTGGCACGGCGCCCCGGGCCCGGCCACGCAGGCCGGTGACGGCGGTCAAGCCACGCAGGCCGGGACCACCGCATGATGGCGGGGCCCGCCGCCGGCACGGGATGGAAGGAGGTGTTCCTCGGCGGCAGCGCGGAGTCCGAGGCTCGCCTCGTCGACGGCTACACCACCCAGATCAACCGGCTTCAGGACATCAACGAGGCACGGGACGGCGGTCCGGTGGACCGCGCCTTCCATGCCGGCACGCTGGCGGCCGTGACCGACGCCGTCTTCGACGTCCTTCCCTCGGTGCCCGCCGACCTGGCCGTCGGGCCGTTCACCGCAGGCAGCCGTCACCCGGCCGTCGTCCGGCTGTCGAGCGCCACCGGCACACTGCGCCACCGGGTGCACGGGGACCTCCGGGGCATCGCCGTCCGCATCCCCACCGACAGTGGGTTCCACGACTTGCTGATGACCAACGGCCCGGTGTCCCACGCGCGCGACGTCCGCCAGTTCATGATCTCGGCCATGGCCTTCACCGCCCGATGGCGGATGGTGTCGTTCGCGAGGATCCTGTGGGCCATCGGGCCGAGGGAGACGGTGCGGATGCTGATGGCCCTGCGGAGGGACACCACGCACGCGGTGAGCAGCCTTGCCCTGGAGCGCTACTGGACGCGGGCCCCGTACGCCGTGGGCCCGGTGGCGGTCAAGCTGAGGCTGGTGCCGGTGGACGCCGGCCCGGGGATCCCTCCCACGTTCGACGACGCCCGCCTGCGCACGGAGCTCGTCGAGCGGCTTGGCCAGGGGCCGATCATCTTCGAGCTCCAGGCCCAGCGCTACATCGACGAGCACCACACACCGATCGAGGATGCGTCGGTGGAGTGGAAGACCGACGTGGCGAGGCCCGAGCCGATCGGGCGCCTGACGCTCCCCCAGCAGGATCTCGAGTCGAGCTCGGCGTCGGAGCGGGAGGTGGACGCGCTGTCGTTCAACCCATGGAACACGGCCGGCGGCATCCGGCCGTTGGGCAGCAGCAACCGGGCCCGCCAGCGGGTGTACGCATCGAGTGCCGCCCACCGCCACGCGGTGGGGACCTGAGCGAGCCGGCACGGACGGAGGTCCTGGCCGTCCATCGGGCGCACCCCGCCAGTCGACCACGTAGGTTCCCGGCGGCCGCTAGCATCGTCCCCATGGCATCACTGGACACGGCCGACCCCACCGTGTCGGCCACCGTGGAGCTGGCCGGCGCCGAGGAGCGGGAGGCCGCCGGGCAGCCGGGCTTGCACGACAACCAGGCCACGGCCCAGCTGAAGACGGCACTGACCAAGGCTGGCTTCGAGGTGCACGCGCCGTTCGCCACCAGCTTCTCCATCGGAGCCCGACAGTCCCTGTTCGAGGAGTACTTCGCCCAGAAGCTGGTGGTCGAGGACGGCCTCATCAGCACGGTCACCGTCGAAGGCGGCGACCAGCGCCTGCCCCTGGACGCCCTCCCCGACGACGTGCGCCCGTTCGTCCGCAGCGTCACCTTCGTCTCCCCGCCCAGCTTCCACGAGCTGACGGCCAAGCCGGCGCGCTCCTAGCAGCGCGCCTGGCCAGGCCTCCCGGGCTCGCCCCGGTCGGTCCGGCCGCCCTTCAGGAGGCTGGGCCGGTGATCATGCCGGCGCCTACCGTGTTGTTGGTGGCGTCGTCGATCAGGATGAAGCTGCCGGTCACCCGGTTGCGGCGGTAGTCGTCGAAGAACAAGGGCACCGTGGTGTGCAGGGTGACCCGGCCCATCTCGTTGAGGGCCAACGAGGCGATGCCCTCCTGGCGGTGGAGGGTGTTCACGTCGAGGCGGTAGTGGAGCTCCCGAACGAGCGCCTTGGCCTGGCGCGTCGTGTGCTTCACGGTGAGGCGGGCCCCCTCGGCGAGGGGTCGTTCGGAGAACCAGCACACGATGGCGTCGATGTCCTGGCCGACGGTGGGCCGGTTGTGGGGACGGCAGATCAGGTCGCCCCGCCCGACGTCGATCTCGTCGTCCAGGGTGACGGCCACCGACATCGGCGGGAACGCGGCGTCCAGGGGGCCCTCGTAGGAGTCCACGGACGCCAGCGTGGCCTCGAGCCCGGAGGGCAGGACGAGGACGGTGTCACCCGGCCGGAACACCCCACCGGCAACCTGGCCGGCATAGCTCCGGTAGTCCGGGTGCCGGGTGGACTTGGGCCGGATGACGTACTGGACCGGAAAGCGGCTGTCGATGAGGTTGCGGTCGGACGACACGTACACCTCTTCGAGGTGGTGGAGCAGCGACGGGCCCTCGTACCACGGCATGGCCGCCGACCGGTGGACGATGTTGTCCCCCCTCAGGGCCGAGATGGGGATGAACGCCAGGTCGGTGATGTCCAGGCGGGCCGCAAACCGGCGGAAGTCGTCGCACAGCCGCTCGTACACGTCGGCGTCGTAGCCGACGAGGTCCATCTTGTTGACGCACAGCACGAGGTGGGGAACCCGCAGAAGCGACGCGATGAGGGCGTGGCGCCGGGTCTGCTCGAGGAGCGCCTTGCGGGCGTCGGCGAGGATGAGGGCCAGGTCGGCGGTGGACGCCCCGGTGACCATGTTGCGCGTGTACTGCACGTGACCCGGCGTGTCGGCGATGATGAAGCGGCGGCGGGGCGTGGCGAAGTAGCGGTAGGCGACGTCGATGGTGATGCCCTGCTCCCGCTCGGCCCGCAGGCCGTCGGTCAGCAGAGCCAGGTCGGTGTAGTCGTCGCCCCGTTCCCGGCTGGTGCGTTCGACGGCCTGCAGCTGGTCCTCGAAGATGGACTTGCTGTCGTAGAGGAGCCTGCCGATGAGGGTGCTCTTGCCGTCGTCCACCGAGCCGGCGGTGGTGAAGCGGAGCTGGTCGAGCGGGCGGGCCGGGGCGGCGGGCATCAGAAGTAGCCCTCCCGCTTGCGATCCTCCATGCCGGCCTCGCTGATGCGGTCGTCGGCTCGGGTGGCTCCCCGCTCGGTGATGCGGGTGGCGGCGACCTCGCTGATGATGTCATCCACCGTCGTGGCCGCCGACTCCACCGCGCCGGTGCACGTCATGTCGCCGACCGTGCGGTAGCGGACCAGGGCCTCGAACACCTCCTCGTGGTCGGTCACCTCCACGAACGGCCCGGTGGCGAACAGCATGCCGTCGCGCCGGTAGACCTCACGTCGATGGGCGAAGTACAGCGTGGGCAGCTCGATCTGCTCCTCGTCGATGTACTGCCAGATGTCGAGCTCGGTCCAGTTGGACAGGGGGAACACCCGCACGTGCTCGCCCCGGTTCACCCGCCCGTTGTAGGTGGACCACAGCTCGGGCCGCTGGTTCTTGGGGTCCCACTGGCCGAACGCGTCGCGGAAGGAGAACACCCGCTCCTTGGCCCTCGCCTTGTCCTCGTCCCGCCGGGCCCCACCGAACACCGCGTCGAAGCGGTGCTCCTCGATGGCGTCGAGCAGCGTCCTCGTCTGCAGCCGGTTGCGCGACGCTCCTTCACCGACCTCCTCCACCACCCGACCGGCGTCGATGGACTCCTGCACCGAGGCCACGACGAGCCGGATGCCGAGCTGGGCCACCCGGCGATCCCGATAGGTGATCGTCTCCGGGAAGTTGTGGCCCGTGTCCACGTGCATGGCCGGGAACGGGATCCGTGCCGGTGCGAACGCCTTCTCGGCGATGCGCAGCATCACTGCGGAGTCCTTGCCCCCGGAGAACAGCAGCACGGGCCGCTCGCATTCGGCCGCGACCTCCCGCACGATGTGGATCGATTCGGCTTCGAGGGTGCGGAGGTGGGAGAGCCGGTAGCCGGTGCTCATGGGTGCGGACGTGGTGCCAACGTGGCGGGCAGCGTACACAATCGCCACCCCGCCCTGGCCGGCGCAGGTGGCCGGCGGACCGACCTCAGGCGGCGGCGAACCGCTCGCGCAGCGGGCCCGGCAGGTGGCCGGCGAAGCGGCTGGGCAGGATTCCGGCCAGGGCGAGGATGGTGGCCGGCCCCATGGCCGCCCCCCGCCGCCGCGTGCCCGGAGGGGAAGCTCAGCCCCCGGCCGTGGTGGCGCCCGACCAGGGGCTTGCCGACCATCTCGGTGAGGCCCAGCGCCGCCGCCGGTGCCCGGTGGGAGCCGGCGTCGAGGCAGCCGACGCCGCCTCGGCCACGGCCTCCTCGGTTGGGAAGCCCGACGACACGGCAAGGAGCGTCAGCGCCCCCCGGGCCGGTGTCAGGGAGCGTCGTGTCGCCGTTCATCACGACCAGGGTGATGGTGAGGCGGCTGCCCGGGTCGCGGCGGTCGCCATCAGCATGCTGGTCGACGTCGAAGAGCCGGAGGTGGGCCGTGGGGACGCGGTCACGCGGATGTGACGCGCGCCCCGCCGGTCGCCGCTGTCTCCGGCCACCCACGGCGGTCCCGGCCCCGGCCCGACGGGGGTCGCGCCGAGGGGGTTTGGGATAGCCTCGGACGGAGCTGCGCGCCCCTGTCAAGGCGTCCCCGATCAGCGGTGGAGAAGGCGTGGTTCGGACTGGTGCATGCGTCGTGACCGCCCATGACTCGGCGAGGGGTCCGGTCCGTTGCCCCTCGGGCCAGGGCATCACGGTGTGGCTCACGGGCCTCCCGTCGGCCGGCAAGACCACCCTGGCCGCCGCCCTCGGCGCCCGCCTGACGGCGGACGGCCACCGGGTGGAGCTCCTCGACGGGGACGTCGTCCGGAGCCACTTGTCGAGCGACCTCCGCTACACGCGGGAGGACCGCATCGCCAACATCCTGCGAGTCGGGTTCATCGCCCATCTCCTCTCCCGAAACGGCGTCGTGGCCGTGTGCTCGCTGGTGTCCCCGTACCGCGTGGCGCGCGACCGGGTGCGGGCCATGCACGACGGGCGGTTCGTCGAGGTGTGGGTCTCGACGCCGCCCGACGTCTGCGCCAGCCGGGACGTGAAGGGCCTCTACGCCCGCCAGCGGGCGGGCGAGATGACCGGTCTGACGGGGGTCGACGACCCCTACGAGCCGCCCCTCCGGCCCGAGGTGGTGGTCCCCACCCAGGCCTTGAGCCGGGACGAGTCGGTGGACGCCATCTGGGCCGCACTCCCCACCTGGCTCACGCGCCACGGCAGGTGACGAGGGCCGTGGGGCCGCCTCGGTGCCGCCGGTCGACGATCGGCCGCCGACGGCGCGGTGCGGGACCGGTGGCCGCCGGCATCGGCGCCCGGCGTCTGCCGCTCGAGGGCTGAAACCGGGCGGCGCGCCGTACGCGCCGGACGGGGGGCCCAGCATCTGGTCGCCGAATACGCGGTGCGTACGCCGGGCGCGGTGGCGGTCGAGTGCGCGAGAACGGACCCTCTCCTACGCCTAACTCCTGGAGCGGTCGCAGCGCCCGGCTGGGTACCTTGCGACCCTGGTGCGGGTCTCGGCACGCTCTCGAGGTGGCGGTGGAAGCGTCGGCGGCGCCGACCTCCCCCTGGCGGTCGGCCGGGTACGGCGTGGACTCGTAGATCCGCTCGCTCTCCCCCTCTCGGGGCAGGTCGCCGTAGTCCCCGAACAGGTCGGGCGTGATGGAGGAGGCCACCGCCTCGAAGTCGGCCACCGTGCGCAGGCCGAAGCCCCGGAAGAGGCGAGCGGCGCCATCTCGACGAGGGCGGTTGTGCTACGGCCGGCCCCCGCCGGCGAATGCCCCGGATCCCGGGTCCGGTGGAGCAAAGGTCTGGCGCCATGGGGCTTCTTTCGACCACGTGAATGCCGGGTGCCGGGCCGGGGCCCAGCGGACACGCCGGTCGACCACCGGGCAGGCCGGGCCCGGGGCGGCGATGGCGGCCACCACCGGCGCGCCGAAGCGCGCACCGGATACGTCGTGGAGCCACCAGCCGGAGGGCCCGAGCGAGTCGCCCTCGGCCCGCCGGAGGGTGGCGTCGTCCGGGCCCACGGACACGTCGAAGGTGTGCAGCGGGATGGACAGGCCCTGGCCCTTGGCCTTGACCCACGCCTCCTTGCGGGTCCACACCCGCAGGAAGGCGGCATCGACGTCCTCCGGGGCCACGGCCCCGAGGGCCGCCCGCTCGGCTGGCGAGAACAGCCGCCGGGCCACGTCGAGGTCCCCGACGCCGGGACGGAGCACCTCCACGTCGACGCCCACCGACCGCCCGTCGGCCACCGCCACCACCGCCACGTCACCGCTGTGCGACACGTTGAAGGAGGGCCCCCCGGCCACGCCGGCCAGGACGGGCTTGCCCCATTCGTCGACCGACAGCCTCACCTCGGCGGGCTGCAGGTCGAGCCGTTCACCCAGCACGGAGCGCACCGCGGCCCGACCGGCCACGA
Organism: Acidimicrobiales bacterium; assembly: GCA_046263055.1. Classification (GTDB taxonomy): domain Bacteria; phylum Actinomycetota; class Acidimicrobiia; order Acidimicrobiales; family AC-14; genus DATAQC01. The sequence goes on along the minus strand of JBHELO010000019.1, from coordinate 13,759 downwards.
ACCGCCGCCGGTCGGCCTCGAAAATGAACCGGTCGGCCCGAGCCGTCTCGTCGGGGGCGAGGGTGGCCCAGGCGGCCTCCTCGTCGGCACCGACGCGCAGGTCCACCCAGTACAGGTCGATCACGCCGGGACGCCTCGGCTCGACGGCGCTCCGTGGCCGGCGGCGGCCAGGGCCACCGCCTGGTCGATGCGCTCCCGGAGGTGGGTGGCGACCACGCCGACGTAAGGGTCCCGGAAGAGGGTGCCGTGGGTGGTCCCCGGCACGTCCAGGACTCCGACGGAGCCGCCGGCCAGCGTCCGCCAGGCCGGGTCGGGCACCGACAGGCCGAGGGCCGGGATCGTCAGCCCCATCATGACCTCGCCGGCGGCCAGGGCCGGTTCGTCGGCCGTGGCCCCCAGGAGGCTCACCACCCCGGCGTGCTCCACCATCACGCCTTTGGGCCGCCCGGTCGGTCGGCAGGTGTAGATGACGTAGGCCAGATCCGTCGGGCTGGCGTCCAACCCGACAGGCCCGGCGCCTGCCGGGCCGTCGGGCTCGCGCTCGTCCAGAGCCAGCACGTCGGTCCCCAGGGCGGCGGCGGCCGACCCCTAAACCCCCGGCACCACGACGAGGGCGAGGCCGGCGTCGGCGGCCATGGCCGCCAGGCGGGCCCCGGGCCGAAGGGTGAACATGACCTGGAAGATCGGGTTGCGGTTGAGGTCGCGCTCAGGCCGCAGTTCCCGCACCAGGTGCTCGAACGGGAGCTTCTGGTTGGCATAGGCGCCGTGCAGGCGTCCCTCCTCCGGGCCACCACGTCGGTGAAGGTCGGCAGTAGGTCCGGCTCCAGCCCGAAGCGCCGGCGGCCGGGCGGGGTGCCGGACCCGGCAGGGCGCGCCGAGGCCCTGCTGCCGTTCCCCATGCTCCCCCCATCCGTTCGATCGTACCGCCCGGTCACGTTGGGTGATCGGCTCGTCGGCCGCCGGTCCCTGGTCCCCGAGCGGGAACCGCGCCCCGACCACTACGGGCTGTGGATGGCCTCGTCATCGGACACCGTGCCACCGACAGGGCCGGGCGGGGCCGGCTTCCCGACCGGGACGGCAGCGGCCCGGCAGACCTGCGGCCGCACCTTCAGCAGGTAGACCAGTGACGCCACGAACCCGATCCCGAACGGGGCGCCGATGCCCAGGACAGCCACCCACCGGGTCCGTCGCCGGCCACTGCGTTCCCAGTGGGCGGTGGGGCGCAGGGTGGCGTCCACCGCCGCCCAGAGGGGGATGCCGGTCAGGGCCAGGATGACGAGCGCCCGCCCCAGCCCCCGGTAGTCCTGCTGCATGAGCAGGGCGAGCGCCGAGGCGACCAGGATCGACACAAGGACGGGCCGCACCACGCCGTCGGGGGCCAGGGCCGAGAAGCGGGCGCCCAGGTACACGCCGGGGATGCTGCCGACGACGAGGGCGGCGGCCACGCCCAGGTCGACGTGGCCGAACACCAGTTGGCCGGCGGTGGCCGACGCCACCAGCGGGATGGCCTGGACGAGGTCCGTGCCCACCAGCGTCTTGGACGAGAGGCGCGGGTAGAGCAGCATCAGCAGCACGATCATCAGCGAACCCGAGCCCACCGACGTCATGCCCACGATCAGCCCGCCCACCATCCCGACCAGCAGGGTGGGGGCGGCTTTGATCGTGTACGGCCGGAGGTTCGGCTCCTCGCCCGGTGGCCGCCGGCTGCGGGCCCGGGCCACCAGCGTGGCCTTGGCCACGATGGCGCTGGCCGCCACCAGCAGGGCCCATCCGAGGACCTGCTTCACCTGTGCCTGGACGTCCTTCCCGTCGCCGAGCCGGTTGAGGAGGTAGGCCCCGAGGAAGGCGGAGGGAACGGACCCGACCACCAACCAGCGGACCAGGGACCAGTGGATCGTGCCCCGCTTCAGGTGCACGGCGCCGCCGACGGGTTTCATGACGAGCGAGTTGACGAGGTCGCTGGCCACCGCCACCCGCGGGTCGACGCCGAACAGCAGGACGAGCGCCGGCGTCATCAGCGCTCCCCCGCCCATGCCCGTGACGCCGACGGCCACGCCACCGACCAGGCCGGCGACGGCCAGGAGCACCGGGTTCGGCCCACCCGCCGCATGCGTCGTCGCGGCGACGCTACCGGCAGCGGCGAGGAGGTCGTTCACAGGTGGCGCACCTCCTCGGGTGATCGGCACCGCCGCCATCCACCGCCAGCGGCTCCCGCCGGCCGTGGTCGCCGGGCAACCGACCCGGCCAGCGATGGTATCAGGAGCGGGGCGAGCCGATCAGTAGGCGCCGCTGCGGAACACGGCGGGGAGGGTCTTGGCCAGGATGGTCAGGTCGACGATCAGTGACCGGTTGTCGATGTAGTAGAGGTCGAGACGAGCGTACTCCTCGAAGCTGGTGTCGCTCCGACCGTTCACTGCACATTCCGGTCAGAGGGTGAGGCGCTCGGCGGCGATGTCGCCGAGCGACGGGACCAGCCCCACCGGAGCCCGGCATGGGTGAGCTGGCGGGCGAGGTGGTTGGCGGCCGCCGTCCCCACGGGGGTGGCGACGACGAGGACGCCGCAGGCCCGCATCAGGGCGACCTCGAGGGTCTTGTGGATGGGCCCGAGGGCGAGAACGGCCGAGGGGTCCCGCCGCCGACTGGTGGTCGGCGACGAACCCGTCGACCTCGTAGCCGAGCGACGGATTGGCGGCCAGCGTGGCGGCCAGGTCGGTGGCATCGGCGTTGGCCCGACGACGACCACCCGGCGGAGCAGGCGGCCTCGGCTGCGCTGCCTCGCCACACCCGGCGGGCCACATGGATCCACCGCCGAACACGGTCATCCCCTTGCCCGGGGTGGGCACGCTGACACTCAACGAGCAGAAGACCACCACCGGCCCGGGCGGCAACCGGTCCATCACCGTGAACGCCGTCCACCTGCACCCGACGGGCCTCGTCGTCGGCGACGTGTAGGCGAGGCCCCCCCGGCCTTCGGTGCGGTGCGGTGGCCGGCTAGCGGCCGGCGGGCGCCCCCCGCCCCTGCGGTCCCGCCCGGATCACGAGACCGTGGAGCAGGGAGTCGGTGGCCGCCGCGATGTCCTCCACCGCCCGGTCGAAGGCCTCCCGGTTGGCGGCCGAGGGCTGGCGGAACCCGCTGACCTTGCGGACGAACTGGAGGGACGCGGCGCGCACGTCTTCGTCGGTGGGGGCGGGATCGGCGCCCCGAAGGGTCTTGATGCTGCGGCACATGGCCCCGACGCTACGCGCCCCCGGCCAGTGCCCGCAGGCGGCCGACGACGGCGGGTAGGGCGGTGACCAAGGCGTCGACGTCTGCGTCCGTCGATCCCCAGCCCACCGACACCCGCACCGAGTGGCGGGCGTCGACGCCCATGGCCTCCAGTACTGGCGACGGCTCGAGGGACTCCGACGAGCAGGCGCTGCCCGAGTGCACGGCCACCCCCGCCTGGTCCAGGCCCAGCACCACCGCCTCCGCCTCCACGCCGTCCACGCCCAGGCAGACCAGGTGGGGTGCCCGGGCCACCGGGTCGCCGTACACCCGCACGCCGTCCACCGCCGCGGTCAAGCCCAGGACGCGGTCCGTCCGGCGGCGCGCGTCGGCCGCCTCGGGAGCCAGCCGGCCGCACAGGACCTCGGCGGCGGCGCCGAAGCCGACGATGCCGGCCACGTTCTCGGCACCGGCCCGCCGGGCCCGTTCCTGGTCGCCACCTCGCAGGAGGGGCGGGAGCCGCAGGCCCCGCCGCACGAGGAGGGCGCCGACGCCGGGCGGGCCGCCCAGCTTGTGGGCACTGACCGACAGCAGGTCTACGCCCGCGCCGGCCAGGCTGACCGGGAGGTGGCCGGCGGCGGCCGCCGCATCGGTGTGGACGGCCACCCCGAGGTCGTGGCAGGCGGCTGCCACCTCGGCCACCGGCTGCACGGTGCCCACCTCGTGGTTGGCCCACTGCAGGTGGACGAGGGTCGTCTGGCCGGGGCGGATGGCGGCCACCACCTCGGCCGGGGCCACCCGCCCGACGGCGTCGGCCCCCACCGTGGTCACGATGGCCCACGCCGCCGAGGACTCCCGCACCGCCGAGTGCTCCACGGCCGGGCACACCACGTGGGCCCGCCCGCCCGAGGCGCTGGCCGTGGGCGCCGAGGTGGCCCCCCACACGGCGGTGGCGATGGCCTCGGTGGCCCCGCTGGTGAAGACCACCTCCCGGGGCCGGGCGCCGAGCAGGGCCGCCACCCGCTCGCGGGCGTCCTCCACCGCCACCCTGGCCAGGCGGCCCTCGGTGTGCACGCGCCCGGGGTCGGCGGTGGTCGCCAGCCACGCGAGCATGGCCTCCACCACCTCGGGGCGGGCCGGCGAGGTGGACGCGTGGTCGAGGTAGTGGCGACCCACCGGGCGGCCGGTCAGGTCAGCGTGGCCCTCAGACGAGGGTGACGCAGACCGGGTCGCCCTGGGGGCGCGACGCCGACGTCTCGGGCACGGTGTCCCCGTACATGGACGCGAGCATGCCCTTCACCATCCCCCGGTCGACGGCGCAGATGACGGGGTGCTGGACGGCGGCCGGCCCGAACGGGCACACCTCGGAGATGATGGCCAGGCCGCCCTGGTGGTCGGCGGCGTGGGCCGCGAAGCCGTGGGCGGTGAGGGCGTCGGCCACCGCGTGCAGGGCCACCTGGAGGGAGCGGTGGCCGTCGGCCGGAGCCATGGAGGCGGCCAGGGCCCGGCCGTACTCCAGGCCCACCTCCTCGGCCATGGCCTCGGCCGCCTCCAGCGGGACCAGGGCCAGGGCCCGGCCGAGGAGGGTGACGAGCAGGTCGTCGCGCCGGGCGGGGAACTGCAGGCCCATGTCCTTGTCGGTGGAGCGGTAGCGCTTGGAGGGCCGGCCGACGGCCACGCCGGGCCGCTCGACGGACACGTCCAGGTACCCGCCGGCGGCCAGCTTGTCCAGGTGGTGGCGGGCCACGTTGGGGTGCAGCTCGAAGCGCTCGGCGACCTCGGACGCCGTGACCCCCCCCGCCGCGTCCCGGGCGAACAGGTAGATGTCTCGGCGGGTGGGGTCGCCGAAGGCGCTGGTGACGGCGCTGACGGCGGCCGAGAACTCCTGCGCGGTGAGGGGACCCTGGTCCACCCCGGTATTGTACCTACGGCAATAGGAGAAATCGGAGGCCGCCTGTCCTGATGCTGACGCCGTGCCGCTGACCGAGGCCGAGGTCGTCGAGGCCCTGCGGCCGGTGGAGGACCCCGAGCTCAAGCGCAGCATCGTCGACCTCGACATGGTGCGGGGCGTGCGGGTGGACACCGCCAGCGGAACGGTGGGCGTCACCGTCGCCCTCACGGTGGCCGGCTGCCCCTTGCGGGCCGAGATCACCGACCGGGTGACCCGGGCCGTCCAGCCCCTCGACGGCGTTCGTGCCGTGAACGTGGACCTCACGGTCATGACCGACCAGGAGCGGGCCGCCCTGCGAGGCCGCATGCAGGCCCCCGGCCACCCGGGCACCGACGGGGCCCCGCCCGTGCCGTTCGCCGACCCGTCGTCGCCCACCCGGGTGCTGGGCCTGTCCTCGGGCAAGGGCGGTGTGGGCAAGTCGTCGGTCACCGTCAACCTGGCCGTCGCCCTGGCCCGGCGCGGGCACGACGTGGCCGTGCTGGACGCAGATGTCTACGGCTTCTCGGTGCCCAAGATGCTGGGCCTGACCCAGGAGCCGGTGGTGCTCGACGGTATGATCGTCCCGCCGGTGGCCCACGGGGTGAAGGTGATCTCCACCGGCTTCTTCGTGGGCGACGACCAGCCCGTGATCTGGCGGGGACCCATGCTCCACAAGGCCCTCAACCAGTTCCTCACCGACGTGCTGTGGGGCGATCCCGACTACCTGCTGGTGGACATGCCGCCGGGGACGGGCGACGTGGCCCTGTCGCTGGCCCAGTTCATGCCCCGCACCGAGATGTTCGTGGTCACCACCCCCCAGCCCGCGGCCCAGCGGGTGGCGCAGCGCTCCGCCCTCATGGCCCGCAAGGTGAACCTGCCGGTGCGGGGGGTCATCGAGAACATGAGCTGGTTCACGGGCGACGACGGCACCCGCTATCCGATCTTCGGCGAGGGGGGCGGTGCGCTGCTGGCCGAGGACCTGGGGGTGCCCCTCCTGGCCCAGGTCCCGCTAGTGCTGGCCCTCCGGGAGGGGGGCGACGACGGCACGCCGGTCACCGTGGGCCATCCCGACAGCGAGGCGTCGGAGGCGTTCGTCGCGTTGGCCGACCGGGTGGCCACCATGGGCGCCAGCCGCGTCTTCCGCCCCGAGCTGCGCATCTCCTAGCGGCGCCGCCGCCCGGCGTTGGGCCCGGAGGGGCCGTACCCTAGGGGGATGGCCGGGCCGGAGACCGCGGCGGCGGTGGTGGCGGGCGGGGAGCCGGCGTCGCCGGCCGATGCCGAGGTCCGGGGCATGCCGGTCGGTCGGCGGGTGGTGATAGGCATGCTGGGGCTGGCGGGGGTCGGTGTGGTGCTGGGCTCGCGCATCCAGGACGTGCTGGAGCGGACGGTGTCGCCGATTCTGGCTCGGGACGGCACCGGGCTGTCGTCGCTGTTCCCGGTGGGCCGCTTCCGCATCTACTCCGTCACCGGGACCTTCCCGCACGCCACCGACGCCACCTACCGCCTGGCCGTCAGTGGCAGGGTGGACCACCCGGTGGAGCTGACCACCGCCGACCTGCGGGCCATGGCGCCGACCCGGCTGGTTCGGGACTTCCAGTGCGTCACCGGGTGGCGCGTGCATGGCGTGTCGTGGGTCGGGGTGCGCCTGGCCGACGTCCTCGACCGGGCCGGGGTCCAGGCCGGCGCCGCAAGCGTGCGGTTCCGCTCGGCCGACGGGCTCTACAGCGAGAGCCTGACCATGGATCAGGCCCGGCGGGACGACGTGATCGTGGCCTACGAGATGGAGGGCAAGCCGGTGTCCACCATCCACGGCGGCCCGGTCCGGCTCTACGTCGCTCCCATGTACGGCTACAAGTCGTGCAAGTGGCTGGACGGCATCGAGGTCACCGGCCCCCACCCCGAGCCCGGCTACTGGGAGAAGCGGGGGTACTCGGTGGACGGCTGGGTCGGGAGATCGAACGGCCGTGACGACCGCCCCACCTGACGGCGCCGCCCCCGCCCTCCCGGCGTCGGGCGCGGCGTCCGCCGGCCCGGTCCGCCTCCTCCGCTTCGACCGGGCCGAGCGGGGCCTGCACTGGGCGAACGCCGCGCTGTTCGGCATCCTGATGGCCACCGCCGCCGTGCTCTACATCGGCCAGCTCTCCGCCCTCGTCGGGCGGCGGGAGGTCGTCCGCCAGATCCACGTGTGGAGCGGGCTGCTGCTGCCCGTCCCCCTGCTGGCGGCCCTGGCCGGTCCCTGGCGGCGCAGCGTGGCGGCCGACCTGGCGGCGTTCAACCGATTCGACGACGAGGACCGTCGGTGGCTGCGGCTGGCCCTGCCCCGCCTCCGGCCGGGCCCGACCCGGCCGCCCCGCGGGGACGTGCGGCTGCACAAGTTCAACCCCGGACAGAAGCTCAACGCCGCCTTCGTGGGCGGGGCCATCGTGGTCATGCTGGCCACCGGCTCGATCATGTACTGGTTCGGGCTCTTCCCCTTGAACTGGCGGACCGGCGCTACCTTCGTCCACGACTGGACGGCCCTGGCGGTGGGCCTGGTGACCATCGGCCACGTGCGCATGGCCACCGCCGACCCCGATGCCCTGCGGTCCATGGTCCGTGGATGGGTCCCGGCGGCCTGGGCCCGCCATCACCGCCCGCGCTGGTACGAGGCTGTGACCGGCCAGCCGGCGGCACCGACGCCCGTGGCGACGGGCGGCGGCGGGAAGCCTGCGGCTGGCCCGCCCTCGGGTCAGCTGGTGGGCGGCGGGGGCGGCGAGGCCGACGGGCGATCCACCGGCCCGGCGCTGAATGGGTAGACCCAGGCGCCGCAGGACCGGCACCGACGCAGGTGTGGGGCCACCGGCTTCTGGCACGAGGGGCACGTTCCCCGTGTTGCCTGCTCGACCCCGCTCTTGGCACGCGCCATCCGTCACCTCCCGCCGGCGGCCTCGTGCCGCCTCCGGGGCCGAAGATAGCGAGTCGGCCGGGCCTTCGGCAACGCGCCGCAGCGCGCCGCCCCCGGTTTAGGCGCAGCGGGTGACGATGACCGGGTCGGCGTCCTCCAGCGTGGCCCCGGAATGCCCGGCGGCCCACCGGCGGAGGCCGGCGACCAGGTCGGCCCGGTCGGCCGGGGTGTCCATGCGCACCGCATCCCGCACGCACGTCGCCGTCCCGGCCGACCACGCCACCCACTGGTCACCGCCCCACCCGCCGGCTGCCGTGACGGCGGCGTCCCGGTCGAGCGTCTCCTGCAGCACGAGCCGCAGGAACAGCTCGCCGAGAGAGCCGGCGCCGACCACCTGACCCACGCTGACGGCTCGGCGAGGCACGGTCACCGCCGCCGGGGCATCGCCGGCCAGGTACCGGTCGGGGTGCAGGACCTGCTCCGAGCTGACCGGGGGACGGGCGAAGGCGGCGTCCACCCGGGCGGTGCCGCCGGCCGCCACCAGGGCGTCCACGAAGGCGCGCCCGGCCGCATACGGGTAGGCGGTCAGCGCCTCGAACACCCTGGGGACGCCCACCGGCGCGCTTGCGGTGGCCCCCGCCTCCTGGTCGGCCTGGAGGCGCTCGGCGGGCGAGAGGGTGTTCAGGTAGGCCGCCTCCACCCGCACCGCGTCACCCTCCACCAGGGCGGTGAACGAGGTGCTGACCTCGTCGGAGCTGTCGGGGGCGAACCGCTTCAGGCGGAAGTGCTGGTCGTCGAGGGCGTGGGTGAGCTCGTGCACCAGGACCCGCCGCACGAGGGGCGTGGGCTCGCCCCCCCGGACCAGGAGCCGGTTCGTGCCCGGGCTGTAGAAGCCCACGACCCGATCGTCGAGGGCGGGGCCGAGGGCCGAGGGATCGAAGGGCCCGTCCACGAGCCCCAGCGCCCGCAGGAGGCCCACCATGGCGTCGGTGACGAACCCCGGTCCCCCACCGCCCACCCGGCGGAGGGACGCCGAGAAGGCGGCGTCGGACTCGAGTTGCACGTTCACACGGCGCCGGAACCGGAGGCCCCGGGCCTGCTCGACGAACGACTCGAGTGCCGGCAGCGCCCGCTCGAGGGCGGTGGGGGGCCGGCGATCCGGGTGTCGGCGAACGGCCACCGTGACCCCGTCGGCCACCACGACCACCGCCAGGACCACCGCGCAGGCCACGGTGGCAGCCCGCGAGCTCACCCGCCGAGGCTACCGGCCCCACCTTCCGCCGGCCCGGCGCCGGCACGTGGCGGGCGTGTCCCGAAGGGACCGGGTGCCCGCCCCGAGCGGACAGCCCGGCTCCCGTCGGGCGCGGCCGGCGGGGCAGGGGCCCCCGCCGGCACGTGGCGGGCGTGTCCCGAAGGGACCGGGTGCCCGCCACCAGACAACCGCGCCTACGCTGGGACGGCCGACGACGAGGAGACGCTGTGCAGGTTCGCATCGGAGTGGTCCACTCACCCAGGGAGATCGAGGTCGAACTGGCCGACGGGGACGCCGATTCGGTGGCCGGCGACGTCGAGAAGGCCCTCGACGGCAAGGCCGGCCTGCTGTGGCTCACCGACAAGCGGGGCCGGCGGGTGGGCGTGGTCGCCGACAAGATCACCTACGTGGAAGTCGGTAGCGAGGCCGCCGAGCGGCGCGTGGGGTTCAGCGCCCTCTGAGCCGCACCGGGCGTCGTCCCCGCCCTCTGAGCCGCACCGGGCGTCGCCCCCGCCCTCTGAGCCGCACCGGGCGTCCGCCCCGCCCTCTGACCTGCACGGCGTGTCCGCCCCGCCCGTGACCGTCGCCCTCCTCGACCGGCGCCTGCTGCTCGTCACCGGCAAGGGGGGGACGGGCAAGACCTCGGTGACGGCTGCCCTCGGGCTGCTGGCCGCCCAGCAGGGCCGTCGGGTGCTGGCCTGCGAGGTGGACGCCAAGGGCGACCTGGCCGACTTCTACGAGTCCCCGGGCCTCGGCTTCCGGCCCCGGGAGGTCCAGCCCCGGCTGTTCGCCATGTCCATGAGCACCGAGGAGTCGCTCCAGGAGTACGTCCGCCTCCAGCTCCACCTTCCGGCCATCGCCCGCATCGGTCCCCTGGCCCGGGCCTTCGACTTCGTGGCCACCGCTGCCCCCGGCGTCCGCGAGATCCTCACCGTGGGCAAGCTGGCCTACGAGGCCCGGGAGCGCCACTACGACCTGGTGGTGGCCGACGCCTCGGCCAGCGGCCACGTGGTCGGCCAGCTCGCCGCCCCCCGGGCCATCGACGAGCTGGTCCGGGTGGGCCCCATCCACGACCAGACGGGGTGGATGCTGGAGGTCCTGGGCGACCCGGCCGTCACCGGCCTGGTCGTGGTGACCACGCCCGAGGAGATGCCGGTCAACGAGACCATCGAGCTGGTAGGGCGGGTGCGGGCGGAGACGGACGTGGACGTGGCCGCCATCGTCGTGAACCGGGTCCTGCCCGAGCTGTTCAGCCGGGCCGACGAGGAGGTCTTCGAGCACCTCCGTGAGCCGGCGCTGACCGCCGCCGCGGCGGCGGCCGGCGCCCCACCGGGCGACGGGACCCGGGCCGGACCGGGAGGCGCCGCCGGCGCCCGGCCGGCCGGCGCCACCGGCGGCGGCCCGTTCGACACCGTCCTGGAGGCGGCCCGGCTGGCGGTGACCCTGCGCCGTACCCGGGCGGGCCACCTCGACCGGTTGCGGGACTCGGTCCCCGCCAACGTGCCCCTGCTGTTCGTCCCCTACCTCTTCACCCGCGGCCACGGCCTGCGCACGACCGCCCAGACGGCCGACGCCCTCTCCGCCGAGCTGGGCTATTGAGCCGGCCCGCCCCCGCCGGCCGCCGGCCGCCCGAGCCCGGCTCGGTGGAGCACCTGCTGGCGGCCAAGGAGATCGTGATCTGCTGCGGCGCCGGGGGGGTCGGCAAGACCACCACCGCGGCGGCCGCCGCCACCATGGCCAGCCTGTCCCTCGGCGGGACGGTGCTGGTGCTCACGGTGGACCCCGCCCGCCGGCTGGCCGACGCCCTCGGCGTGCAGGCCCTCGGCAACGTGGAGACCCGGGTCCCCTCCGATGCCCTCAAGCGCGCCGGGGTCGAGCCTCGGGGCCAGCTGTGGGCGGCCATGCTCGACACCAAGCAGTCGTGGGACGACCTGGTGCGTCGCCACGCCCCCGACGCCCGCACCGCTGGGCGCATCCTCGAGAACCCGCTCTACCAGAACGTCTCCGGGCGGTTCGTCCAGAGCCACGAGTACATCGCCATGGAGCGTCTGTACGAGATCCACCGGTCCGGGCGGTTCGACCTCATCGTGGTCGACACCCCGCCCACCCGCAACGCCCTCGACTTCCTCGCCGCCCCCGACCGCATGGCCGAGTTCTTCTCCAGCCGCCTGTTGCGCTGGATCACCGGCCCGGGGCGGTCCCGGGTGGTCAACATGGCCAGCCGCCCCTTCTACCAGGCCGCCGACCGCCTCCTCGGATCGCAGTTCCTGGAGGACATCGCCGAGTTCTTCCTGCTCTTCCAGACCATGTACCCGGGCTTCGTCGAGCGGGCCAACGCCGTCAAGCGGCTGCTCCACGACCGGCGGACGACCTTCGTGGTGGTCACCACCCTCGAGGCGGCGCCGGTACGGGAGGCCGAGTTCTTCCTGGCCGCCCTGGCCGGGCAGGGCTTCCACGCCGGCGCCCTGGTGCTCAACAAGGTCCTCCCGCCCTACCTGCTCGACCCCGAGGCGGCGCGGGTGGCCGAGCATCTGATGTCGTCGTCGCCGGCGGTGGCCGACGCCCTGGCCGATGCCGGCCCGCCGGACGCCGTCGCCCGGGTGCTGCGGGAGGTGGGCGAGAGCTTCCTCAACTTCCAGGTGGTGGCCAAGCGGGAGGCCGAGCTGCGGGCCGAGCTCGGATCGGCGGCCGACGTGGTGGTCAGCGTGCCGTCCTTCGAGACCGACATCTTCGACCTGGCCGGGCTGGTGCGCCTGGGCCGGGCGGTGTGGGGCGCGTGAGGTGGCGTCGCTCGACGAGCTGGCCCGCATCACCGACCTGGACGGGCCGCCCCTGGCCCACATCCAGCGCCTGCTGGCGTCGTGGGGCTTCCTGGCCGACCTGTGCTTCGCCGACCTCCTGCTCTACGTGCCGGTGGCGCCCACTCCGTCCACCTCGCCGGCTCCCACCGCCGCCGGCGCCGCCGACGGTCCGCCCGACCCCTCGCGGTTCGTGGTGCTGGGCCAGATGCGGCCGACGACCAGCCAGACCCTCTACCGCGACGACCAGGTGGGCGAGGTCGTCGACGCCGCCCAACGGCCCCTGGTGGCCCGGGCCTGGCGCCTCGGGCAGTTCATCGACGGCGAGGCGGAGGCCAGTCCCCGGGGCGAGGCGGCCGCCGTGCAGTGCATCCCGGTGTACTGGAAGGACCAGCTCCTCGGGGTGCTGACCCGCGAGTCGGCGCCGTCGGTCGGGCGGCGGCCCGGCGAGCTGGAGCGGGTCTACCGGGACATCTTCGACGCCTTCGCCCGCATGATCGCGGCCGGGGAGTTCCCGTTCGGGGCCGAGAGCACCGAGCCCAAGGACGCCCCCCGGGTCGGCGACGGCGTCGCCCGCCTCGACGCATCCGCCCGGGTGGACTACGCGTCGCCCAACTTCGTGTCCGCCCTGCACCGCATGGGCATCCACGCCAACGTGGTGGGCGCCCGCCTGGGCGAGGTCGGCTTCGACGAGGCGCCGGTGCGGGCCGCCTTCGCCATCGGGCTGCCGATCACCGAGGAGCTGGAGCGCAACGACGTCACCCTCCTGATGCGGGCCATCCCCCTGCTGGAGCACGGGCGGGTGAGCGGCGCCGTCGCCCTGGTGCGGGACGTGTCCGAGCTGCGGCGGCGGGACCGCCTGCTGGTCTCCAAGGACGTCCTCATCCGGGAGATGCACCACCGGGTGAAGAACAACCTGCAGACGATCGCCTCCATCCTCAACCTCCAGGGCCGCCGCCTGGGCTCGCCCGAGGCCAAGGAGGCCATCGCCGAGTCGGTGCAGCGCATCCGGGCCATTGCCCTGGTCCACGAGAAGCTCTCGTCGGGGGCCAGCGCCGAGGTGGACTTCGGCGACATCGTGCACTCACTCGTGCGATGGGTGGAGGAGGGGCTGGTCTCACCCGACCGCCGGGTGGACCTGGTGGTGGAGGGCGACCCCGGCCCGCTGCGGGCCGAGGTGGCCACCCCCCTGGCCGTGGCCCTGACCGAGCTGCTCCAGAACGCCGTCGAGCACGCCTATCCGGACGGCTGGCGGTCCGACCACACCGGCGTGGTCCGGGTGCGGTTCGCCAACGACGGGGTGGAGCTGGTGGTGCAGGTCCACGACGACGGCATCGGCCTGCCCGACGGGTTCTCGGTGGACCGGACCAGCCTGGGCCTCACCATCGTTCGCACGCTGGTGACCCACGAGCTGGGTGGGACCATCGACATGTCCACCGACGGCGGCACCGTGGTCGTGCTGACCATCCCAGTGGGCGCCGGCACCTCGGCCTGACGCGCCACCGCCGCGGCCTCCGGTCGCCCCGGCGGAACCGACCCAGGACCCGGCTACCAGGTGGCTACGACGCGACTATGAGGCGGCCCGGCGGCGGCGGGCCAGCCAGGCCTTGCGGAGCTTGCGGCGCTCCTCCTCGCAGGTGCCCCCCCAGACGCCGGCCTCCTGGTTGGTGGCCAGGGCGAACTCCAGGCA
>JBHELO010000018.1:0-11119 GCA_046263055.1 Acidimicrobiales bacterium | reverse complement strand
CGCCGGCCGCCCGGCCGTGAGGCCTACCCGGGCGACGTCTTCTACCTCCACAGCCGCCTGCTCGAGCGGTCGGCCAAGCTCTCCGAGGAGCGCGGCGGCGGCTCCCTCACCGCCCTCCCGGTCATCGAGACCAAGGAGGGCGACGTGTCGGCCTACATCCCGACCAACGTCATCTCCATCACCGACGGCCAGATCTACCTCCAGACCGACCTGTTCCGCTCCGGCGTGCGCCCTGCCATCGACGTGGGCGTGTCCGTGTCCCGGGTGGGTGGGTCGGCGCAAATCAAGGCCATGAAGGCGGTGGCCGGCACCCTCAAGCTCGACTTGGCCCAGTTCCGGGAGCTGGAGTCGTTCGCCAGCTTCGGGTCCGAGCTGGACAAGACGTCGCAGTCCCAGCTCGACCGGGGCTACAAGCTCACCGAGCTGCTCAAGCAGGGCCTGCACTCGCCTATGCCCGTGGAGCTGCAGGTGGTGTCCATCTTCGCCGGCACCAAGGGGTACCTGGACGACATCGCCACCGGGGACGTCGGCCGCTTCGAGGCCGAGCTGCTGGAGGAGTTCCGCAGCCGCTACTCGGACCTGCTGGGCGAGATCCGCGACACGGGCAAGCTCCCCGACGAGGAGAAGCTGGGCCAGGCCATCGACAGCTTCAAGGAACGCTTCACCCCCTCGGGCGACGACCAGAAGGACAAGAAGTCCAAGGAGGGGGACGAGGGCTGATGCCCAGCGAGCGAGGGCCATATGGCTAGCGGCCAGGAGCGCAAGCTCCGGCGGCGCATCAAGAGCGTCCAGTCCACCAAGAAGATCACCCGGGCCATGGAGATGATCGCGGCCAGCCGCATCGTCAAGGCCCAGCAGCGGGTGGCCGCTGCCCGCCCCTACTCCGAGCAGATCACCGAGGTCCTGCGCCAGCTGGCGGCCTCCGGCGTGGGGCTCGACCACCCCCTCCTCAAAGAGCGCGAGGTGCAGACGGTGGGCTACATCGTGCTGGCTGCCGACCGGGGCCTGGCCGGGGCCTACAACACGTCGGTGCTGCGCACCGCCGACCGGGCCCTCCAGGCCGTCCAAGCCGACGGCAAGGACTACTCCCTGTCGCTCTCGGGCCGCAAAGCCGAGGGCTACTTCCGCTACCGGGGCTTCCGCATCGACGACGCCCACACCGGGTTCACCGAGCAACCGGCCTACGAGGACGCCCGCCAGGTGGCCGACGGCATGATGCAGCGCTACACCGACGGCGAGGTGGACCAGGTCCAGCTCGTCTACACCCGCTTCCTGTCGGCCGGCTCTCAGAAGGTCACCAACACCCGGCTCCTGCCCATGGAGAAGGGCGCCATCGAGGACCTGGCCGAGTCCGAGGGCCCGACCGCCGACTACGAGTTCGAGCCCTCGGCCGAGGGCATCCTCGAGCTGCTCCTGCCTCGCTACGTCGAGGCGCGGGTCTACGCAGCCATGCTCGACGCCGCCGCCAGCGAGCACGCGGCGCGCCAGCGGGCGATGAAATCGGCCACCGACAACGCCGAGGAGATGGTCAAGACGCTCGGCATCCAGGCCAACAAGATCCGCCAGGCCGGCATCACCACCGAGATCATGGAAGTCGTGGGCGGCGCCGAGGCGCTCCGCAAGTGAAGGAGACCACCCGATGACCGACACCAGTTTCCCCGGCACCTCAGCCACCGGGACCGACCCCCAGCCGGGCGGCACCACGGGGCCCGAGCCCGACGCCGCCAGTGGCCCGGGCGCCTTCGGGACGTCGCCCACCGACGTCTCGGCGGGGTCGCAGGCCGAGCCCGCACCCGGCCCCGGCGGGTTCGGCGTGTCGCCCGCGCCCGCCACCAACGGCTCGGGCGCCGCAGGCGCGCGCGGCAAGGACGGGCGCATCATGGCCATCGCCGGGCCGGTGGTGGACGTGGAGTTCCCCCCGAGCGACCTCCCCGAGATCAACGGCGCCTTGTCCATGACCGTGGAGCTCGAGGGCACCACCATCGAGATCAGGGCCGAGGTGGCCCAGCACATCGGCGAGAACCGGGTGCGGGCCATCTGCATGAAGCCCACCGACGGCCTCCGCCGCGGCACCCCCGTGCGCAACCTGGGCCACGGCATCACCGTGCCCGTCGGCCCCGGCGTGCTCGGCCACGTTTTCAACGTCATCGGCGAGCCCCTCGACACCGGTGGCGCCGACGTCGGCGACATCAAGGACAACTGGGACATCCACCGCCCCCCGCCCGCTTTCGACCAGCTCGAGCCCCGCTCCGAGATGTTCGAGACCGGCATCAAGGTGATCGACCTGCTCGCTCCCTACGTGCGAGGCGGCAAGATCGGCCTGTTCGGCGGGGCCGGCGTGGGCAAGACCGTGATCATCCAGGAGATGATCCACCGGGTGGCCGAGGAGCACGGCGGGGTGTCCGTGTTCGCGGGGGTGGGCGAGCGCACCCGTGAGGGCAACGACCTCTGGCTGGAGATGCAGGAGTCGGGCGTGCTCAAGAAGGCGGCCCTGGTCTTCGGCCAGATGGACGAGCCGCCGGGCGTCCGCCTGCGCGTGGCCCTCTCCGCCCTGACCATGGCCGAGTACTTCCGCGACGAGGAGAACCAGGACGTCCTGCTCTTCGTCGACAACATCTTCCGGTTCGTGCAGGCCGGCTCCGAGGTGTCCACCCTGTTGGGGCGCATGCCCTCGGCGGTGGGCTACCAGCCCACCCTGGCCGACGAGATGGGCGAGCTCCAGGAGCGCATCACGTCCACCAAGGGCCGGTCCATCACCTCGCTCCAGGCCGTCTACGTGCCCGCCGACGACTACACCGACCCGGCGCCGTTCACCACCTTCACCCACCTGGACGCCACCACCGAGCTGTCCCGCGACATCGCCTCCCGAGGCATCTACCCGGCGGTGGACCCCCTGGCCTCCACTTCCCGCATCCTCAGCCCCGAGGTGGTGGGGGATCACCACTACGACGTCGCCCGCCGCGTCCAAGAGACGCTCCAGCGCTACAGCGAGCTTCAGGACATCATCGCCATCCTCGGCGTGGACGAGCTGTCGGAGGACGACAAGCTCACCGTGCAGCGGGCCCGCAAGGTCGAGAAGTTCCTGTCCCAGCCGTTCTTCGTGGGCGAGCAGTTCACCGGCATCCCCGGCGTGACCGTGCCGGTGGAAGAGACGGTGGCGTCGTTCGAGGCCCTGGTGGACGGCGAGCTGGACGACATCCCCGAGCAGGCGTTCTTCAACGTGGGCGGGGTCGACGCGGTGCGGGAGAAGGCCAAGACCCTGTCCAAGAACGAGGCCGCCTGACCATGGCCATGCACGTGGAGCTGGTATCGCCTGAGCGCATCCTGTTCTCGGGCGACGCCGAGATGGTGGTGTGCCGGACGGTCGGCGGCGGCGACGTCGCCTTCCTCGACAACCACGCGCCCTTCCTCGGCGCCCTGGAGATCTGGCCGGTCAAGATCAAGACCGCCGACGGGGGCGAGGAGACGGCCGCCGTGCACGGCGGCTTCGTCCACGTGCGCGAGAACTCGGTGATCATCCTCTCCGACGTGGCCGAGCTGGGCTCCGACATCGACGTGGACCGGGCCCGGCGCGCCAAGGACGATATCGAGCGCAACGACATGGCCAAGGACGACGCCGAATGCGCGGCCGCCCTGGCCCGCGCCCACGTCCGCCTCCAACTCGCCGGCGCCTAGAAGATCGTTCTTTGGCGCGCTGGCCGCGCCGAGCGCGGCTGGCGCGCCGAGGAATGGGAGCTGTCACACCCTGGTGGTTGACTCGCCGCCGTGTTCGACGCCGACGTGGTCCTCAACCGGCTCGCCGCCACCCAGTGCGGCCTAGTCACCCACGAACAGGCGCTGGCAGCCGGCGTGTCTGGTGACCAATGTGCCCGGCGACGAGCGGCCGGCCTGCTGATCGGCGTGCACGACTCGGTGTACCGGATGGCAGCCGTGCCGCCGAGTCCGCACCAGGACGTGCTGGCCGCCTGCCTGGCCGCCGGGCCGGCGGGCGTGGCGTCGCATCGCAGCGCGGCGGCGTTGCTCGGCCTGCGCGGCGTGGCATGGGGGCGGCCCGAGATCACCGTTCCCGGCACCGGCCGCCCGCGCCTCGCCGGGGTCACCGTCCACCGGTCGCCCCTGGCCCCGGTCGACGTGGGGCGGTGCGGGCCCATCGCGGTGACACGCCCAGCCCGGACCCTCCTGGACCTGGCCGCCGTCGAACCGCGGCTGGCCGAAGGCGCGGTGAGCGACGCACTGGTCCGCCGGCTGACCACCGTCCCGACCCTGGAGGCGCTGTTGGAGCGGGTCGGCGGGCGCGGCCGCCGGGGCACCGCCCTGCTCCGCCGCCTGGTGGCCGCTCACCAGGCGGGCCGGGCGCCGACCGAGAGCCCGCTGGAGGACGCCCTGATCAGGCTGCTGCTGCGCCACCGTCTTCCCCAACCCGTCCGCCAGCACCCGGTCCGCTTCGCCGACGGCACCAGCGTGCGCCTCGACCTCGCCTACCCCGGGGCCCGCCTGGCCGTCGAGGCCGACGGCCGGACGTGGCACTCAGGGATCGCCGATTTCCGGCGCGACCGGGCGCGGTCGAACCGGCTGACTGCGGCCGGATGGACCATCCTGCGCTACGGGTGGGCCGATCTGGGACGGGGCCCGGAGGTGGCCCGGGAGATCAGGCGCATGCTCTCCCCTTCTTTGGCCGGGTGACCGCGCCCGGCGCGGCTGGCGCGCCAAAGAAGCGGCACTTAGTGGTGGCGAGTGGCGCATCATTGGGGGATGGCCAAGGTCAGGCTCGGGGTGGCCCTGGTCATGCCGCCCCCGTTGGATCGCGAGATCGACGTCCTCCGGCGGGCGACGGGCGACGGCACCCTGGGCCGGGTGCCGCCGCACTGCACGCTGGTGCCGCCGGTCAACGTGCGGGCCGACCGGGTGCGCGACGCCTGCGAAGTGGTGCGGGAGGCGGCGGGGGCCAGCCGGCCCATCGCCGCCCGCCTCGGTCCGCCCACCACCTTCCTGCCCGACAACCCCGTGCTCTACCTCCCGCTGGAGGAGGGGGCGGGGCCGGTGCTGGCCCTGCGCCAGCGGGTGTTCCGCGAGCCCCTGGCCCGGCCCCTCACCTGGCCGTTCGTGCCCCACGTGACGGTGGCCGACGAGGCCGACCCCACTCGCATCGTGGCCGCCCAGGCTGCCCTGTCGGACTTCCGCACCGAGGTGGTGTTCGACCGCGTCCACCTTCTCCAGGAGCGGGTGGGCCGGGTGTGGGAGCCGATCGCCGACTTCCCGTTGGCCGCCCCCGCCGTCGTCGGGCGGGGCGGGATGCCGGTGGAGCTGTGGATGGCCGACGCCCTCGACCCCGAGGCCCGTGAGTTCTCCGAGCGCGAGTGGCACGTGCTGGGGTTCACCGAGCTGGGCACCCCGTTGCCTCACGAGCGCATGGCCCTCAGCGCCCGGCGGGAGGCCAAGGTGACGGGGGTGGCCACCGGCTGGGCGCGCGGCGGCGTCGCCCAGCTGTCGAGCATCGTGGTGGCCGCCTCCGAGCGCGGCCAGGGCGTGGGCTCACGGCTCCTCGCCGCCTTCGAATCGGAGGCTGCGGCCCGGGGCGACGGACGGCTGTCGGCCAAGGTGCGTGTGGGCAGCCAGGGCCACGGGTTCCTCCTCCACCGGGGGTGGGTCGACGACACCCGCCTCGCCCACTGGGTGGACGGCTACGACTTCGTACAACTGCGACGCACTCCGTAGCCGGAGCCGCTCGTTCGACGGAGAACGATTGGGCCGTCTACGGCATCCAGTGGTGCCGGCATGACCAAGCCCACGGGCTACCAGGCTCACCCGTCGGTTCTCGGCGCCTGATGCGATGACAGACAGGGCCTCGGGTCGGGTTCGGGGGCGTGAGCCGGGGGGCCGGCGAATCAGCCGAAGTCGATGGCGGAGAAGGCGCGGAGCTTGTCGAGGGAGTGGCGGGCGCTCACCGTCCGCACGGTGCCCGACTTGGAGCGCA
The DNA here is from genome assembly GCA_046263055.1 of Acidimicrobiales bacterium. Taxonomy (GTDB): domain Bacteria; phylum Actinomycetota; class Acidimicrobiia; order Acidimicrobiales; family AC-14; genus DATAQC01. The sequence goes on along the minus strand of JBHELO010000018.1, from coordinate 5,145 downwards.
TGACCAGGGACTGGGTGGTGGCGCCGCGGCGGTCGTAGTGCACGCCCCGCACCAGCTCGCCGTCGGTGACGCCGGTGCAGGCGAAGAAGCAGTTGTCGCCCTTCACCAGGTCGTCCTGGGTCAGGATGCGATCGAGGTCGGCCTCCCGGCCCGCCTCCTTGATGGCGTCCAGCTCCCCGTCCTTCTGGGGGGCGAGGCGGGCCAGCATCTCCCCTCCCAGGCACTTGAGGGCGGCGGCCGAGATCACACCCTCGGGCGTGCCGCCGATGCCGAACAGGATGTCGGCGCCGGCGTCCGGCCAGCCGGTGGAGATGGCGCCGGCCACGTCGCCGTCCTGGATGAGACGGATCCTGACCCCGGCGGCCCGGATCTCGGCGATGAGGTCGTCGTGGCGAGGGCGATCGAGGACGACGGCGGTGAGGTCGTTGATGTGCTTGCCGGTGGCCTTGGCGACCGCCTGGAGGTTCTCGGTGGGCGACCGATCGATGTCGATGCTGCCCACCGCCTCGGGGCCGACGGCGATCTTCTCCATGTAGAACCCGGGCGGGTCGTACATGGTGCCGCGGTCGGACACGGCGATCACGGCCAGGGCGTTGGGCCGGCCCAGCGCCGTGAGAGTGGTGCCCTCCAGGGGGTCGACGGCGATGTCGATCTCGGGCTGGCTGCCGTCGCCCACCTGCTCGCCGTTGAACAGCATGGGCGCCTCGTCCTTCTCGCCCTCGCCGATGACGATGATGCCGTCACACGACACCGACCGCAGCAGCACCCGCATGGCCTCGGTGGCGGCGCCGTCCGCCTTCTCCTTCTCGCCCCGACCCATCCACCGTGACGCCGCCAGGGCGGCCACCTCGGTGACCCGAACGAACTCCATGGCGAGGTTGCGATCGGGGGCTTGACGTTCGGCTGCGCTCATGGTTGGACCATATCCGACGGCCCGGGTCGGCCACACCCTGTGCCCGCCCCAGGCCGGTGCGCCGTTCTACTCTGGCGACCGTGCGACGCCACCGGACGGTGCTGGCCTGCGTGGTGTCGACCGCGGTGGGCTTCGGCGGCGCCCTGGTGGTCCGTCCCCGGGCCCCCGCCGAGGCCGGCATCCGGGGCGACCGCCCCGACCCGGGCGCGGTGATCTCCGCCATCCGCACGCCTCAGCCCCTCGTCGCCCTCACCTTGGACGACGGGCCCGACCCCCGTTGGACCCCGCAGGTGCTGGCCATGCTGCGCCAGTACCACGCCACCGCCACCTTCTTCGACGTGGGCCGCCAGGCGGCCGCCTACCCGGACCTGGTGCGGGCCGAGCTCGCCGCCGGCAACACGGTGGGCGACCACACCTGGTCCCACGCCGACCTGCAGACGCTCGACCCGCCCGAGGTGGCGGCCGAGCTGGCCAAGGGGGCGGACGCCCTGCGGGCCGCCGGCGCTCCCGCGCCCGACCTGTTCCGGCCGCCCTACGGGTACACGGACCAGGCCATCGGCGTGCTCGCCGCCGCCGCCGGCTACCGCACCGTCTTCTGGACGGCGTCGGTCGAGCACTTCGTGAACCACCCGCCCGGGGTGGTGGGCGGGGTCGACGAGCTGGTGGAGGCCATCCACCCGGGGACGATCATCCTGGCCCACGACGGCGGCGTCCCCGACCGCACCAGGACCATGCAGGCCCTGCCCCTGCTGCTGTCCCGACTGAAGGCCCGCGGCTACCGCGTGGTGGACGTCGATACCCTGCTCGGCGCCGCCTCCCCGCCGATCCCGCCCCTGCCCCCGGCGGCCGCCATCGCACCATGAGTGTCGCCCGCAGGTGCGGTGCGCTGCGCTGTAGCCCCGGTACCTAGGGCCAATTGACACCTATTGACCGGCTGCCAGCGGTCGGCAACAATGCCCCGGCATCCGGAGGCGCGTCGATCGCGCTTTTTTGCCGGCGGCTCTCATCGACGGCGGCCGGGGCCGGGCGTCGTCCCGGGCGGGCTGGAGCACCGGAACCTGTCAGGCACCGACGAGAGGACCACGACATGATACGAAGCATTCGCCGGCGCGCCGCGACGGCTGCGGCCATCGGGGCGATGGTGGGAGGCGGCCTCATGGCCGGCGCCCCGGCCGGGGCCCAGACGGCAGTGGCCTGCGGCACGGTGATCACCGTGAGCACCACCCTCACCACCGATGTCGGGCCGTGCGCCACCGACGGGCTCATCATCGGCGGCAGCGGGGTGACCCTCAACCTCAACGGCCACAAGGTCTTCGGCGCCCCCGCCCCCGGTACCCAGGGCGCGGCCGCCGGGCAGAACGTGGGCGTCCGGTTCGCGGGCGTCTCGAGGTCCACCGTCACCAACGGAGAGGTGTCCGGCTTCGCCGCCGGGGTGCGGGTCGACGGAGGCGCCGCCAACTCGGTGACCGTGATCTTCGCCCACGACAACATCGGCCCCAGCGGCAACGGCGACAACGGTGACGGGATCGCCGTCTGGAACTCCAACTACGACACCATCCAGAACAACCGGGTCGTGCACAACGGGCCCTATTCGGGCCTGGCGGTGGTCACCGGCCCCTACAACCTCCCCACCGACCCGGCGCAAACGGCCACCGGTAACAGGTTCCTCAACAACCAGGTGCTCAACAACAACGTGTCCATGTGCACGGCCAGCAGCGGGTGCGTGCCGCGGGACCCCAACACCGGCCAGCCGGTCGCCCGGGTCCCCCAGGGCCAGCAGACCACCGCATCGCTCGACGAGGGCATCCGCATCGAGGGCCCCAACGCCACCTACAGCGTCGTCGACAGCAACGTCGTGTCCGGCAGCGGCAACAACGGCATCTTCCTGATGCCCTCGTGCCGCAACGCGTTCATGCCCCCGCCGGCGAGCGCGGGGCCGCCGTGCCTGGGCGACGTGCCCAACCTGGGTACCACCGTCACCAACAACACGTCCGACCACAACGGCTACGGCAGGGCGGAAGGCAGCGGGATCAACCTGTTCGCCATGCCTGGCGTCCTCCAGGTGTTCCCCGCCGCCCAGGAGCTGGTCAGCGGCAACACCGCCAGGTCCAACTACACCAGCGGCATCCAGCTCTTCTCCACGTGCTCCGGCGACCCCACAGACGCGGTCGAGACGTGCACGACCTACAACAACAACGTCGTCCGCAACACCGCGACCAACAACCGTCGTGACGGCATCACGCTCGGGCCGCAGGCCTTCAGGAACACCGTCGCCCAGAACACGGTCGACGCCAACGGCAACGACGGGATCGACCTGGCGCTGGCCACGAACCAGGGCGTTCCGATCCCGGGCACGGGCCCGACGAACAACATCATCTATGCCAACCACGGCACCGGGAACGCCGTCTTCGACGGGGCCGACGAGACCCCGGGGTGCGACGCCAACGTCTGGATGGCCAACGTGTTCGTCACCGTCAACCAGCCCTGCGTCCGGGGCAACCCGGCCCCCGCGGCCACCGCGGGCACGGCGATGGCAACTGCCCCGGCGGCCGCCGGTACCGCCAGCCAGCCACGAGGCGGTACGGCAGGGATCTGACCCTGGGCCCGCCGCACCAGGGGGGATCCGGCTGACGGCGGCCGCCAGGCGCCCGCCGTCAGCCACCGCCCGTCCCTAGCCGTAGCGTCGGGGCGGGCCGGCGGCCGTCGGGGCCGGTCGCGGGCGCCGCGCTACGGTGTCGGCGTGTGCCCGCACGCCCGGGACGACGGCCTCCCAGGTGCAGGCCCGTGGAGGTGGCCGGTCGGGCGGGTCGCACTCGGGGGGGCGAGCCGGAGGTGGTGAGACGATGACCGGCTGTTGCCCGTTCTGCGGGGCCGAGTACGCCCTGGCCGAGGCCGGCTGCTGGGACTGCAAGGTGGCCCTGGCCGAGCCTCAGCTCCCCACGCTGGCCGACGGCCAGGCCGACGACGAGGTGGTCTACGAGCTCGACGACTGGCCCGTACAGGCCCGGGTCGAGCTCACCTCCACCCTGGCCGAACGGGGGATCGCCTCCCGATGGGAGCCCGGGCTGATCCTGGCCGTCCGGGAGGTGGACGATCAGGTCACCGAGGATGTGCTCGACCAGCTCGAGCCGTCGGCCACCGGGGCGCTCGACGGCGACGGCGACGAAGCGGTGGCCGACGGCGGTGAAGGGGGCGACGGGGACGACGCCGCGGAGGACGACGGCGCGGTGGCCCAAGCGGCTATGGCCGACCTGTTCGTGGCCGCCGACCGTCTCATGCACGAGCCCGGCGACGAGGGCGTGGCGGCCGAGCTGGGCGTGGCCGCCGGCGTCATGGACGACAGCGCGCCGCCCTACGGCATCGAACCCGAGCTGTGGGACAAGCTGCGGGAGCTGGCGTCGGTGCTCTGCGGCGACCTCGACGCCCGGGCCGACGACGACGTGGTCTCGGCCGACGCCCGGACACTGCGCGAGGTCCTCCGGCCCTACGTGTAGCGGCAGCCCCATACTGGGGCCGTGGCATCCATCCTGTTGGTGGAGGACGACGCCTCGGTCCGGGAGGCGGTCAGCATGGCGCTGGAGGGCGACGGCCACCGGGTGGCCACCGCGGTGTCCGGCGACGAGGCCCTGAGCCGGTGGCGCGCCGTCCACCCCGACTTGATCCTCCTCGACGTCATGCTGCCGGGCGCCGACGGCTTGGAGGTGTGCCGAACGGTCCGGCGCGACGACCTGGTGCCGATCATCATGCTCACCGCCCGCTCCGACGCCATCGACGTGGTCCTCGGGCTGGAGTGCGGCGCCGACGACTACGTGACCAAGCCGTTCGAGACCCGGGTGCTGCTGGCCCGGGTCAAGGCCGTGCTCCGCCGCCACGCTCGCCAACACGAGGACCGGGTGATGCGCTTCGGCGAGGTGGTGGTGGATCCCTTGGGCATGGCGGTCACCAAGGGCGGCCAGGAGGTGCGCCTGACCCGCACCGAGCTGCGCCTCCTGCTGGAGCTGGCTCGCCGGCCGGGCCACGTGCTCACGCGGGACCTGCTCCTCCAGCTCGTCTGGGACTACTCGTACCTGGGGGACTCCCGGCTGGTTGACGTGTGCGTGCAACGCCTTCGGGCCAAGGTGGAAGAGGATCCCGCCCACCCGGCGCTGGTGCAGACCGTCCGGGGGGTGGGCTACAAGCTCGTCCCGCCCCCGTGAGTCGCCGCCCCCGCCGCCCGTCCCCCCGCCTGACCA
>JBHELO010000017.1:0-41262 GCA_046263055.1 Acidimicrobiales bacterium | reverse complement strand
ATCGCGCTCGGCGCAGGAAACCTCGGGGGTTGGCGGTGAGGACGTAGCGCTCGCGCCCGCTGTCGACCTCGAACTCGTCGGTCGTGCGCAGGAACTCCTCGGTGGCTCCCAGCGGGCCTTCGTAGGTGACGCCCAGGCGCTCCCAGGGGCGGAACAGGTCGACGATCCCGTCCTCCACGATGAGGTAGCTGCCGACGCCGACGAACGGCGCGTAGCACCGCAGGTCCACGAGCACCTGCTCCTTGGTGTGGTCGGCGTCGTGGATCACCAGGGCCCGCTTGCCCCGGCACAGCTCGGCCACCCGGGCCACCGTCTCCGGCGCCGAGCTGGGCCCGGTCACCGTCACCAGGCGCTCGTGCTCGGCCACGAACGTGCTGCGGTCGACGTCCACGGAGACCACCGTTCCATGGCCCAACAGCTCCAGGAGATGGGCCAGGTACAGGGCGCTGCCCCCGGCCGCGCTGCCCAGCTCGACGATGACGTCGGGGCGGACTTCATGGACGATCTCCTGGTAGATCCAGGCGTCGAGGGGGTTCTTCCACACCGGCACGCCCATCCACGAGCACCCTTCGAACACCACGTCCGACTGGTGGTAGTCGAGCCAGGCCCGCAGGGTCATGCGGAACCGCCTGCGGTAGCTCCGGACCACCCGGCGCAACCGGCCCGGGCGCACGCAGCGGCGGTAGTAGATGCCCAAGCGGGAGAAGTCGCCGGCCCGTACCTCGCCGAGCCCCATCCGCAACATCTTGGCCAGCTTGGCCCGCCCCCCCGAGCGGCCGGGGGGCACGGCGGGAACCTGCTCCGCCTGGATCGCCGGCACGGCAACGCAACCTACTGCCACCAGGCCCGAGGGCCTGCGCACACGGCCGTCAGGACGGTGGGGCGGCAACGACTGCGCAGCGCATCTCCCGGAGCCCCTCGCAGGATCGTGACCACCACGGCCGTGGTCAACCCTCCCAGACGGTTGTCGTGGGACCTCGAGGGGCCCTCCTCGACCCCGTCGTCGGGGGGGCCGGCGTGTTAGCGACGTCGGGCCCTCAGAACGACGTCGGCCACGTGGGGGGTGTCGGGCGGCGGGTCGATGCGCGGCTCGACCGCGTGCCGCTCGACCGTAAAGTGGTCGCCGAGCAGCCGGGCGAGGTCGTCGGCCCCGACGTAGTCCGCGGGATCGACACCCTTCGACCTCATGTGCTCGCGGTGCTCGTCGCCGAGGTCGTGGTAGACGGCGAGCAGCAACGCGCCAAGCCGGAGGGTGTCGAGCAATGTGCGCACCGCGGCCTCGCCGGCGGTCTTTGGCAGTGCCGGGTACTGCATCGACAGGAGGTCGAACGAACGGGCCGGGAACGGTGGCTGGAGGGCATCTCCGCAGACCCACTCGACGGCGGCGCCGGCCACCTGGGCCGCCTGTCGCGCCCGGCGGACGGCCAGATCGGCGATGTCGATCGCGGTGACGGTCCAGCCGCGCCGAGCGAGCCAGATCGCGTCGGCGCCCTCGCCACAGCCGACCTCTAGTGCCCTGCCCGGCGTGAGGTCCCCGATCTCGGCGACGAGCCGCCCGTTCGGTCGCCCGCTCCACATCGCCCCGTCGCGCTCGGCGTACCTCGCGTCCCACTCCGCGGCCTGACCCGCCGCTCCGAACCGCTCCTCGCCGTGTTGGTGCTCGCCGTGTTGGTGCTCACGCATGGTCCGCACGGTAGGCCGCCACCCGACCAATTCGGCGTGCGGGCGTAGCGTGTGTCCGCAGACACCGTCGTCCCGATCCCCGGAGAAGAGAGGCGATCATGCCCGCGAAGACCACGACCGAGTCCGACGGTTTCAGCGCCGAGGAGCGCGCCGCCATGAAGCAGCGAGCCGCAGAGCTGCGCGCCGAAGGGAAGAAGGGGGCCAAGCAGGCCGACGCCCTCCAGGCCGCGCTCGACAGCATCGCCGCCATGGCCCCCGACGACCGCGCCCTCGCCGAGCGCGTACACGCCACCGTGACCTCCAGCGCTCCAAATCTGTCGCCCAAGACCTGGTACGGCATGCCCGCCTACGCCAACGAGGACGGCAAGGTCGTCGTCTTCTTCAAGGATGCCGGCAAGTTCAAGTCCCGCTATGCGACCCTCGGGTTCGAGGAGGCCGCCAACCTCGACGACGGTCCGATGTGGCCCACGTCGTACGCCCTTACGGAATGGACCCCGGCAGTCGAAAAGCAGGTCGTCGCGATGGTGAAGGCCGCCGCCTCGTAGCGGGTCGCACCGAACCGAGCTGCAGAGGTCCTACGAACGCGAGCGCCGTCGACAGAACTCCCGAGAAGTAAGCCATGCCGAAGGTCATCGCCGACGTCACGATGTCACTGGACGGGCCGGTCACGGCGGGCCTGGTGGCCGGGGCTCATCGTCGGGCGCCGGGGCGACGCGGCGGCGCCGTCGCTCCCACATGAGCCAGCCCAGCGCGGCCACCACGCTGACGACGGTGGCCGGCAGCGTGAACCTGTCGAAGAACCCCAGGACGGCATCCACCTGGGAACTGAAGCGGTTGGCCAACCACCGGATGGCCACCACCGCGGCCACCGTGCGGGCGACGATGATGGCTGCGAACGTCCCCGTGGGCACGCCCGTCTCGCCGGCCAGGGTGCAGACCACAGCGCCCGGGAACAGCACGAGCATCGGATAGGACGCCCGGCGGAAGGCCTGCTCTGTCACCCGCACGATCCGCCCGCCGCCCTTGCCCTCGAGCCAACGGACGGCGGCCGGCCCGTAGTCTCGCCCGAGTAGGAAGAACAGTGGATCGGTGGACAGGCGGCGGAGGCATCCCACGATCAGGTAGGGGACCGTCGCCACCCGATGGGCGAGCAGGAGGTTGCGGTCGCGCGCTTCGAGCACCAAGAGGACGAGGGGATGGTGCACCGAGAGGTATGGGGTCAGAGCCGACCCCACCAGTCCCAAACCGCTGACGACGGCGATGGGCACGGTCAGGCCCGCCAGCCGCCGGCGGGACGGAGCGCCACCGGTGGCTCCCACGCTTCCGACGCTATGCCGGCCGTTGACCACCTCGGTCGCAGCGGGTGGTGGCCCCCCCGCCGCCGGCCAACACGCGGTCAGGCGGCGGCCGAGCTCCCGTCGTCGGCCGGCTCCCAACCGGCGCGGGTCGGCGGCATGTGGCTGTGGCCGGCGGCGTCGGTGGCCACCCCCAGGACCTGGTGCACGGCGACGGCGCCGTTCTCGAAGCGGCTGACGAACCCCGCCATGTAGAGGCGCCAGACGCGGGCCCGGCGGATGCCGACCAGGGCGACGGCCTCGTCCCAGTGCTCTTCCAGGTTGGTGATCCACGCGCGCAGCGTCGTGGAGTAGTGCTCTCGCAGGGACTCCACGTCGCGGACCTCGAAGCCGGCCCGCTCCATGGCCAGGATGGTGTCGCCCACGTCGAGGAGCTCGCCGTCCGGAAAGACGTAGCGGTACACGAACGACCGCGGCCCGGGCGCGCTGGAACCCGGCGCCGAGATGGCGTGGTTGAGCAGCCGGCCACCGGGGCGGAGCAGGCCTCGCAGCGTCTGAAAGTAGAGCCCGGCGCGGGCCCGCCCCACGTGCTCGAACATGCCGATCGACGAGATGGCGTCGAAGCGCTCGCCGCCGAGGGCGCGGTAGTCCTGGAGGCGGACGTCGATGTGTGACGTGAGCCCGGCATCCGCCACCCGCCGTCGGGCGAGGTCCATCTGCTCGCCGCTGAGCGTGATCCCGACGCCCTCGGCCCCGTGATGGCGGGCGGCGTGGAGCAGCATGGAGCCCCAACCGCACCCGACATCGAGCAGCCGGGCGCCGGGCGAGTGGTGTAGGCCGAGCTTGCGGCAGATCAGCTCGAACTTGGCTTCCTGGGCCGCCTCCAGGGTCGTGCGCTCGTCGGTGAAGCGGGCACAGGAGTAGGTGAGGCTGGGCCCTAGCACCAGCCGGTAGAAGTCGTTGCTCACGTCGTAGTGGTGGGTGACGGATGCCGCGTCCCGCCGGCGGGAGTGGCGCCGGCCGCGAGGCCGCACCTCTTCGGGAGGCGGTGGCAGCGGCCGGCCGATGGCACCCAGGCGGCGGGCGGCGCGCAGGGCGGCGACCCACGCCCCCAGGCCCAGGAAGCGCAGGTCGGCGCCGGGGTCGGGCTGGAGCCGGCACAACAGCGCCACGATGTCCCCGTCCAGCTCGACGTCACCGCACACGTAGGCCCGAGCCAGGCCCAGCTCCCCGGGCGCCCACACCAGCCGCCGCAGGGCGCCTGCCGACCGCACCCGCACCGTTCCCCGGCCGTCGTCGGGGCCGAGGGCCGATCCGTCGAACAGCTCCAGGCGCACGGGAAGCGGGCGCCCGAGCAGGGCCTCGACCAGCGGCCGCACCGCCTCGGCAGCCTCGGGGCGGGTAGCCGGTGGTGCCCGGCCTGACGGACGGGACGGGGGCTGCGGCGAGGGCGGAGTGGGAGGAGGGCAGGCCGGCGGTGCGGGGGGTGTGCGGGTCGGGGTCGTCACGCGGAGCCTCCGTGCGTCCTGGTGGCGTGGGCCGGGCGGTGGCGGCCCGCCATCCCTTGTCTCACGGTGCAGCCCCTGCTCGAACTGGCGACCTCGGACACGGTCACGGCACCGTTAGTGATCTTCACGTCAACGGTAGGTTAGCAAGATGAAACGGGTCGGGCCAAGTGGCGCGCCTGCTGGCGCGCCACGAGCCGGGCGCCCGGTGAGGTTCCCCGGGTGCCCGGCTCGTTCGGGCCAGCGCCCTGCGATCAGACGGGCACGCCGGTGAACGACAGGAAGTCGCGGATGGTGACGATGGGGTCCCCGTTGGGCAGCGCCACACCCTGGGAGGGGTCCCAACCACCGTTGCGGGACAGGTAGGAGTCGGGGTCGTTGCGGAGCAGGCCGATGATCGTCTCGCAGACGATGCGGCTGCCCACCTCGCCCAGTGAGTTGCCGTTGGCCCGGACCTCGGCCTCCTTGAGGACGTAGTACCACAGCGGGGTGTTCAGCAGGAAGCCTCCGTCGTCCAGGGCGCTGTTGACGGCGGGGGGGTTGCCGGCCCGTAGCTCGTCGTCCGTGAGGGCCGGCACGCCGAGCAGGGCGGCGACGGCCTGGCCGGTCGGGATGCTGAGCAGGTACCCCCGCAGCAGGTTCCGCCGGGCCAGGTGCCGGAGGAGGCCCCGGATGGCGGCGTGGCCGGCGTCCTGCACGTCGGCCGAGGTCCCCTCGTTCACCAGTCCGCCCAGCGGGGGCGACAACTGGGTGTCGATCCTGCGGGCGAAGTGGGTGGGGTCGGCGTCGCCCTTGTTGGTGAACCGGTCGAACTCGATGATCCAGTTGAACGGCAGCGTCGGGGCACCCCGGAAGGGATTGCGGACGCTCTTGGTCGGGTCGCTCGGATCCAGGGAGAACCCGTTGCCCGTGAACTCGAACAGCAGCCCGAACGGGGCCGACGGGATGAGCGGGGGCCCCACGCCTTGGCCGGGGTGGCGTTCGCCGAAGTTGCGGTTGTGGTCGTACGAGCCCCGCACCATGCTGTGGCCGAAGCGGAATGCCGCCACCGAGTGCTCGAGGGGCATGAACAGCGGCTGGCCGGGCCCGGGCCGGTAGTGCTTGGCGCCGCCGAGGAGCACCTTGTCGACGACCCCGCTCGTCGTGACCGTGCGCAGGTAGTCGTGGACGACGAGCCACTGATAGTGCCAGCGGGTGAGTTGGCGCGCCCGCTCGAAGCGCACCGCCTCGTGGCTGCCGGGCTGGAGGCCCAGGGCGACCGGGTCGGTGTCGATCCGCTTGAGCACGGCGTTGTGGAAGCGCAGGACGGCGGTGTGGATCTGGGAGACCAGGAGGTTCTCGTCGTTGCGCAGGTCGCCGATCAGCGGCCGGGTGCGCACGTTGGGGTCGGCCTGGAGGCTCTCCGGCAGCACGTCCATGGTGATGACGCCGTCGTCGAGCAACGGGCCGATGCGGGGCAGGTCGCGCTCCAGGTCGTCGACGGGCGGGATCTTCTCGCCCACGATCCCGGCCTCGTGGTTGTGGCCCAGCCGCATGCGAGGGCCGTCGTAGAGGGCGGCGTCAGGGCTGCGGTCGTCGCAGAAGGACGGCCCGCCGCCGTACACGGAGTCCAGGTCCAAATTGGGTCGGCGGAGGTTGCGCAGGTTCTGGACGACATTCTCGGGCGCCAGCGGCGCCAGGTCGGGTCGGGTGATGTCGCTGGTCGTCGAGTCGCGGTCGGTGTTGGCGGTCAGGTCGTGGTCGACGAACTGTCCCCAGTAGGTGTAGATGGGCGGGATGGTCGAGTTGCCGGTGTCGGGCGGCGGGTCGGCGGTCGGGTCAGGGACCATCGCCGCGCCCAGGGCGTTGAGGTTGGCCACGACGGTGGCCGGGTCGCCGGGCAGGTGGCTGTCGGGCTTGTCCTCCAGCTCGGGGAAAAGGTAGCCGAACGGCGTCCCGACCGGCGGGGCGTCGAGGGCGGCCACGCCCTGGTCACCCGTCACCTGCCTGGTGTCGACCTCGTCGGCGGGGACGTGTCCCCCGTGGTGCATGTCCAGCATTCGCTCGTCTCCTCTCGTGTGCCCAGGCACGCGGTGGGTCCGCGCCTCGCCCGTGCGCCTCCGCCGCCGTTCGACGGGTCCGCGCATCGCTTCTCACACGAGAGCCGCCGGCACGGCCGCCGGATACGGGTCTCTTCCGGTTCTACGGGTGCTTCCGTGGTCGCGGCGGGGCGCCGGCGGCACGCACGTCGTCGTCGATCTCCGGGCTCGAGCGGACGGCCCCGCCGATGCCGGCCCGGACACGACCCTCGCGGTGCCTCCCCTGACCGCCTGGCGGTTTCGACCGCGACTGTGTCGGCGGTTCCGGCCCGGACCGTAACCTGCTGCCGACCGTCAGGCGTCAGGAGGGTGCATGCACTACTACACGTCGCTGGTGTTCCCGGTGGGGCTCGAGGGCTTCGCCGAGGCCGACGACGACAGGATCACGGAGATGGCCGGAGATGGCTGGGAGCCCGTCCACGTGACGCCTGTGCACAACGGGTTCGGAGCCCTGGTGCTGTTCCGGCGGGACGGTCGCCGAGCGCGTCGGCTGCCCCCGCCGGCGCCCGGCGCCCGGTCCCGGGCGGTGGCGGCCAAGGTCGGCGGGTCGGCCGGGCGGGCCCGGGCGACCACCGCGTCGAAGGCCACCAACTTGGCGGCGGCCAAGAAGGCGGCGAGGACCAGGAAGGCGGCGACGACCAGGAACATGGCGGCGACGAAGGCGACCGCGGGGTCCACCCGGCGGTCGGCGGCACCGGCGTCGAAGGCTTCCAAGCGGGCGGGGGCAGCGGGTCGCCGGCGGGTGTGAGGCGGCCGGTCGCAGGCCACGCTGCTTGACAGGCGGCCGGCGGGCGTCGATCATCAGGGAATGGAAACCGTTCCCATCATGCGGCCGGGCGGCCGGCGGTGGTGGGCGGCCACCCCGGCGCTGATCCTGGTGGTGGCCGCACTGGCCGCCGGGTGTTCGTCGACGGCGGCTACGAGCGGACGGCCGGGCCGGGGGCCGGGGGTGGTGGCGGTGGCGGCCGAGGACACCTGGGGCAGCCTGCTGCGCCAGCTCGGCGGGGACAGGGCGTCGGTGACCAGCCTCATCCGCCAACCCAGCGTCGACCCCCACAGCTACGAGCCCCGCTCCTCCGACGGCGTCAAGCTGGCCACCGCCGACGTGGTGGTGGTGAACGGCGTGGGCTACGACGCCTGGGCGTCCAAACTGGTGGCCGCCAACCCGGCGCCCCGGCGGGTGGTGGTGGACGTGGGCAAGGTGGTCGGGGCCAAGGAGGGCGACAACCCCCACCGCTGGTACTCGCCACCGGACGTGGCCGCCGCCGTGGACGCCATGACGTCGGCCCTCCAGCGGGCGGACCCCGCCGACGCCGGCTACTTCGACAAGCAGCGCCGCCAGCTGACCAGCGTGGGCCTCGAGGCCTACGACGACCTCCGAGCCCAGATCCGCACCGCCTACTCGGGCACGCCCATCGGGATCTCCGAGAGCATCGTCACGCCGCTGGCCGCCGACCTGGGCCTCGTGGTGGCCACCCCCGAGCGCTTCGCCGACGCCATCGCCGAGGGCAACGAGCCCACCGCCGCCGACACCCAGGCGGTGGGCCGCCAGCTCGCGACCCGGGCCGTGCGGGTGTTCGTCGTGAACTCCCAGAACGCCACGCCCGACGTGCAGTCCTTGGTGGACGCCGCCCACCGGGCCGGCATCCCCGCCGTCACCGTGACCGAGACCCCCACCCCGGCGGGCGCCACCTTCCAGGAGTGGCAGACCCGCCAGCTCGCCGCCCTGGCGTCGGCGCTGGCGGGGGCCACCGGCCGATGACCACCGCGGCGCCGGCCGTCGACCTCTCGGACCTGGCCGCCCGCCTCGGAGGGCGGACGGTGTGGTCCGGCCTCACGGCCAGCGTCGCGCGGGGCGAGCTGGTGGCCGTGCTCGGCCCCAACGGTGCCGGCAAGTCCACCCTGTTGCGGGTGCTGCTCGGGCTGCTGCCCCCCGCCGAGGGCCGGGTGGCGGTGCTCGGCACCACGCCTGCCCAGGCCCGCCGGCGGGTGTCCTACCTGCCCCAGCGCCACGGCTTCGAGCCGTCGGTACGGGTGCGGGGGGTGGACCTGGTGCGCCTGGGCGTGGACGGCACCCGCTGGGGGGTCCCGCTGCCGCCCCTGCTGGGCGGGCGCCCGGCGGCGGGCCGCCGCCGGGACGAGCGGCGCCGGGTGGAGGCGGCCATCGCCATGGTGGGTGCCGAGGACTTCGCCTCCCGCCCGGTGGGGGAGGTCTCGGGCGGCGAGCAGCAGCGGCTGCTCATCGCCCAGGCCCTGGTGCGCGAGCCCGAGCTCGTCCTGCTCGACGAGCCGCTGGAAGGCCTCGACCTGCCGAGCCAGCAGGCCGTCGTCGGTCTCATCCGGCGGATCTGCGCCGGCGGGGTGACGGTGGTCATGGTGGCCCACGACGTGAACCCGGTCTTCTCGTCCCTCGACCGCGTCGTCTACATGGCCCAGGGCAGGGCGCTGGCCGGCCGACCGGTGGACGTCATCACCACCGACAACCTCAGCCGGCTCTACGGGGCCACCGTCGAGGTCCTGCGCACCGGCGACGGGCGGGTGGTGGTGGTGGGCGGGCCGGAGGCGGCATCCTTCCATGGGCGACATTGAGCCTCGCCTCGCTCCTCGTGGCCGCCGGAGGGGCCGGGTCGGGGCGCCTGGGGGACGTCGGTGCCCTGTGGCGCTACCCGTTCATGCGCCACGCGGTCGTTGCCGGCACCGCGGTGGCGGTGATGTGCGGCGTGGTGGGCTGGTTCGCGGTGCTGCGGCGGGAGGCCTACGCCGCCCACAGCCTGGCCATGGTGGCCTTCCCGGGAGCCACCACCGCCGCCTTCCTGGGCCTGGCGCCGGTGGTGGGCTACCTCGGCGGCGGGGTGGCGGGAGCCGTCGCCATCGCCTGGTTGGGGCGGGGGAACGAGGGCCGGGCCGGGCACCGCCACTCGGCCGCCGTCGGGTCCGTGCAGGCGGCCGCCCTGGCCCTGGGCCTGCTGGTGGCCTCCCGGTACCGGGGGTTCCTCACCGACGTCACCGCCTTCCTCTTCGGGAGCTTCCTGGGGGTGACGTCGGCCCAGGCCGTCGCTCTCGTCGCCCTGGCCGTGGTGTCGGTGGCGGGGGTGGTGGCCGCCGGCCGTCCCCTCCTGTTCGCCACCGTGGAGCCGGCGGTGGCGGCCGGGTCGGGCGTGCCGACGGGGGCGCTGAGCGGCGGGTTCCTGGTGCTGGTGGCGGTGGCGGTGGCCGGCGCCAGCCAGTTCACCGGCGTGCTGCTCGTGTTCTCCCTGCTGGTGGCCCCGGCCGCCGCCGCCCAGGCCCTCACCGCCCGGCCGGCAGCGTCGCTGGGCCTGGCCGTGGCCCTCGCCGTGGCCTCCACCTGGGTGGGCGTCTGGGCGGCGTTCGTCACCGACCGCCCGGTGGGCTTCTGGATCACCGGGATCGGCTTCGTCACCTACCTCGGGGCCCGGGCCACCCGGGCCGCCGTCGACCGGGCCGGCCGGGGCGGGCGGGCATGACGGCCCCGGCGCCGGTCCCGGCGGTGGCCGCCGTGGCCGCGCTGGCCGGGTTGGCCTGGCCCGGGCCGCTGAGCCACGAGTTCGTTCGCAACGCCGTCCTGGCGGGCACGCCGGCCGCCCTGGCCGTGGGGTTGGCCGGCTGGTTCGTGGTCCTGCGCGACCAGGTGTTCGCGGGCGACGCCTTGAGCCACGTGGCCTTCACCGCCGGCATGGCCGCCCTGGCGTACGGCCTCGACCTCCGGGTCGGCGTCTACGCAGGCACCCTGGTGGTGGGGGCCCTCCTCGGCCTGGTGGGCGGGCGGGCGGCCCACGCCGGTGAGGCGGCGGTGGGGGTGGTGTTCGCCTGGGTGTTGGGGCTGGGCGCCTACTTCCTCTCCGTGTTCCTCGACCGCCAGGCCACCGGTCAGAGCAGCGCCGCCGTCCGGGTGCTGTTCGGTTCGGTGTTCGGGATCGGCGCCGGCCAGGTCCGTCTCACCGCGCTGGTGTCGGCCGCGGTCGTGGTGGCCGTGCTGGCCGTCGGTCGCCCGCTGCTGTTGTCCACGCTGCAGCCCGACGCCGCTGCTGCCCGCGGCATCCCCGTGCGGCTGGTGGAGGTCGGCTTCTCGGCCGCCCTGGGCCTGGCCGTCGCCCAGGCCGTCCAGGTGGTGGGCGCCCTCCTGGTGCTGGCCCTGGTGGCCACCCCGGCGGCCACCGCCGGGCGGTGCACGGCCCGGCCGTGGCGGGCCCTCGCCCTGTCCGGAGGCATGGCCGTGGGCGCCGTGTGGGTCGGGATCGGGCTCAGCTACCTGCGCGCCGACCTGCCGCCCAGCTTCGTGATCGTGAGCCTGCTGTTCGTGGCCTATCTGGCGAGCATCACCGCCGGCGCGGTGCGCTCCCGGCGCCGACGTGGCGCGCCAGGTGGCCCCGTCCCCGCCGCGGTCAGCGGCAGCGGGGGCAGCGGCCGTCGAAGTCCACCCGGTGGCCGGTGACCTCGAAGCCGCTGGCGGCCGCCGCCTGGCGGGCGGCGTCGTCGATGGCCCGCTCCAGCCGGGGCGACGTCTCCAGGTCGGCCACCGTGCCGCACGACGAGCACACCAAGTGGTGGTGGTGGCCGCCGAGGTCCTCGGCCAGCTCGAACCGCCCGAAGTCGTCGGCGCCGGGCAGGCGGCGGGCCACGCCCGCCTCGCTCAGCACCGTCAGGTTCCGGTAGGCCGAGCTCTGGGGCACGCCGGGTGCCTCGGCCACGATCTCGGCGATGGTGAGCGGCCGGGCGGCGTCCACCAGGGCTTGCACCAGCGCCCGCCGGCTGGTCGTGTAGCGCTGGTCCAGGGCACCCAGGCGGGCGGCCACCGCCTCGTGGAGCCGGCGGTCGGCGAGATCGACGGCGGTCACCACCGGTCTCCGGGGAGGGTGCCGGCGGCCACGTCCCCCCGCTCCATGCGTCCATCGTAGGGTGCCCCTGGCGCGGGCGTGAACCGTCGAGCGGGCGGCGCGATGGCGGCCGGGCGGGCGTCGGGGGAGCCGCGGTCCTGGCCGCGCCACGCCCGTGGCCGGGCCGGCACCCCTGGCCCTGGCGGCGTTGACCGTCCTCATGTTCCCGCCCCCGCCCCCGGTCGCCGCCTGACGCCCGTCGGCCTCATCCCCGACTCGGCCGTGGTCGTTCGGCCTGGACCCTTACGATGGGTCGGTGAGCCGGCGATGACCACGGTGGAGGACGCCCCCGACGCAGAACTAGGGGCACCCGCCGGTGGGGGCCATCCCCGCCGGTGGGCGATCCTGGCGGTGCTCAACCTCAGCCTGGTCATCATCGTGGCCGGCAACTCGTCGCTCAACGTCGCCCTGCCCAGCCTGGTCCGGGACCTGCACGCCAGCAACTCGGACCTGGAGTGGATGGTGGATGCCTACTCCCTGGTGTTCGCCGGCCTGGTCCTGCCCATGGGGGCCCTGGGCGACCGCTTCGGCCGCAAGGGCCTGCTGCAGATCGGGCTGGTCACGTTCGCAGCGGGGGCGCTGGCCGCCAGCCTGGCCACCCAGCCGTGGCACGTCATCGCCACCCGGGGGGTGATGGGCGTGGGCGCGGCGATGATCATGCCCGCCACCCTGTCCATCGTCACCAACGTGTTCCCGCCCGCCGAGCGGTCCAAGGCCATCGCCATCTGGGCCGGGTTCGCGGGCGCCGGCGTCAGCGTCGGGCCCTTGGCCAGCGGCTTCCTCCTCGACCACTTCTGGTTCGGGTCGGTGTTCCTGGTCAACGTGCCCATCATCGCCGTCGCCCTCCTGGGCGGCGCCCTGCTGGTGCCGACGTCGAGCGACCCCGACCGCCCGCCCCTGGACCCCGGCGGCGCGCTGTTGTCCACCGCCGGGTTCGGGACGCTGCTCTACGCCATCATCCAGGCGCCCGAGCGGGGATGGACGGACCCGCTGATCCTGGCTGGCTTCGTGGTCGCCGCCGCCCTGCTGGCCGCCTTCGTGGCCTGGGAGCGGGCGAGCCACCATCCCATGCTGGCCATGGAGCGGTTCACCGACCGCCGGTTCAGCGCCGGCGCAGCGAGCATCGCCCTCACCTTCTTCGCCATGTTCGGGCTGTTCTTCGTGGCCACCCAGTACCTGCAGTTCGTGCTCGGGTACTCGCCGTTCCGGGCCGGGCTGGCCATCCTGCCCATGGCCGTGATGATGGTGGTGGCCGCGCCCGCCAGCGCGTCGTTGGCCGAGCGCCAGGGCCGCAACCGGGTCATGGCCGGGGGCCTCCTGTGCATCTCCGCGGGCATGGTGGTGATGGCCACGCTGTCGGCGTCCAGCGCCTATCTGCCCGTGGCCGCCGCTCTCGTGCTCCTGGGTGCCGGGCTGGGCCTGGCCACCGCTCCGGCTACCGGGGCGATCATGGAGTCCATGCCCCTGGGCAAGGCGGGCGTGGGCTCGGCGGTCAACGACACCACCCGGGAGGTGGGTGGGAGCCTGGGCGTGGCTGTCCTCGGCAGCCTGCTGGCCACCGGCTACCGCACCCACCTGGCCGGCCACCTGGCCAGCCTTCCGGGGCCGGCGGCCGACGCCGCCCGCCGATCGGTGGGCTCGGCCCTGGCCGTGGCGGGGGGCAACCAGGCGCTGGCCCTGGCCGCCCGGCGGGCCTTCGTGGACGGCATGGGCGTGGTGTTCCTCACCGCCGCCGGCCTGGCCTTGGCCACGGCGGTGGCCGTCCTCGTGGCCATGCCCGGCCGTCGCCCCCCCGACGCCTAGCGGTCGGGACCACCCGGGCCGCGGCGGCGACGGCGGGCCTCCACGCCGTAGGCCACGAAGAACCCGACGGCGCACGCCAGGTAGGCCAGGCCGAACAGCCATGCCCCGTCGGCGAACTTGAACCCGGCGAGCGCCAGCCATCCGGCCAGCACCACCCACCGCACCCCCGGGCTCTGCCAGACCTCCTGCCAGCGGGTCCGGCGGGCCCGGGCCTCGGTGGCCTCGAACTCCTTCCACCACTGCCACTCGGGCGTGCCCACGGGCCGACGGTACCGCCGGCGTCGCGGCGGCGGCCGTTTCCGCACCACTTCACGTCGCCTTCCCTCGGCCGCAAGCTGTGCGGCGCGTGCGGCGCCCCCGCCGAAGAACAGCGAGACTGACGACCAATGGCCGCCTACGACCCCGCCACCGCGCTGGTGGTGGTGGACGTGCAGAACGACTTCGCCGATCCGGAGGGCAGCCTGTTCGTGGCTGGTGCCCCTGCGGTGGTGGAGGCGGTCAACGCCGAGGTCGGCTGGGCGTCCGAAGGCGACGCCCCTGCCCTGGTGGTGTACACCCAGGACTGGCATCCCCGGCACACACCGCATTTTCAGGTCGATGGTGGGGTGTGGCCGGTGCACTGCGTGGCCGGCACATGGGGTGCCGAGCTGCATCCTGGCCTGTCGGTGGTGGCGGGAAGCGAGATGGTTCGCAAGGGCGTGGGAGGCGAGGACGGCTACTCCGCCTTCTCCGTGCGTGACCCCACCACCGGGGAGGTGTCGCCCACCGGGTTGGCCGCCGTCCTCGAACGGCGAGGCGTGGCCCGGGTGGTGGTGGTCGGGCTGGCAACCGACTACTGCGTGAGGGAGACGGCCCTGGACGCGACGCGACTCGGCCTGCGCACGACCGTCGTGCGGGGCGCGGTGGCCGCCGTCGACCTGGCTCCCGGCGACGGCGGGCGGGCCCTCTACGAGCTGGCCGCCGCCGGCGTCCACCTCGAGTAACCACGGGTCGCCCGAGCCCGGCGTGACGCCGGCGTTACCCGACTGTGTACAAGTGGAGCGACTACCCGGCCACCGAGCCGTGGGCCACCTGCAAGATGCAGCTCGTGTCCGAGCAGAGCAAGAACCCGCCGCTGGCGGCCGGTGGAGCCGGAGGCCGGCAACTGGAAGACGTGGGTGGCCCAGGGCGGACGATGGCCGACGAGGCGGGCATGTCCCGGCTGTACGGGGGCATCCACTCGTGATCTGGTGCGAGATCACGAGGGACGCCTACGCGGCGGCCGCCCTGCAACCGGTGAGCTGAAGGCTCCCGAGATGCCGCCGCCCGGCCGGGTGCCGGGCTACTTCGCTTCGAGGCTGAAGCGCTCGCCGGGATCGGCCGCCGGCTGGGGGCGGCCGGACCGGCGGACCAGCTCGTCCAGTTCCACCGAGGTGAGCGTCTCCCGCTCGGCCAGCTCGTCGGCGATGCGGGTGAGGTCGTCGGCGTTGTCGTGGAGGATCGTGCGCGCCGCCTGCTCGGCCCGCAGCAGGAGCTCGCGGACCTCCTTGCCGCCCTGGGCCTCGTCGGCGGTGAGCGGGCGCTTGGAGTCGTGGTCGGAGCCGGCCAGCTCGAATCGGCCGGTCATGGCCAGGCGCTCGACCATGCGCCGGGCCAGGGCGGCGGCGTGCTCCAGGTCGTCCTCCGAGCGGGTGCTGGGCTGGCCGAAGACGTTCATCTCCGAGGCCCGGCCACCCAGCAGGACGATGAGCTGGGCCATGAGCTCGCGCTTGGTGATGACCTCGCGGTCGTCGGGGGCGGCCCACGGGGAGCGTTGGAAGGCGCCCGGGCGGCTGACGACCGACACCCGCGACGGCGGCTTGACGCCCCGGAGCAGGATGGACAGCAGGGCGTGGCCAGCCTCGTGCACGGCCACCAGCTGCTTCTCCTCGTCGGTCATGAGCTTGGCGCTACGGGTGCCGGAGATGACCCGCGAGCACGCCTCGTCCACGTCTTCGGGGGCCACCCGGTCGCGGTGGCGACGGGCGGCCAGCAGGGCGGCCTCGTTCACGATGTTGGCCAGCTCGGCGGCGCTCAGACCCGCGGTGTTGGCCGCCACCTCGCTCCAGTCCACCCGCCGGGAGACGGGCCGGCGGTAGGCGTGGAGCTGGAGGATCCGCTCCCGGCCGTCGCGGTCGGGGCGGTCCACCTGGATGCGGCGGTCGAACCGGCCGGGGCGCAGGAGGGCGCCGTCGATCAGTTCGGGGCGGTTGGTGGCGCCCAGGATGAGCACGCCCGACGAGCCCGAGAAGCCGTCGAGCTCGACGAGGAGCTGGTTGAGGGTGTGGTCGAACTCCCGGTCGCCGGCCGCCTCGGCGCTGCGGAAGCGGCCGATGGCGTCCAGCTCGTCGATGAAGATGATGGACGGCGCCTCGCGCTTGGCCGCCTCGAACAGCTGACGCACCCGGGCCGCCCCGAGGCCCACGAACTTCTCCACGAAGCTGGTGGCGGACACGAAGAAGAAGGGCACCCCGGTCTCGCCGGCCAGGGCCCGGGCCAGGAGGGTCTTGCCGCAGCCGGGGAGGCCGTAGAGAAGGATGCCCTTGGGCAGCTCGGCGCCGAGGGCCTGGAAGCGGTGGGGGTCGGTGAGGTACTCCTTGACCTCCCGCAGCTCGGCGATGGCCTCGTCGAGGCCGGCCACGTCGGCGAAGGTGACCTGCTGCTGGGTGGCGCTGACGTCGTCGGCGCTCACCTTGCCGACCTGGAAGGGCGTCTCCGCCCCACCGGCGACCACGGGGACGGGGGCCTTCGGGCGCTTGAAGCGGCTCAGGGCGCGCCGGGGGTTCGTCATCCGGAGGGTCACGATAGTCGCACCCAGGATCAGGACGAACGACCCGATGACCTCCGGACGCCTGAGGACGCTGCTGGCGATCAGCTCGTGCACCCCGGTGCTCCTCCGAACGCAGGCCCCACAGGATCGCACGAGCGTGCGTCCCGCGCCACGCGGTGCCTCCCGGTAGTGAGTAGCCCTACCGGCCGTGGTAGGTCTGGATGGTGGCTCCCGCTCCCGTGCTCGCACCGTCGCCCACCTCGGGGCTGCTGCGGTTCATCCGGTACGCCTTCATGCCCAACCACCTGGGGTACTGCGGCGGCGAGCACGCCGAGGTGCTGCTGGAGCACGCCGCCGAGGGCCGCCCCGACCCCCGCCTGACGCCCCTGCTGGCCCGGTTCACCGGTGCCTTTCCCTACCTGCGCACCATAGCCGCCGCCAACGGCATCGCCGACCCCTTCGACGCCCGGGTGGTGGAGGCCTACTGGCTGGGGAACGACCTGCTCACCCGGGTGGAGGCGGCCGACCTCTCGCGGTCCCTGGAGGAGCGCTTCGGGCGCCAGCTCCCGGGCGCGTTGCGCGAGCAGTTGCTCCGCAAGCCACCCCAGGGGGCCAAGCCCTACCACCTCTTTCATGTCGTCGACGTCTACCGCCACCTTGAGAGCGCCGAGGTCGGCATGGCCGCCATGGAGAGCTGCCGAATCAGCTGGGGACGGGTGACGGCGGTAGAGCCGGGCGCCCTCATCGTGGACCGCCGGCCGCTCGTCCTCCGAGACGGGAAGCTGGCCCTGGACGAGCCCCGGGCCGAGCGGGTGCAGCGCACCGTGCTCGACCGCGGCTTCGTGGCCGGCGTGGCGCTGGGCGACTGGGTGTCGGTGCACTGGGGGTGGGCCTGCGAGATCCTCGACGACCGCTCCCGCGCCAATCTCGCCCGCTGGACCGGGCACCACCTGGCCCTGGCCAACCAGACCGTCTGAGGCCGCCCCAGCGAGGGCGCCGAGGCCATGCGGTCTCAGTAGTTGACGGTCGCGCTCTGATCGGGGGTGGCGGGCGCGGGGGCGGCGGCCGAGGGGCGGGGCTTGGGGGGACCGGCGCTGACGATGGCCACGACGGTGCCGGCGTCGACCCGCCCGAACAGGTCCATCTCGTCGGCCGGGCTCATGCGGATGCACCCGTGGGAGGCGCTGTAGCCGATGGAGGAGGTGTCCGAGGTGGCGTGGATGAGGATCCCGGGGGCGTCCAGGGCCAAGGCCCGGGTGCCGAGCGGGTTGTTCGGGCCGGGGCCGATGGTGGCCGGCATGCCCGCCGACCAGGCGCTGTGGGGGTTGGTCCACGTGGGGTTCACCACCTTGGACACGACGTGCCAGGTCCCGGTGGGCGTGGGGTAGGCCGACTGGCCGGTGGCCACCGGGTACTGCTTGGTGACCTTGCCGTTCTCGTACAGCGACAGCGTGTTCTCCCCGGCACGGACGAGGATGACCTTGGTGACCGCCGCCGCCCCCACCGAGGGCGGCACCGGCGCCGTGACCAGGTTGACGGCCGGCTGCCCGGCCCGGGCCCCGTCGAGCACGGCCGCCCGGGACCGGTCGAGGTCGAGGCGGCGCCCGTCCTGGGGGGAGACGATGCTCACGAAGCCGGACGAGGCGTCGACTTTGGCGTCTCGAGCGGGGACGGTGACGGCTTTGGCCGCCTGGTCGAGCAGCGACGTGACCCCGCCCTGGCTGCCGGCCCACGTGGGCGTGACCGTCACCGTCGTGGACGGGTGGCCGGCCAGCCGGCGCCACAGGCGCCGGAGCAGGTTCCCCCGGCCGGCGCGTTGCAGTGAGGCGTGGACGGCGCCCGCCACGTCCACCCGCAGCCCCAGGTCCCAGGCCGTTGTGGTCGTGGTGAAGGCGTCGGCCTGGACCCTGATGGGCCGGTGCAAGGGGTCCTCCACCGCGGCACGGACGGCCCTCACCGCCGAGGCCTCGTCCATGCCGCCCACCGCCACGCCGCCGACCGTCGTGCCCGCCAGCAGGGTGGCGTCCGCCCGGTGCTCGTAGGCCACCGCCACGCCCACGCTGGCAGCGACCACGACGGCCGCCACCACCACCGAGATGGCCACCACCGAGATGGCCACCACCGGGTGACGGCGCGCCGGGTTCACGGTCGTGCCCCGAAGCGTCTCGCCCCGGCGTCGGGGGCCGCCGCCCGCACCCTCGCCATCCGGGCATGGTAGCCGTGGGCCTGGCCCGGCACACGGGGCCGAGGCTCGTCCACATCCGGGCGGCCGGCCGACTCAGGCCGAGGGTGCCACCAGGCGGCGGAGCCGCCCGGGCAGGAGCCCGGCCAGCAGCGACAGGTCCTCGGCCCTGAGGGCCCGGGCCACCACCAGGAAGGCCACTCCGCCCGCCGCTCCGGCCACGACCAGCTCGGTCAGGGCTCGCGCCCCGCCGGGCGCCACCGCCTCCCGAACGAGGGCCTGGGCCACGAGCATCGCCGCGGTGGCCACCGCGGTGGCCACCGCCGCCTTGGCCAGCTCCCGGACCGTGTGGCCCGCTTCGAGGCCGCCGATCCGGCGAGCCAGGACCACGCCGGCCACGGTGGCCGCCAGCAGGTACGAGAGGGAGTGGGCCAGGGCCAGGCCGCGGACGTCGTAGGAGGGGAACAGGACCACCGCGAAGCCGACGTAGGCGGCGTTGGACACCACGTTGACGGCCAGCGGCGTGCGGGCGTCCTGGCGGGCGTAGAACGCCCGCAGGAAGAGGAGGAAGGCGGCGAAGGGCACCAGTCCGAGCGAGAACATGTCGAGCACCGATGACACGAGGGGGACGCTGGCCGAACTGGTCACCCCGTGCTGGAGCAGGGTGATGATGAGGGGGCGTGACAACACGAGGTAGGCGGCGGTGGCAGGCAGGAGCAGCAGGCTGGTGGCCCGCAGGCCGCCCGCCACCCAGTGGCGGAACCCCTCGAGGTCACCGTCGACGTGGCGGGCCGCCAACGTGGGGACGAGGGCGGTCATGATCGACACCGCCACCACGCCATAGGGGAGCTGGAAGAAGGTGAAGGCGGTGAAGAAGGCGGTGGGGCCGCCCTGCACGCCGTTGGCCAGGTACAGGGCGATGCCGAACCCGATCTGGTTGACGACCACGTAGCCCAGCGTCCACGCTGACAGGCCGGCCAGCTTGCGCACCGCCGGGTGGCGGAAGTCCACCCGCAGCCGCAGCCGCCCGGGAAGGCGCCGGACCCACGGCCAGTGGGCGACGGCCATGGCCGCCACCCCCGCGGTGGTGCCCAGCCCCAGGATCAGCTTCTCGGCCAGGCTGGAGCCCACGGTAACGTCCGTGGGCGTGCCCCGGGCCATGACCGCAAAGGCCACGCACGTGGCGATGACCACCAGGTTGTTGAGCACCGGGGCGAACATGGGCACCGCGAAGCGGTCGTGGGCGTTGAGCAGGGCCCCGGCGATGGCGGCCGCACCGTAGAACGCCACCTGCGGTGCGAACAGCCGCAGGAGGAAGGTCGCCACCTCCTGCTGGCGGGCGGCGTCGGCGCCCGACAGGCGGAGGGTGAAGAGGTGGATGATGGCGGGGGCGGCCACCACGGCCAGGACGCTGAGGGCGGCCAGGACGACCATGGAGACGCTGGCCAGGACGGACACCGCCTCCCACGCGTCGTCGTGCTCCCGGGTGCGCAGCTCCTGCACCAGCACGGGGATGAACACCGAGGTGAGCACGCCGCCGAGCACCAACTCGTAGACCACGTTGGGCATGGTGTTGGCGATGTTGTAGGAGTCGGCCAGCCTCGACTCGGCCACCCCCAGGGCGTAGGCCAGGGCCACCAGCTTGCCCAGACCGGTCACCCGGGAGAGGGCGGTCCCCGCAGCCATGACCACGGCCGATCGGCCCAGCCGCACGCCGCCGCCGCCCGGTGCCTGCTCCTCCGGGCTCATCCTGGCGGAGGCTACAAGACCCTGTCGGTCACCCCGTCTGTGGCGCATGTCGTGGTTTCGGAGCCCCCGTGCCGGGAAGGGCAAGTGCAGCACACCCTCACAGGAAGTGTCAGCCAACCGATGTCAGTCCAGCAGCGCGCCGACGTCGACCGCCCGGAAGCGGGCGTGTGGAGCACGTGATGCAGGTCGTCCTGGCTGTGTGTCTGCCCCGCGACGAGGTCAGCATCCAGGTGGCGCGCCACATCATTCAGGACGCCCTGCGGGCGGTCGGAGTGGCCGAGAGCTGCCTCCAGGACGTGGCCATCGCCCTGAGCGAGGCGTGCACCAACGTCGTGCAGCACTCCGGCCCGGGCGACCAGTACGAGGTCCGGGTGGAGATCACCGACGAGCGGTGCGTGTTGAGCGTCATCGACAAGGGCCACGGGTTCGACTCCGCCATCGTCGGCGACTCCAGTGACCTGTCGTCCGAGCGGGGCCGCGGCATCGTGCTCATGCGGGCCCTGGTGGACGACATCCACTTCGTGTCCGACCCGGAGTCGGGGACCGCGGTTCGGCTGGAGAAGACGCTCGAGTTCCGGGACGACGCCGCCTTCCGGGCCGGACGGTAAGAGGAGGAGACCGACCCGCCCCGCCGCACCGGTGCTTCGGGGATGGCACGACGTGTCGAGATCGCCTGCCGTGCCCGCCGATCGGCCACGGCGGGTGCCCTGCCGCCGCCGGTGCGCCGGCGCACATGATGTTCCGGAACGACGGGTAGGGCCCGGCCGACTCGATGTCGAGAGGGTGGATCGAATGCCCGGGAACCCGACCATGCGCCGCCACCCCGCGGCGCGTCTCCTGGCGCTGGTCGCCATGAGCGCTGCACTGCTCGCCGCCTGTGGTTCGGGGGGCAGTCCACAGGCCCAGCCGGCTCCCGGGCAGACGGTCTTCCAGGGCGGCGACTTCGACCAACTGCCCCGCTACCCGCGCTCGACGTCGCTGAACCAGCCGACGCAGACCGCCGGCGTCGTGGCCCAGACGTTCTCGGTTCCCAACGCGACGGCGCAGCAGATCGTCCAGTACTACGCCGATCACCTCGCCGGCTGGACGGTGACCGAGGCGGTGCACAGCACCGGCACCCAGGCCTATCGAGGAGCCTGGACGAAGGGGGATCGGGAGCTGCTCGTCAGCGGCAGCGCGGCGCCGACCCTCTCGCAGGGCAAGCCGGTCGTCCAGTACAGCCTGGAGCTGGGGCCCGTCCGCCCTCTTCCGTAACCCGATCCGGGCGGCAGGGCGGCAGGGCGGCCGGTGGCGGCCGGGCCCGGCCGGCGCGGGCCGGCGTGAGCCGCCTGGTCAGGCGGTGCCGTCCGTGGGCTGGCGGTCCGTGTGGGCGTCGATGTAGTCGTCGAGGTCCGTGTCGTCCCCGCTGATGGCCCGACCGCCGGCGTGCTCGGCGCTGAAGGCGACGAAGCGGTCGCCCAGGGCGTGTCGCGCAGCAGCGTCGGTGTGGGCCCGGAAGTCGGCGAGGGGCCCACGCTCCTCCTCGGCCATGTGGTCGCTGTTCTCCTCCCGGGCCCGGTCGACCGCTGCCCACCAGCTCGCCGAGCCGACGTCGCTCTTGTTCGCATCGCGCACCGCATCCCGGATCTTGTTGTGGTCTCGGACGG
The DNA here is from genome assembly GCA_046263055.1 of Acidimicrobiales bacterium. Classification (GTDB taxonomy): domain Bacteria; phylum Actinomycetota; class Acidimicrobiia; order Acidimicrobiales; family AC-14; genus DATAQC01. The sequence goes on along the minus strand of JBHELO010000017.1, from coordinate 19,638 downwards.
CGTCATCGGTCTCCTCCTCGCCGTGGGCGCCCCACCGGAGAAGGCCGGGATAGAAGAGATCCTCCTCGGCGCTGGCGTGACGGTCGAGCAGTGCGGCCAGCGGGTTCCACAGCCGGCCGAGGACGTCGGCACCGGCCCCCTCACCGCGCTTCTCGTCCAGCTCTGCGAAGCGACGGCGGAAGATGCCGTGCTCGTCGAGGATCATGTCGCAGATGTCGGGCATGTCCGGCTCCTCTCGCGGCACGCTCGGTGCCTCGTCGTCGGGACCGTCGCGGAGCCTCCGCGGCTCCCCGGCCCCCGCGCCCGTTGCTGGCTGTCAGTGCCGGCGTCGTCGCCCAGCAGCGCGTGGCAGCGGCCGTGAGCGGGCCGGCCCGGCGAGGTCGCCGCTCAGGATCCGGATCCACGACGGGCGACGAGCACCAGACCACCGCTCCGCCGGTGTCCCGGCTCCGGGGGGAGGGGAGCGCACACCGGGCCGACCAGGAGGGGAGAAGCCGCTCCCGGCGGCCATCGTGGCATCGGAGGATCAGTTGCGCCGCTCGTCGACGCGGTCGAGAAGCTTGGCCGCCACCGCCTCGACCTCGTCGTGATCATTTTGCGCCGCTCGCTGCTTGGCGTGGATGAGCGCGGCACGGTTCACCTTTGAGAAGTCGCCGTACGGGAAGCCGTACCGGCTCTTGGTGTCCTCCGACGCGTCGGTGTCGATGGCGAGATGCCAGGCGCCGTACCCGTCGTAGCCATTCTCGTCGATCTGGCGGTTCTCCTCGTCCGTGGACGGCGCCGCATCCGACCATTCCGTCGACGTGTCCACCTCACCGCTGTCGATCAGCTTCCGGGCTCGGGCTACCCCTTCGTCGTTCACCTTGTAGGTCGTCATGGGTCACGCCTACCCGCGGGTCCACGACCTCCACACGGCGCGGGCTGCCACGCCGTCGTCAAGGCCGCCTCGTCCTCGCCCGTCCGGCTCCGCCGGTTGCCCCTGGTCGCCGGGGCAGCCACCGGCCTGGACAGGTGACGGGAACGGGTCACCGTCCACTGTCCTGGGCCGTGGGCGGCGGCCCCGACCCGGATCGGGGGCGACTCCACGGCCAGCGCCCCTCCAGCTCGACCTCGAGGCTGAAGCTGAGGAACGTCCGGATGACCACGATGACGGCGAGCACACCGGCGCTGGTGAACGTCGGCGTCACCGCGACCGTTCGGATGATGTCGGCCGCCACCAGCAGTTCCAGCCCAAGAAGGATGGCCCGCCCCAGCCGTTGCCGGTACAGCCGGTAGTCGTCGGGGCTCGACCGCTCGTGCAGCGACAGGGCGCTGGCGATCAGCACGCCCACGACGATGGCAGCCACGCCCGCGGCATCGACGCTCTTTCCGATCGCCTCGATCGCGTCCCGGAAGCTGACGGTTGCGTCTATCGGAGACATGCCGATGCCTTACCCCCCCCCGTCGCTTCCGACCGCCGGGCTTCGCGTCCCGCCCCCCCCACGCCACCCACATCCGCTACCGCGTCGGCCACTGAGGGGCCGCTCGCCCCGCGCTCGTCATCCAGCGGGTGCGGCGGCGCTGACGACGGCGGGCGGATCGGACCGTCCTCGGCGGCCGAGCGAGCTCGCGGCCACCGCCCCACCGAGGACCACGAGCGCCAGCCCGGCGGCCCGCAGCGGGGTGCGGGCCGGCGGCGAGCGTGGGGCGACGACGACGGCCCGGGCGAGCAGTTGTTTGGCGACGACCTCGTTCCCGGCCCGGGTGTCGGCCCACACGACCAGGGCCGCCCGGTCGGTGGCCAGGACGGCGATGCGGCTGCCGAGGTCGGGCAGGCCCAACGTCCGCCCGGCGCCGATCCGGGAGTCGAAGGAGCGATCCGACACTCGCACCCGGGCGCTGAACGTCGCCCCGCCGTCGGCCGACGACTGGAGCGAGACCTCGTCGAGGACGTCGTCCGGGTCGGCACGCCGGTCGTAGTACGCCACGTCGATGCGCCCGCCGGGGGCGATGGCCACGGCCGGCAGGTCCTGGGTCCGGCCGTCACCGGCGGGGGTGTCGTTGACCCGGTGGCCGGTGGCGAACGTCCGGCCGCCGTCGGTCGACCGCCACAACCAGACGTCGGCGTCGCCGGCCCGTCCGTCCGTGAAGGCCACGACCACGCGGTGGGACCGAACGGCGAGCGCAGGTGTCGGCGGGTGGAGCTGCAGGAACCGTTCGGTGGGCGCCACGTCGCCGTCGACGACCGCCTCCTGCCACGTGGCGCCGTGGTCGGCGGACCGGGACACCACGAGGGACCACCGTCCCGAGTAGGGCGGCCCGCCGCGTCCCTGGTGGTCACCGGCGTAGTCGAGGCGGTCGTCGCCCACGTCCAGGTAGGCGACGGAGATCCCGCCATCCTCCGACGCCGCCACCGATGGCGCCACCACCCGCGGCCGGCCGGCGGCGTTGACCCGGACGGGCGGCCCCCAGGAGGCGCCGTCGTCGTCGGAGCGGGCGGCGACGAGCGGGTTGTCGGCGTCGGGGGCGAGGCCGTAGTTCGTGGTGTCGCTGGCCTGGACCCAGGTGAGGTAGAGCCGCCGTCCATCCGAGGGATCGGACGCCAGGCGCACCTGGAAGGCCAGGGCGCCCCACGCCCGGGTCGGCGGCCCGAACGTTCGGCCACCGTCGCCGGACACCGCGACCCAGACCGCGTCCGGCGCCGTTCCCTGGCTCGGCACCGGGCCGAACGTCGTGTACGCCAGGTGGAGCCGCCCGGCGCCGTCGAACGCGACGTCGGGCGAGAAGCACGGCACCGACTCGCCGGGTGGGAAGGGAATCCCCGCCGCCGTCCAGGTGGCTCCACCGTCGAAGGAAACCTCCACGCCGCACGACACCGCCGGGAGGTCGACGCGGTGGGCCACCGCCAGGTGGGCCGCGTCGGTGGGGTCGGCGACGACGGTGGGCGAGTTCTCGGCCGTGACCACGAGCGGGTCGCTGGCGTCGGCGAGCACGGGGACGTCGCCGCCGACGAGCCGGGCCGGGCTCCCGGCCAGCCTCGACGCCGCCACCACGCCGACGGTTCCGGCCATCACCAGTGCCGCCCCGCCGAGGACCAGGCGGCGTCGGCTTGCCCGCACGGGCCTTGCTAGCGCCGCCGCAGCCCGAAGGCGGCGAGCACGGCGGCCAGGCCGAAGGTACCGAGCGCCAGCCCACCATACGGTGGACCACCGCTCCCCCCCTGGGCCACAACCGCGGACGTCGCCGCCGGCCGGGCGGGAGGAGGCGCCGGCCGGGCGGGCTCCACGAACGACCGCTTGTCGAGGATGCCGCTCCCTTTCACGTCCACCCAACCGTCGTAGGCGTGGGGGCGGAAGGCGAAAGCGCCGTCGGGGAACACCAGGGGGACAGCGGGCGCGTCGCGTGCGAGCGCGGTGAGCTCGTCCACGGTGGCCGCCGCACGGTCTCCCGGGGAGGCGGCGGTAGCCACCCGGGCGGCCGCCGCCTCGAAGGCCGGGCTCGTGTAGCCGGTCACGTTGGAGGCCCGGTCGCGGGGGTCGGCGCCGAACAGGCGGTGGAGGGCGTCGGGGTCGTAGGAGACCAGGGCGGGGACGGGGCCGACGGCCAGGCCGAACGTGGGGGTGCTCCCGTCCTGGCCGAGGGCCTTGGAGAGGTCTGCCGGCCGGACGCGCTGCACGGCGGAGGCCAGCCCGGCAGCCGACAGCTCGCCTGCCACCTCGTGGGCGGCGGTGAGCTGCGCCGGGTCGTTGTCGGCCACCAGCACGGGGAGCTCCTGGCCCGCAGGGACGGTGCCGGCCAGGACCGGGGTGGCGGCCGCCGGGTCGAACCGGTGGAGGACGGCCGGGGGGGCCCATGGTGAGGAGGGGTGCACGTAGCCGCGATCGGCTGCCGCCCCGCCGCCGACGGCACGCCGGACCCGCGTGAGGTCGAGGGCCTGAGAGACCGCCGCCCGGACGCCGGGCCGGTCGAACGGCGACAGGCGGAGGTTCATGAGCAGGGCTATGCCCGCGTATGACGCTCCCCGGGTGACGGTGGCGCCCGCATCCTCCAGCCGGGCGGCGTCATCGGGAGAGAGGGCAACCGGCACCATGTCCACCGCTCCCCGCTCCAGGGCCTCGAACGTGGACTCCGCGCTGTCGATGACGTCGACCTCGATGGTGTCCACCGCCGGTCGGCCCCGGAAGTACGTGGGGTCGGCGGCCAGGCGGTAGCGCACGCCGGGCTGATGGTCGACCAGCCGGTAGGGGCCCGAGCCCACGGCCAGGCCGGCGGGCGCCGTCGCCTCGGGCGGCAGGTGCGCCCACAGGTGCTGGGGCAGGATCGGTACGTCCGCCAACGCCTGGTCGAGGAAGCCGGGCGAACGCTGGCTCAGGCGCACGACGGCCGTCGAAGGATCGGGCGTGTCAACGCCGTCGACGACGCGGAGCGGCGGCGTGAAGCGGGCGTGGGGATGCTCGGCCAGGTACCGGAACGTGAACGCCACGTCGGCCGACGTGACCGGGGGCCCGTCCTGCCAGCGCGCCCCGTCCGCCAGCTTGACGGTCAGTCGGCGCCCGTCGGGGCCGACGTCGACCGATCGAGCCAGCCACGGCTGGGGCACACCGTCCTGGTCCCGCCACAACAGGGTGTCGTAGACGAGGGTGAGGAGCGGGTAGCCGAGGTCGAACGTGTAGGGCGTGAGGGTTCCCTCGTCCTGGGGGAAGGCGATGCGGACGAGGGGGACGGTGGCGGGCGCCGCCGGCTGGGCGGCCGCCGCCGGCACCCATCCGGCCAGGAGCAGGGCGCCGACGAGGCCCGCCGCCGGGCGTCCACGACCGGGGCGGTGGCGGGCGCGGTTGGCGCGCACCGGGTGCCCGGCCCTACTGCCGGGCCCAGCGCCGCCGGCCCGGGGGCGCGGCGCCCGCCGTCCCCGCCCCCGGCGCCGCCCCCGGCGCAGCGGTGGGCGGCGCGGCCGGTGCCCCGACCCGCCGCACCGTCCCCGCCAGCTCGTGCAGCTCCCGGATGCCGAGGGTCTCCTTCTCCACCAACACGTCGGTCATGCGGTCGAGGGCGGCCCGCCTGGTCGTGAGCACGTCCTGCGCCCGGCGGGTGGCTTCGTCGACGATGCGGCGGACCTCCTCGTCGATGGCCAGCACCGACGCCGACGAGTAGGCGGGCGCCATCCCGGTCCCGTCCCACGTGTCCGGGTAGCGCAGCGGTCCCATGCGTTCGCTCATCCCGTACTCGCGCACCATCCGCCGGGCTGTTGCGCCCACGTACTCGAGGTCGGCGGCGCAGCCGGCCCCCACCTCGTGCAACACCATGCGTTCGGCCACCCACCCACCCAGGGCCACGGCCATGCGGTCCAGGAGCCGGGAGTACGAGAAGACGGTCCGGTCGTGGTCGTCGATGGTCGTGCACCGGCCGAGGCCGCCGCCCTTGGGCACGATCGTCACCTTGTGCGGCGGTGTGGCGTGCTCCAGGCCCATGGCCACGAGGGCATGGCCCAGCTCGTGCAGCGCCACGAGCCGCCGCTCGTCGTCGGTGAGCAGCGTGGCCCGTGAGCTCAGTCCCAGAAGGGCCCGGTCGATCCCCTCCTCGAATGATGCCCGCGAGACCGCGTCCTCGTGGGTCCGTGCGGCGAAGAGGACGGCTTCGTTAACGATGTTCTCCAGGTCGGCGCCCGACATCCCGGTGGTGAGCCCGGCGAGCACGTCGAGGTCGACGTCGGCGGCCACTCGCTTCCCCCGGGTGTAGCGATCGAGGATGGCCCGCCGGCCGGCACGGTCCGGCAGCGAGATGGTGATGCGGCGGTCGAAGCGGCCAGGCCGGACCAGCGCCGAGTCGAGGAGGTCGGGACGGTTGGTGGCGGCCATGACGATCACCATCTCCCGCCGCTCGAACCCGTCGAGCTCCACGAGCAACTGGTTCAGCGTGTTCTCCCGCTCGAAGTGCGTGCCGACGTTGCCCCGGTGTCCGCCGAGGCCCTCGATCTCGTCCATGAACACGATCGACGGAGCGGTCGAGCGGGCGTCGGCGAAGAGGTCCCGAACCCGTGCCGCCCCCTCACCCAGGGACGTCCCGGTGAGCTCGCTGGCCGACACCGAGAAGAAGGCGGCGTGGGCCTCTCCCGCCAGCGCCTTGCCCAGCATCGTCTTGCCGCAGCCAGGAGGGCCCGTCAACAGCACGCCGCGAGGGACGCGGGCGCCGACCGCCGCGAAACGCTCGGGCTCGGTCAGGTACTCGCGCACCTCGACCAGCTCGCCCACCGCGTCGTCGACGCCGGCCACGTCGGCGAACGTGACTCTGTCCACGCCGGTGAACCGCCGTCCGACCTTGCGGTCCCGGACCGAGAGGCGGCGCTGGTGGTCGGGCGCCTCGAGCACCCGCTGGGTGGCGGCGAGCAGGTCGGCCTGGGTGACGGCGTCGAGCCTCCGGCGGCCGGCCAGGAGCGCGGCCTCGTTGAGGATGGCGGCCAGGTCCGCACCGGTCAGCCCGTAGGCCCGCCTGGCGACGGCCGCCAGGTCCACGTCGGGGCCGAGGCTCTTGCCACGGGCGTTGACGGCCAGGATGGCGAGCCTGCCCGCCTCATCAGGCAGGGCCAGCCCGATGGTGCGGTCGAAGCGGCCGGGACGGAGCAGCGCCGGGTTGAGGACGTCCGGTCGGCTGGAGGCGCCGATCACGATCACGCCGGCCCTGGTGGCGAACCCGTCCATCTCCGCCAGGATCTGGTTGAGGGTTTGCTCCTCGTCGCCACTGGCGGTCCGGCCGGCCTTGGCCGCCCCCCACTGGGCGATGCTGTCGAGGGCGTCCAGGAAGATGATGGCCGGCGGCATCGAGCGGGCCTCGGCGAAGAGGTCCCGCACCCTTGCTGCCCCGAGGCCGGGAACCAGCTCGACGAACTCGCTGCTCTCGACGGACAGGAACGCCGCTCCTGCCTCCGACGCCAGGGCCTTGGCCAGCATGGTCTTGCCGCACCCGGGCGGCCCGTACAGGAGCACGCCCTTCGGAAGGGCGGCACCGAGGGAGCGGAACCGCTCGGGTTCGACGAGGAACTCCTGGATCTCGCGCAGCTCGGCAACCGCCGCGTCCTGGCCGGCGACCTCGGCGAAGGTGACCTTGTCGTCGCCCGCCAGGCGGCGGCCGATCCCCGCCGGCCGCATCGACAGCCGGCGCCGGCGCTCGGGAGCCTCCTGGATCCGGGCCACGGCGGCGGTGAGGTCGGCCCTGGTGATGGCGGCTCGTCCGGTTCTCGCCGCCAGCACGGCGGCTTCGTTCATGACGCTGGCCAGGTCCGCCCCACTCATGCCGTGGGCCATGGCGGCCACCGCCCCCAGGTCCACGTCGGGCGCCAGGGGCTTGGCGCGGGCGTGGGTGGTGAGGATGGCGAGGCGAGCGTCCTCGTCCGGCTTCTCCAGACCGATGGCCCGGTCGAACCGACCGGGGCGGAGGAGGGCGGCGTCGAGGATGTCGGGCCGGTTGGTGGCCCCGACGACGATGATCCCGTCAGCGGTGGAGAAGCCGTCCATCTCGGCGAGGAGCTGGTTGAGGGCCTGCTCCTGCTCGGGGTGGGACTCCATGACGCCGACGCGGCCGCGGGACCGGCCTATGGAGTCGAGCTCGTCGATGAAGATGAGGGCGGGCGCGCTCTGGCGAGCCTCCCGGAACAGGTCGCGGACGCGCGACGCGCCGACACCCACGTACAGCTCGATGAAGTCCGAGCCGGAGATGGACCAGAAGCTGGCGTCGGCCTCGCCGGCCAGGGCCCGGGCCAGCATCGTCTTGCCGCAGCCCGGCGGCCCATAGAGCAGGACGCCCTTGGGGATGGCGGCGCCCACGGCGTTGAAGCGAGCGGGATCGGTGAGGAAGTCCCTGATCTCCCTCAGCTCGCCGACCGCCGCGTCCTGCCCGGCGATGTCGGTGAACCGGACCGGGGACTCGTCGGCGGTGATGCGGCGGGCGCCGCTGCGCACCGCGAACAGGCCTGTGCCCCGGCGGTGCGAGAGCACGAGGTAGCCGAGGAGGACGGCGATGATGAGGCCGGGGAGGAGCAAGGTGATCAGCGAGGCGATCCGCTTGCCCACCTGCTGGTCGATGGTGGTGGGGATGTCGGCGGGGACCAGGTACCGGAGGATGACGGTGCTCTGCAGGTCGGTGGTCAGCGGCGCGTTGTAGCGGGCGACGACGCCGCCGGGCCGCTGGTAGGTGCCGGTGACGACCGAGTCCTGATCCAGGATCCGGGCGTCGTGGACCCTGCCGTCGTTGACGGCGGCCACGAAGGTGGTGAAGTTCAAACGATCGCCGCTGACGTGGGGGCGGTTCAGGGCGAGGACCGCCAGGTAGGCGCCCAGCAGCACCAGCAGCACGACCCACGTCCACAGGCCCAGCCAGCTGCGGCGAGCCGGGCGCGGGCGGCGCGGGCCTCGGCCTGGACTACCCGTCTCCGCCATGGCCGCCTCTCCCCTCACCCCGCCCGGGGCTTCCTGCGGAGGCTACAAGTACCGGCTCCGGATGGGCGCTCACCGGGCCCGACCTGATCCCGGGCCACGGATGCGGCGGTTGGCGACGGACCCGAGGCCCCCGGCGCCCACGACGAAAACGGCCCAGATGCCCAGCACCGCCCACGTGGGCAGCCCTCCCGAGCCCCGACCGGGGGGAAGGGCCTCCCCGGCCGGGCGCTTGATCGTCGGCGCGCTCGACGGCGGCGCGACCGGTGCCGCCGCCTGCGGGGGAGGGGACTGTTCGGCAGCCGGTGGCGCGCCGCTGGCCGCCGGCGCCGCCGCGGTTGTCGCCGCCGCCGCCGCCGCCGCTGCCGCCGCCGCCGGAGGCAGGCTCGACCCGGCCGTGGTCACCGACGCCTCGTTGGACAAGGGGCCCCGCTGCCCGTCCGCGTTCTCCGCCTCCAGTGCCCAGTGCAGGGTCTGACCCGGGGCCAGGTCGTCGACGGTGAGGGTCAGGGGCTGGCCGACGTCGCCGGGAGAGAGCGCGCAGGCCGGCTGGCACAGGCTGGTGGCGGCGGCGAACGACCGCTCGTCCAGGATGGGCGTCGTGGACTGCATGACGACGAAGGCGTCGGCGGGCGGCCCGAACGGGCCGTCCGCGGGTGGCGCCGAGAACGACAGGACCACCGACGACGGGGCGGTCAGGCGGGCGGCCAGGTCGGTCACGGCCGAGGGCGGCCGGCTGATCTCGTAGGTGAAACCGGTGGCCGCGCCGGCCCCCGACCGCCCGGCCCGGGTCGTGACCGTGATGTCCACCGTCCCGCTGGCCTGGGCGGGGCTCACGGAGGTCAGGCTGGTCGGGCTCGTGACGTGGACCTCCGCAGCGGGCAGGTCGCCGAAGGTGACCGCCGCCACGTCTCGGAAGCCCGATCCCTCGATGGTCACCACGGTGCCCCCGGCGGTGGGCCCGGTGGCGGGATGGACGGAGGTGACCGCCGGTGGCAGGGCGACGGGCGTGTACCGCTCGGCCCGACCGGTGGCGACCGGGGCGCCCAGCGCCGTCCTGCCGGTCCCGGCGCCCCCGGCCACCAGCACCGACCCGCAGTAGGCAGGGCCGGCGCCGGGCTGGCAGGCGGGGCCTCCGATGAGGGTGGCCGTGTGGTCGCCCCGGGCCGTGAGCATCGGCGCGGTGTCCTGCCAGGCGTCCGCCACCGGGTCGTAGATCTCGGCGGAGGCGGTCTCCGGCGACTGGGCCCCGGCGAAGACCATGGCCGCCCCCGCCACCAGCACGGTCCCGTCCGGCAGCAGGGTCGCGGTGTGGCCGCCGCGTTCCTGGCGGCCCAGGGCGGCGGTCGAGAACGCTCCCCGGACAGGGTCGTACAGCTCGGCCACGGCGGTGTAGGCCGGCGCGCCGGGCGGCCCGCTGGTCCCCCCGGGCACGCGCGTGATCCCGCCGGCCACCAGCACCTGCCCGCAGCGGCCACCGCACGGCCGGGTGCCGAGGAGGGTGGCCGTCTGGCCGAACCGGCCCACCTGGAGCGACCCCGTCGCCTGCCATGCCCCGGTGGCGGGATCGAAGACGTCCGCCGCGGTCAGCGCGTCCACCGGGCCCTCCACCTCGACGGTCACCGTGAAGGTGCCCGCCGGGTGGTCGGCCGTGGTCCCCGCGTCGATCGTGACCGGCGGGAACGTCACCGTCGAGGTGACCGGGTCGAACCGGCCGCCCCCGCTGGCGGCGACGAATGCGGCGTCCTGTTTGATCACGTCGCGGAGGACGATCCCCGTCGCCGGGGACCGCCCGGTGTCGTAGTACGCAAAGGTGTAGGTGATCCGGCTCCCGGACGCCACCACCTGCCCGCTACCGGGGTCAGCCGTCGTCACCAGGCGGGGCGCGGCGCCCGGATCGTCCCGGGTGAGGACGGTGAAGGAGGCGGTGTCGGCCGCCACGGCCGTCTTCTCGACCAACGCCCGGCCAACGGTGATGTCCAGCGGGGAGCCGTCGGGGACGGCGCCGCCGCCCACCGCGGCCGTCGCCCGCACCCGCACCTCGACCCATGCGGCGGGTGCCGGGAGGGCGCCGGGGGCGACCGTGATGGGGGCGAACGTGACGATCCGGTTGCGGGGGTTGTAGGTGGCGCCCGGACCCGCGTCCACGAAGTCCACGCTGGTCGGCAGGGCCAGGGTGGCCAGGGCCACGGTGACCGGCGCCGGCCCGCCGCCGACGGCCGCGTAAGTGGCGACGATGACGTCGCCCGGCCGCACCACCGCCCCTCGTGCCGGCGTGGTCGAGGCCACCAGCCGTACCGGTGTGGCGGGGTCGGGGTTGAGCGGGTGGGTGGCCCCGCTGGTCTGGTCGTCCCCGAGCTGAGCCGTGGTGTCCACGCTCGCGGGGGCGTCGCCGGGGCGACCGGGGCGGTTGCCGATGCCGCCCGTCACCAGCACCCGGCCGTCCGGGAGCAGCGTGGCGGTGTGGTTGCTTCGGCCGCACTCCACCGTGGCGGACCCACAGGTGCCCGCCAGCGGACCGGTCTCCGTCCACGCCCCGCTGGTGGGGTCGTACAGCTCGGCGGACGAGGTCGTGGGCGGCCGGTCCTCCTGGAACGCCCCGCCGGCCACCAGCACCCGGCCGTCGGGAAGGAGGGTGGCGGTGTGGGACAGCCGGGCCACGTGCATCGGCTGGGCGGGGGACCAGGACCCCTTGCGGGGGTCGTAGATCTCCGCGCTGGTGAGCGCGCCCATGGCCTCGGACCGGGCCGTCACCGCCACCGTCAGCTGTCGGGTGGTGGCCGGGGACGCGGCCGTCGTGCCGGGCGCCACCGTCACCGGCGCGAAGGTGACCACCCGGGTGTCGGGATCGAAGGTGGCGCCGTCGCCGGCGACGAAGTCCAGTTCGAGCGGCAGGGTGTCCCGCAGGACGGCGCCGTCCTGAGGCGCTCCGCCGGGGTTGAAGATGGAGAAGGTGTACGTGATGTGGGTGCCCGGTCGGACGGCTGCGCCGTCCGGCGGATCGGCACTCACTGCGATGCGCGGCACCGGTCCCGGCCCTGGGTCGCCGCCGACCACCTCGTGACGCAGCATGTTTGAGGTGGCCCCGTCGAGGTGGGCGGCGTTCTCGAGCCCCCCCGACGTGTCGGGGTTCTGCGGGAAGGTCCGCAGCGCCACGGTGACGCTCACCGTGCCCGCCGGAGCCGTCGCCGACGTCCCCGACGCCACCGGTCCGAGGTCGAAGGCAACCGTTCGGTTGGAAGGGTCGAACGTGCCCCCCGGGCTGGCGCCCACGAAGTCGAGGGCGTCGGGCAGCGGGTCGGTCAGCACACCCGCTGCCGGCCGGCCGCCGCTGTTGAAGTACCGGAAGGTGTACGTGAGGCTGCTCCCGATGGCCACCGGGCTCCCCGCCGGCGGGTCCGACGACGCGCTCACCCGCAGGTCGGGCCGGTCCGGGGCGGGCGCCACCCCCACGTGCGCGGCGACCGCCGAGCTCACCTCCTGGCCATCCCTCCCGGTGACGTCGTCGACGGCGAGGGTGGCGGCCGGTGCGATGAGTGTGTCCTGATCGAAGCCGCGTGCCGGGTCCACGCCGAGGCCGCCGGCCACCAGGACCCGCCCGTCGGCGAGGCGGGTGGCGGTGTGGCTCGAGCGGCCGACGGCGACGGAGCCGGTCGCCGACCACGTCCCGGTGGAGGGGTCGTACAGCTCGGCGGAGGCCAGGGTGGTGGCCCGGCCGGGCGTGAAGTCGTCGGTTCCCCCCACCACGAGGACCCGCCCGTCCTCCAGGTCGGTGGCCGTGCTGTTGTAGCGGGCCCCGGGGAGTGGTGCGGCGGCCGCCCAGGACCCGTCACCGAAGCGGAACCGGTCGACGGTCGAGGCCGCTGACGTTCCCGCCGGTGTCCGCACGGTGACGTCCACCGGTCCCGGCGCGTGCGGCGGGCTGAGCGCCTCCAGGTCGCCCGCGGCGGTGGGCGCCGTGATCGTGGCGGACACGTCGCCGAACAGGACGGCGGCGCCGGGGACGCCCACGCCGGTGCCGTGCACGACGACCCGCGTCGCCCCGGCCACCGAGCCGGCGTCGGGCTCCACGCCGGTGACTACGGGGGGCGGGGCGTAGGTGAAGCGCGCCGCCCCGCTCACCGAGGTGCCCGACGGGGCCGTCACCGTCACGTCCACCGTTGTCGCCTCGGTGCGGGGCGGGCTGGTGACGAGCACCTCGGCATCCGAGACGGCCCTCACGTCGCGGCCCTCGGCCCCGCCGAACGACACCGACCGAACGGCTCCGAGCCCGCGTCCGCCCAGGGTGACGGCGGCCGTCGTGTCGAGCGCCGAGGCGCCCGGCGAGACGGCGACCAGCGTCGGCGGTTGGGCCACGGCGAGCGGGTCGAACACCTCGGCCGACGCCTCGGGCCGACCGGCGGCGCCGCCACCGACGACGAGGACGGTCCCGTCTTCGAGGAGGGTGGCCGAGTGGCCTCGGCGCGACACCAGGAGATCGTCCACCGTCGTGGCCGTCCCGGTGGCCGGGTCGAACACCCCGGCGGAGGCCAGCGCCCCGCCCGCGCCGTCGTCCCCCCCGGTCACCACGACCCGACCGTCGGCCAGCGGCGCGGCGGCGTGGCCGGCGCCGGCGGCCGCCATCGGGACCGGCGGCAGCCACGTCCCCCGGGCCGGGTCGTAGGCCTGGGAGGACCCGTCGCCGGTTGCCACCACCCGGCCGTCGTGCAGGAGCGTGGCCTTGGGTCGCCCGCGGGCGGCGGCCATCGGGGCGATGGGGGTGGACGGCTCCGACGCCGGCCCCCGGGGGTCGAGCACCTCGGCCGACGCCAGGGGCTGGCCGGTGGCCCCGGTCCCGCCGATCACCAGCACCCGGCCGTCGGCCAGGAGGGCGGCCGCCGCCCCCGAGCGGGGGGTGGCCAGGGCGGGACCCGCCGACCACCTGAGCACGGTGGGGTCGAACACCTCGGTGGACGCCAGGGCTCGCCCGCCGGTCCCCGTGCCGCCCGCCACCAGGACCCGCCCGTCGGCCAGGGTCGTCGCTGCCTGGAGGGCCCGGGCTTCACCGAGGGACCCCCCGCCGACCCACGACCCGCCGGCGCCGGCGGGGCGGAAGATCACGGCGTCGGCCAGCGGCTCCCCACCGGCGTCCGTCCCGCCGGCCACCAGCACGCCGCCATCGGCGAGGCTGGAGGCGGTGTGGTCGGCCCGGGGCGCGGGCAGGTCGGGAGCCGGCGACCACGTCCGGGCGTCGGGGTCGAACACCTCGGACGAGGTGAGGGGCAGGTTCGCGACGCCACCGCGGCCGCCCGCCACCAGCACCTGGCCGCACCATGGGGGACGGATGTCCGGTGCGCCGGCGCACCGCTGGCCGCCCAGGACGGTTGCGGTGTGGTCGGCCCGGGCGGTGGCCAGGCGGCCTACTTCGTGCCACCGGCCGGGGCCGGCCGCCAGGGGTGAGGCGTCGACCACGGCCGCACCATGAGAAGCGAGCAGGGTCACCGCTCCCGCGGCAACCGAGACACGCCAGATGAGCAACGTGCGAGCCATCTGCATGCGATGGATCCGGCACGATAACGCCCGAAGTGCCGCCCGGGAAGTAGGGGAAACGGACATCTACCGGATGGCACAGTGGGTCAATTTGGGCCAATTGGTCCTGCCGCGACGGCCACTACTGGAGCAATGCATCTACTGGCAGGCACATTGACACCCTCGAAGCGCCGTGCATGAATAGCAGGGCAGTCTCGGAGAGGCCTGGAGGACGTTCGAATTGGGGATTTCCCGCCGCATCATCGCCGCCCTCGGAGTGGCGGGATGCGTGGTCGTCACGGCCGGCCTGGCGTGGGCGTGCACCACCACCAACGGCTCCGCGCTCCTCAACGCTCCGAGCCCCGTTCGGGCGGCGGCGTCGACGGACGTGACCGTGACGGGCAGTGGCTGGGCGCCGACCTCTCAGGTGGAGATCCATTGGGACAGCCCCACCGGAACCCTCCTGGCCACGGTCACGGCCACCGCCTCAGGCTTCCTCACCCAGCAGGTCACCGTCCCCGCGGGGGCCACGGTGGGCATCCACTCGATCGTCGCGGTGGCCGGCCCGGACCTCGATCCGAAGGTCGCCAACATGGAGGTGGAGGCGGCCGGCGGAGTGGTGGCCGCCACCCCGCAGGTCGTCCGCACCGGCGGCGTGGCGGCGCCGGCGGCGGGTGTGGTGGCCGGCCGGGTGAGCGGCGGTAGGACGGACCCGACCGCCGCCCCCGTCGGCGTCGGGGTGACCGGCCAGGCGCCGGCACTGCCAAGCCCCCCGGTCCCGGTGGCCACCCAGGTAGCGGCGTCACCGTCGCCGTCACCGTCGGTGGGAGGCACCATCGGAGCCCAGCCGTCAGGGCGCCCGCTCACGGGTGACCTCTGGAGCGGGTTCGCCGGCGGCCCTGGGGGCGCGCCGAGCCTCGTCAACCTCCCCTCGTCGCACCGCAACGGGGTGCCCGGCATGGTCGCCGCCATGGCCGGTTCGGGGTTTGTGGCCCTCGGCGCCGGTTTCGGCCTCACCGAGGCTCGCCGGCTACGGGCCACGGCCAGGGTCGTCGGGTCCTGACGATCCCCGCCTGCACCGCAGCACCGCCGGCCTCCCCGCTGGGGCCGGCCCCGCCGAGAGAGGGACGGAATCGTTGCGCCGATTGATCGTGACAGTGGCGGCCGTCGCCTGTGCTGCCGGCACGCCGGCGATCGCCCGGCCCGCCGCCCACCGCCCGCCGAGGCGGTCGACGGCCGCCTCGCCAGCCACCGTTGACGCGGCCGCACGGTTCGGCCAGGTGCCGGTGAGCTTCGAGCCCAACCGGGGCCAGGTGGGCAACCCCGATGTCGCCTTCGTCGGCCGCTCGGCCGGGTCCACCGTGTGGCTGAGTCCCGGCGAGTCCGTGCTGCGGGCAGGCCCGGGGGACAGCGTCCTGCGCATGCGGCTGGACGGGTCCAACGCCTCGCCCCGCGTGGAAGGGTCCGATCCCCTCCCCGGTCGGGCCACCTACGCCCGCGGCGCCGACCCCTCGGCCTGGGTCACCGACGTGCCCAGCTACGCCAAGGTGACCGAGTACGGCGTGTACCCGGGGGTGGACCTCGTCTACCACGGGACCCAACAGCAGCTCGAGTACGACCTGGTGGTGGCGCCGGGCGCCGATGCTGGCGTCGTGACCCTGAGCATGGACGGGGTGACGGGGCTGCGCGTGGACGAGCATGGTGACCTGGTCGGCCGCCTCGGAGGCGGTGACATCCGCCAGGGTCGACCGGTGGCCTACCAGGAGGTCGGCGGGACCCGCCGGCCGGTGGCGGCGGCCTACGTGGTGACCGGCGGCGTCGTCCGGTTCCACGTGGGCCCCCACGACCCGAAGCTGCCCCTGGTCATCGACCCGTTGCTGTACTCGAAGTTCGTCGGCGGCTCGAGCTACGACCAGGCCTTCGCCATCGGCGTGGACGGCGCGGGCAACGCCTACGTCACGGGGAACACGCAGTCCGCCGACTTCCCTCAGGTCAACGGGCTGGGCCTGACCATGACGGACAACGAGGACGGGTTCGTCTACAAGCTCGACCCCACCGGCACCACCGTCCTGTACAGCACCTTCCTCGGGGGCGACAGCAACGAGGAGGGCCGCAGCATCGCCGTGGACGCCACGGGCAACACCTACGTCACCGGGTTCACCCAGTCCTCCGACTTCCCGACCACGCCCGGTGCCTTCGACGGGGCACCCCGAACGGTCACCGGCTCCACCACCAACGGCAGCACCACGCTGACCCTGACGTCGGGGACGTTCCGGGCCGACGATGCGTTCCGCTATGTGTCCGGCAGTTCGATCGCACCTGGCAGCCGGATCAACTCGATCACCAACGCCACCTCCGCCGAGCTGGACACGCCGGCCACCGCAACCGCGTCGGGAGTCAGTGTGAGCCTGGCGCCCGGTCATCGGGCCGACGCGTTCGTCACCAAGCTCACCTCCTCGGGCGCGATCTCCTACTCCACATACGTCGGGCCGGCCGAGGAGTCGAACGCCATCGCCATCGACGCGACCGGAGCCGCCTACGTGGCCGGCGGCTCCGATTTCGACACGTTCCCCCTGGTGAGCGCCATCCAGGGGCCGCCGAGCCCGGGTGCTTTCAGCTTCCATCCCGTCGTGTTCAAGCTGAACCCCACGGGCAGCGCCCTCGTCTACTCCACCTACCTGGGGGGCACGGTCTACGACCTGGCCAAGGGACTCGCCGTGGACTCCACGGGCGCCGCCTATGTGGCCGGGGTGACGGTGAGCAACGACTTTCCGACCACCGCCGGCGCCTACCGCACGACGGCGCCCGGCGCGCCCCAGAACGGGGACGTCTTCCTGACCAAGCTCGCCCCGGCGGGGACGTCAAAGGTGTACTCGACCTACCTGGGCGGGAGCACCGGGGACGACGGGAACGGGTTCAACAACGTGAAGGTGGCGGTGGACGCCGCGGGGAGCGCCTACGTGGCCGGCGGCACGACCTCCACCGACTTCCCGACGACCCCGGGGGCGTTCCAGCACGCCAACGCCGGCACCTCCAACGCCTTCGTCACCAAGTTCAACCCTGCCGGGAGCGCCCTGGTGTACTCCACCTACCTCGGAGGAACAGGCACCGACGCCGACAAGCCGATGGGCATCGCCCTGGACGGCGCCGGTCGGGTGTACGTGCTCGGGAAGACGACCTCGACGAACTTCCCGACCGCCAGCCCCGTGGACGGCCACCTGCGCGGGCTCAGCGACTCCTTCATCACCGAGCTCAACGCCGCGGGGTCCGCCCTCGTCTTCTCCACGTACCTCGGCGGCACCGAATCGGTGGGTGAGGGCAGCCTCGGCGGCGTGGCGCTGGACACCGCCGGCAACATCTATGCCGCCGGGGCGGGCGGATCCACCGACTTCCCAGCCCCCGCCGGCAAGCCGCGGCCCGTCCTGACCGCCGGCACGGACACGGACTCCTTCACCGTGAAGCTCACACGGGCGCCGTCGCCCCGTCCCGCCGACTTCAACGGCAACGGCACCACCGACCTCTCGGTGTTCCGACCGGCCAACGGCGGGTGGTACGTGCAGGGCCAGGCGGGGGCCGTGTTCGGCACGTCGGGCGACATCCCTGTCCCGGGCGACTACAACGGTGACGGCATCACCGACATCGCCGTCTTCCGGCCGTCCACCGGCGCCTGGTTCGTGCTGGGCCAGCCGGGGGCCGTCTTCGGCACGTCGGGCGACATCCCTGTCCCGGGCGACTACAACGGTGACGGCAAGACGGACATCGCCGTCTTCCGGCCGTCCACCGGCGCCTGGTTCGTGCAGGGCCAGCCCGGTGCGATCTTCGGGACGTCGGGCGACATCCCCGTCCCCGGCGACTACAACGCCGACGGCAGGACCGACTTCGCCGTGTACCGGCCCTCGACGGGCGCCTGGTACGTGCAGGGCCAGCCGGGTGCCCTCTGGGGTGCCAGTGGTGACATTCCCGTCCCCGGTGACTACAACGGTGACGGCAAGACGGACTTCGCCGTGTACCGGCCGTCCACGGGCGGTTGGTACGTCCTCGGCCAACCGGGCGCGGCGTGGGGGACGCCGGGCGACATTCCCGTCCCCGGCGACTACAACCGCGACGGCATCACCGACTTCGCGGTGTTCCGGCCCTCGAACGGTGCCTGGTACGTGCGAGGCCAGGCTGGAGGGGTGTACGGCGCCTCGGGCGACCGCCCGGCGCCGCTCCCCGCCGCCATCCGGGGGTTCTTCTTCCCGTAGCCGGCCGTCGCCGGCGGTGGAGCTGGGGCCGTCGCCGGGGGTGACCGCTAGAAGGACTCTGCCGGCAGCCGGGACGGCGGTTGCAGCCGGGGGCGGTTCGGCCCGGGATAGTGGCGGTCCTGGATCAGGAGGGCCCGCCGGGCCATGGCCACCGCCTCGAGCTGTGACTGGGCGCCCGTCTTGCGCAGGATGCGATGGATGTGGTTCTTCACCGTTCCCTGGGAGATGAACAGCGCCTCGGCGATCTCGTGGGGCGTCCGGCCGTCGCCGAGGAGTTGCAGCACCTCCACCTCCCGGGGCGACAGCGTGTCGAGCCTGCCGGTCTGTTCGCTGGCGTCCTGGTAGCGCGCCTCGATGTCCCCCGCCAGCTTGGCCAGCTGCGGGCCGTACACCAGTGGCTCACCCTGGTGAGCCCGGCGGATGGCGGCTTCGAGCTCGTCCAGGCCGATGCTCTTGGGCAGGAACCCGGCCGCCCCCGACGCCAACGCCTCCCGGATCTGAATGGGGCCGTGCAGCCAGGACAGGAGCAGCACCTTGGTCCTCGGCGAGCTGGATGCCGCCGCACGGGTCACGGCCGGCCCCTCCATGGCCGGCATCCAGTAGTCCACGAGGGCGACGTCGGGCCGGAGCCGGCCGAGGAGCTGGATGGTTGCGGGGCCAGTGGTCGGGCACTCGGCCGACGGGCGCAGATCGGGTTGACGGGAGAGGGCGGTGATCAGGGCGTCCGCGAACAGGCGCTGAGCGTCGGCGACAAGAACGGTGATGTCGGTCACGGCGGCCTCCGGTCGTGCGTCGAGGTCGCCCCAGTCCATCAGACGACGGAGAGCTCGGAGGACATGCCCTTGAACACGTGTTGCCGCCCGTCGGGGTCCTCGAGGTAGCAGATGAACCCGTACCGGCCGGGAGTGAGGTCGGCGGCGAAGATCCCCTGCTGCCCGGGCGAGCGGTCGGCCAGGACCGCCACCGTCGCCACCGCGACGCGCGTGTCCGATCGCACGTGCTGGTCGATCGTGCCCGCGAAGTCGGGCGGGAGGCGCACGAGCACCAACTCGTGGTGGAGGGCACCGGCGTTGCGGACCTTGAACACCACGCGCCCGGCGCCGACCACCGGCGGATGGTCGAAGGCGTACTCGCGCATCACCACGCCGAGGGTCGCCGCCGAGGGGGGAAGCACGCTGGAACTGGCGGGGAGATACTCAACGCCTCCCGGGATGAGGCCACTCCCGGGCCGTCAAGTTGGGACCACGTCAAGTTGACATTTCCACCCGCTGGGGCTGACCGCGGTCATAGGGCCGGAGCCGGGGGTCGGGGCAGTCCCACCAGGACACCGCACAGGCCACGCTCAGCCGGCATCTAACGCGACACGATGATCGTCATCGGCGGGCTGACGGCGTCAGGCGCCAACCTGTTGGAGGCCCTGACGGTAAAGGTGAACGGTCCTTCGGCTGTCGGCGTGCCCGATATCACCCCGGTGGTGGGAC